>JBCCIN010000085.1:0-14180 GCA_039028235.1 Pseudomonadota bacterium
CACCGCCAATCATGAATGCTGACAGCAAGGCAATCAGCCCGGTTTTCCGCGATAGCATCCTCGTTCACTCCCGGAGAGTTTGCGTTACATTATAACATATTGAATACAGGCTTATGCTAAATTGGCTCTATCGTAAAGCTGCCAGCGCCTTGTCATCCCGCCTCATTTCGCCCAGGGCTTTTCTTTGGCACAGCCTCGGCGATTTCGTGATAGGGGCGGTCGTCGAGAAGAACCTTGAGCAGACGCTCGATCTGCTCTTTCGTGATGTCCTTGACGATGAACACCAATCGGCTGTCACGGTCCTCCGACGGCCAGCTATCGAGATAGGCCGGCGCGTGGATCACGTGCTGGACGCCGTGAATCACCATCGGTGTCTCAGACTGCTCCACGATGTTGATGAGCCCTTTGACGCGAAGGAGATCCGAGCCCCGCTCCGACATCAGGACATCGAGAAAGAAACCCGCTTTGGCACTCGGTATGGGCTGATCATGGCGGATGCAGAAGGCCCTGATGTGCTCGTCATGCCGATTGACGTCGTGATGGTGATGATCGCCATGACCGTCGTGATCATGGTGGTGGTGCGCGTAGGCCTCCTCGTTCAGCCAGCGTTCCACATCCGGTAACTTGCTGGTCGAATCGAAGATCCCGGCATCGAGCAGAAGTTCAGGCGACACGTCGCCGTGGTCCGCCTCCAAGATGCGCGCAGCAGGATTGAGATCGATCAGTTTCGCTTTGAGGGCATTCGCGTTATCCGATGACGCGACGTCCGTTTTGGTGACGACGAGGCGATCAGCGACCGCTGCCTGCTTTGTGGCCTCCAGGTGTCGATCGAACGTGTCCAGACCGTTGACCGCATCGACCAGGGTCACGACGCCGTCCAGGCGGTAGCAGCGCTCAAGCTGTCGATCGGCCATAATCGACTGGAGGACCGGCGCCGGATCGGCAAGGCCGGTGGTCTCGATCACCAGTCGTTCGAAACGCGGCACCTCGCCCACGTCACGCCTGACATGGAGCCGCTGCATGGTGTCGATCAAATCGCCTTTAACCGTGCAGCAAAGACAGCCGCCCATGAGGGTGACATCGGTCTCGTCGCTGGTCTCGATGAGCTCGTGATCCAGGCCGATTTCGCCGAACTCGTTGATGATGACGGCGGTCTGCTTCATGGCGGGATGACGTAGCATCTTGGCGAGCAGCGTTGTCTTGCCGCTTCCAAGAAAACCTGTGAGGATCGTCACGGGAACGAGATCGCTCGATTTGGCGCGCTGTCGCGTCATCGGTGAGCACTCTTGGCCGGATGTGCGCAGAGAACATAGGCATTCCGGCTCTCCAGCCTTGTTACCAAGCCGGTGGTGACAAGAGAATCAAGACCGCGATAGGCTATTTTGGGTTCTCCGCGTCGTTGCAGCCGCGTTCCGAGGTGCCCGGCGATGCCATAGACGCCGAGCGGCTTTTGCTCCGACGCCGGCACGTCCGGCGGATCGCACCGAAAGAGCGTCAATCGGAGGCCAATCTGCTCGCAGCGCGTCGATCCGAGGGCGAGTACCCTTCCAGCTGCTGCTGTCGGCAACCGCACAATAGATTGACGTCGGCTCGAAGACGCAGATGTCGACTGAAATGGTGTGTCAGCTGCCTTCATCAAACGCAAATCGCTGGTGATTGTTTCCGTGGCGTTATGTTGTCACCGTAGGCTGAGTCGCGATTTAGCATCAAGTTCGTCGACCAAAAGCACAGGGATCACAACCATCAACTGAAGGAATTTGGAGGAGTTCGCACCTATTCGTACGTTGCATCAAATTATATGCAATATTATAACATAACAAGAAGAGAGCGATCGCGCCTGGAGTGCGCCCTTGTCCTATCCCCCCTTTCACCATCACCTCGAAGCCCAAGGTGTGATCTTGGACATCGCGCCGTCGACTGCTGATCGCGGTTATGGCGAGCATCGCCGGCCTGCTGCGAACTCTCTCGACATGTTACGCCACAATGTCGGTGCCATCATGGCGGCACTTGGCTCATGACGCTGCCGTATCCTTCCCAGGAGCCGGTCTCAGGCCCTGCAACCGGAGTTAATTGGTCGGACGATGAGGGTGTTCTCAAAACACTCGGTATGAAGGGCGTTGCGCTCGCTGTCTGGCAGCGCACGCTTTCCGATCGGCTGCAGACCTGGCTCGACCGGCAGCCGCCGGACCAATTGCCGGTGCTCAAGACGATCGTCGCCATGGAGGACGTCGAGAAGGCCGTATGGGCTGCGGCACAGGCAGCCAAGCTCCCAGAAGTCGACGACACAAACCGCTTCGCCAAAGACGTGGCCCATCTCGCTCGGCTCCTGACCGCCCTGATCCCCGGAGAGACGCTTCGGATCAGGCTGAAAGCACAGGCAGAGGAAACACTGTTACCCTTTGACCAACCACAGGGCCGCGCTCAGCTGGTCTGTTGCTATAGAGGTCACGGCCTGCAGGCCGGCGTCCCGGAAGGCACTGAACCGCCCACGCGTCTCACTTCTTTGCCACGTGGGGACGTACTCTTGCTCCGGGGCCTACTCTGGCCAGATCGCCAGCCGCCCGGCGTGGTCTATCGACCGGCATCGCCGGAGAAACCAGGCGGCACTAGTTTCATCCTCACGATCGAGCCCGTCGACGATATCGCCGGCCATTGCTAGAGGCTGTGTTAGCTACGCGATACTTGTGCTGACGTAGCTTAAGTGTCGCAGCGTCATGTTGGTCCAATAGGTGCAAGAGCCTCGGACATCTTGGTGGGCATCCTGATAAGGCGCTGTCGGCCGCCAAAGTCCGAGCCATCAGCAAGCCTGGTCGCTATGCCGATGGTGGCGGACTTTACTTGGAAGTTGACCCCTCGGGTGCAAAGCGCTGGTTCTTGCGGACGATGGTTCAGGGGCGGCGATGTCATATCGGCCTCGGTGGTTAATCCGTCGTGTCACTCGCCGAAGCACGCGAGGCGGCTCTGGTCATGCGCAAGATTGCGAAGGCCGGAGGCGATCCGTTGGCCGAGCGGCGCAAAGCCAGGACGGTCGTGCCAAACTTCCAGGAAGCCGCTCAAAAGGTGCACGAAGAGCACGCGCCGGCTTGGAAGAATGCCAAACATGGCCAGCAATGGATCAATACACTCCGGGACTATGCCTTTCCGATTATCGGTAACCGTCGGGTCGATCAGATCGACAGTGCAGACCTCCTTAGAGTGCTATCTCCAATCTGGCTGGCAAAGCCAGAAACGGGGCGGCGCGTACGTCAACGTGTCAAGACAGTTTTGGACTGTTGCCGAGCAAATCATTTCCGATCAGGCGAGAATCCGATTGAGGGTATTGCCAAGGCCCTGCCGAAACAGCCAAAGAAAGATGGTCATCATGCAGCGCTTCCCTACGCCGAGGTGGCAGGCTTCATGAGACAACTTCGGGACAGCAATGCTGGCGAAATCGTCAAGCTCGCTTTCGAGTTCACAATTCTGACAGCTACTCGCACTGGAGAGGTGCTGAGTGCGCGCTGGGACGAGATCGACGGCGACGTTTGGACAGTACCGGCCGAGCGTATGAAGACTGGGAGAGAGCACCGAGTTCCCTTAACGTCTCGCTGCGTCGAGATCCTACAAAATGCCAAGTTGTTCAGCGATGAGTGTGGCTACATCTTTCCTGGCCAATCTCGCGGGAAGTCTCTGAGCAACATGTCGTTCTTGATGACACTTCGCCGGATGGGATTGAAGGTAACAGGCCACGGATTTCGATCAGCGTTTCGAGACTGGGCGGCAGAGCAAACGAATTATCCTCGCGATGTCTGTGAGATGGCGCTCGCTCACACAATTAGAGACAAGACCGAAGCCGCCTATCGGCGCGGCGATCTATTCGAGAAACGTCGACAGCTCATGGATGCCTGGGCGAGATATGCAACTGCTGACCGCCGCGGCGACGCTGTTGAACTCCATGCACCAACCAATCTCGTAGCAGCTGGATCGGTTTGAAGGCGGGGCGGCTGCCGTGCTCATGTAACTGCTCGCCGAAGCGAGGTCGGTGTGAACGTTGCAGGCGTCCAGTACCTTGAAGACGGTTTGCATGTAGCCTTCGGCGAGCTTCAGATAATGGTCCTCGGACCATTCGCGAAGGCCGATGATCCGGTCCTTCTTCGATGAGAAGCCGCCATCGGCTAACGGGTTGTAGAGACAGCTGTCGCCGTTCATGGCGAAGAGATAAGCGGGCCGGCCCTGTGCTGTCGCATAAGCGATCACGCGCTGCGCCAGAGCATAGTCACCCTTGCCATCGACATAGACCATGGGGAGCTGTCGTTGAATGGCGCTTTCGACGACGTTCAAGATGGCGACTGTCTTGCCGCTACCGATGGTGCCGAGCACCAGCGTATGCTGCTTGCCGTCCGCATCGGTCAGATGCACCGGCTTGCCATTTGTCTGGTCCACGCCGATCAGGCTGCCGCCGTCGATCGCAGCCGGCCGGCGGTTGGCAAGAGAGCGCTTGATGTGCGCTCGGAGGCTGATCGATCGCATGCTGGCAGCTCGGCCATGGGCAACCTGCTTGAGCGGGCTCTTGGTGAAGAGTGTCCATGCCGTCCAATAGAGGCCGCCGGCGGCGATACCGAGTGGCGCGAAGAACGACCAAGCAGGGCGATGCCAGACCATCTGGCCAAAGAGCTGAAAGAGACCTTCGGTATCCCAGCGAAGGCCTGCGAACAGATAGTCGCGGTAGATCTCTGCCATGGCATGCAGCGGGTCAGTGAACCAGCCTTGACTGCGCCACAGGACGAGACCCAGCCCGGCCCCGGCGGCGCTGATCATAATGCCGCCTGCCAGATGCAGGCCGAAAAGCATGGCGGCGAAAAAGACGATCGTGGCGGCCGTCAGCCCCACCGGCCCAAGCATCGCCATGGAGCCGACAATCCAAAGCACCGCCATCACGGCCATGAGCTGCTCGTTATTCTTGGCGCTGACGCTCATGAGCGCGGCTGCCACGGCTTGATCTTGAACAGGCGCTCACCGTCGATGATCGAAGTAAGTCTCCGGCGAATCTGGTCGCTGGTGACGAAATACCAGACCGCGCTTAGGTCACGGTCCAGATAGCCCTCGACGATACCTTCAAGCCGCTCGCGGCCTTTTGACTAAACGCCCGCACGAATCCTTTTGTCCGTTAGGTGAAGACGGTTGCGTCACATCTGAGACATGCCTCCAGCCTGATTGCTAAGCGTGGTGTCTACAGTGCTGGAGCGCTCCGGGCGCGAACAGTGACGCCCAGCGCTGTCGCCACTAGCGTAGATGGGAACGAAGCATCCAGGCGAACTTGTCATGGACCTGGGCACGCTCGATCGCCATGTCGTTGGTCACGACGTCTCCATGCTTCTCGGCGACAGCGGCGAGTGCGGTAAACGTGGCTGAAAGCATTTCCTGATCAAGCTGCAGGTTCCTGATCATCGCCTTTGCATCGATCTTGCCGTCGCATTCTTCAATGGCGGAGCGGCGGAGAAACTCGGCATAGCGGCCCTCGGCATGGGCGTCGAGCGCCTTGATCCGTTCGGCCAAATCGTCCTGCGCTACGAAATGATCCTCGTACATCGTCGGGAACAGCTCATGCAGAGGACTGAAGCCGATCCTCTCGACATTTCAGTGATAGGTCTGAGTCTTAAGCGTCTCAATCGCCGTCTCGGCCACGGCCTGGGTCAAGCCCTCGATCAGTTCCTGCTTGGCGTTCGGCTCAAGGGCTGTCACGACGTTGCCCAGTACCAGGCTTCTTTGCGTGAATGGTTGAATCTAATCTGCGAATTTAGAAAGGTTCTAAACAAATGCCGCTGATAGGCAAATTCATTATGAAATCAAAGCCGCTGAGTTGGCGGATCGAAGGAAATGTCTGAAGCTTCTGGGGATGGATAAAGAATGGCAGTTCCTGCAGACGCAAGTGCAGGCATTCTGAACGATCCAGACGCAGCTAGCTAAGCTATCGCACATTGATTTGCCATCTGGTCCTGGGCGTCAGTCTGTTTCCCACATCCATCTGGCTTCACCCTTTGATGACGGGCGTGAGCCCTGTTCAGGTGCTCTCTCGATATCGCGAGAAAAGCGCTGCGACCGCTCCTTTCTCCCGGTCGCTTGCGCGCATGGTCTCGATTTGCTCGGATACGGCATCAAGGTCGCCACCTTTGCCGGCAACGACCGGCATAACCATGCCGTACTGCCCGTGGCGACGGCAACGAAAGACATAAACGCCATCGGAGGGGAAGCTCACCGAAGCCTCTCGTTTGTAAGAGATCTTGATGGGCTCCAATTCGCTAGGCGAAAACTGTGGAACGGAATGCACGGTATGGTCGCCTCGGGTATTTAGAAAGACGATCTGATCCCCAGCCGCCAAACGCACCAGATCGGGCTCGAAGTGGAACATGTTGGTCGCTGCTGTCGCTGATAGGTCGGTGACTTGATCAACGCCCTGGGCGCTAGACGCGTGGGCAGATTGACTGCAACATCCAACGGCGACGACCAATTGAGATGTCTGCCGGCGAGTGAGGCAGGGGGGCTGTCAGCCATGTGTGTGCGATCCTCGACCAAGGAGTTTGGCCTTCAATCTCTTATCCAAGCGGCTTTCGTGCCTTGATCCACGTCAACGCCTGCTTGAAGCCTTGCCTGAGTTTCATGACGCATGCTGGTGGTTGGTTTGTTGAGCAACCGCGAGGATCAAGCCCAGCCGATCTCGGGTGCTTAGCCAGCCCGGCTTGCCTGCAGAAGGGCTCGGCTCAAGACGCTCACAGCTGTTCGAAGAGTTCTTTGAAGGCCTTGGCGGCTCCACCCCGCTGCCGGACTTTCTTCGCCTCATCCAAATTGACCGAGTAGTCGCCGACGAGAATGAGACCGACCATGCCCATCTGATAGTGGGGAAGGCAGATGTAGCCGTAGGTGCCTTCGACGGTGAAGGTGATCTCGACCTCCTCGTCCATGCCGCCGTTCCAAGGCTCGGCACCGTCAGGGATCATGCCACGTTTGGAAGCGCTGTTGTGTCCCTTGTCGATCACCTTGAAGAGGACGCTGTCGCCGGTCTCGATCTTCAGGATAGGTGGCGTGAACACGTTGGCTTCGGTGGGATCATCGGGATTGGCGTTGCGCATCTCGACGATGTGGGTTTCGCCGGCAATGGCTAATCCCGACATCACAAGAAGAGTGGCGAACACCAGACCGGCGAAGCCTGAAATGGAGATGTTCATGCTGTCGTCATACCGTTGCGGAGACGACGAGGCTGCCGTCGGCACTGTCGAAGAGTTCGAGCTTGACGCCATAAGTTGCTTCGACCGCTTTAGATCGAAGGATATCCGCAGGCGTTCCGGTCTCGACCACCTGACCTTCGCAAAGGAGGATGAATCTGTCGGCAAAGCGGGCGGCGAGATTGAGGTCGTGGAGGGCGACGATGGTGGTGATGCTGCGCTCGGTGGTGGCGGCACGAATGACCGACATGATCTCGAGCTGATTCTTGAGATCGAGGGCGCTGGTCGGCTCGTCCAGCAGAAAGATGTCAGGGTTGCGCACCAAAGCCTGGGCGATGGACACCATCTGTTGCTGACCACCGGAAAGATCGCCGACGTAAGCGTCGGCCAGGTGCTCGATGCCGAGCCTGGCGAGGAGGGCTTCGGTTGTCTCGATGTCGCCGGTCGCAATCCGCCATCCGTGAAGATGTTTTCGTGCGATCAGAACGACGTCGAAGACGGTTAGGGCGGCCGTGCTCGCGGTGCTCTGTGGCATGTAGCAGATGCGATTTGACCACTCACGGCGGCCGCTTGTCGCCAGATCCCGGTCGTCGAGAAACACCGTGCCTGCGGCTGGGCTGAGCATGCCGGCGATACAGCGAAAGAGAGTCGACTTGCCGGCGGCGTTGGGGCCGATCAGGGCAATCAGGCGGTCGTCGGGGTCGATGTCAACATGGATATCGTGGAGGACGGGTCTGCCTTTGGCGTAGGCGAAGGTGAGGCCTTGTACGGAAAGACTCATCGCCAGTTCGCCCGCCGGGTCGCGAGGATCAGGCTTACGAAGAAGGGGATGCCGATCAGCGAGGTGATGATGCCGATCGGGTAGATGATGCCGGGTGTGATCGTCTTGCTGACGATCGAGGTGACCGACATGATCAGGGCGGACGCCAGCATGGAGAACGGCAGGAAGAAGCGCTGGTCCTCGCCGACCACCATGCGTGCGATATGCGGTCCCACCAATCCGACGAAGGCGACCGTACCGACAAAGGCGACGGCGGTGGAAGCGAGCAGCGAGATGGCGATCAGCATCTCGACCCGGATGCGCTTGACGTTGACGCCGAGGCTCGCCGCCTTGTCGTCGCCCATACGAAGGGCGGTAAGCGACCACATGCGCCAGACGAAGAGCGGAAGCGTCACGGCGAGAATCGCCAGGCAGGCGCTGATTTTGGTCCAGCTTGCGCGGGACAAGGACCCCATCATCCAAAAGACGATCTGCGAGAGTTGGACCTGGGTCGCTCTATATTCCAAGAGAGAGAGCAGGGCGGCGAAGGTGAACATCAGCGCGATGCCGACCAGCACCATGGTCTCCGAGGTCACGCCCCTTAGAAACGTGAAGGCGTAAATGACGAAAGATGTCGACAGAGCGAGAACGAAGGCGTTTGCGGTGACCAGAAACGGGCCGGCAATCGGAATGAGGTTGATCTTAAAAACGATGGCGACGGCAGCACCGAAGCTCGCGGCCGAGGAGATGCCGAGGGTGAAGGGATCAGCCAGCGGGTTGTTCAAGATGGTCTGCATCTGGGCACCGGCCGCCCCCAGCATGGCGCCGATCAGAACCGCCATCAGCGCTATCGGCAAGCGAATGTCCCAGACGATGACCTCCATCGGCACGCCGTGCGCCTGGCTGTCGAAGATCGTCTCGACGACGGTGCCGACGGTGAGATTGCCGGGGCCTGTGGTCATGTCGACCAGGATGGAAGCGGCGAGGATCGCGCCGATGATGGCAAGGAAAAGATAACGCCGGTTCGAGCGCGCCTGGAAACGCTTGCCCGAACCGGCTGCTGTCGTGACTTCAGGTGAAGCCAGGTCGGTCATACTGCCAGCCTATTCGAGGCTCGCCCAGAACACGCCGCTGAACTCGATCGGCAAGAAACGATCGTGCAGTTCCTTGAAGTTGGCGACAGCATCGACGTCCTCGAACAGATCCGGGTGGAACCACTTGGCGAAGGTCTGCAGCGCCACGAAGTGGTAGGGGCTGTTGTAGAACTGATGATAGATGCTGTAGAATCGCTTGGTTTCGACGGCGCGCATGCTTGAAAAGCCTTTGCGATCAGCCAGTGCGCCGAGGCGGGTCTGGACGGCTTCGGGTTCGGCCTCGTAACCCAGCAGCACCGCCTTGACCTCGGGACGCGCTTCGGACCAGTTGGCGCCGGTGCCGATGATCACATCAGGATCGTCGGCGATGATCGCTTCGAAGCTGGCCTCGCCGCGATAGCCCGGGAACTTCTTGGTCCCCCAATTCGCGCCGCCGGCCTCATCGACCATCTTGCCGAGATTGGCGCCGCCGAACGTGTTGCAGCAATCGCCTTCCTCGAACCATCCGGCGGCGTTCTCGATGAAAACGAGCGGGCGCTCTTCCGTCGGTATATCCTTAACGCGGTTCGTAACGACTCGCATCTGCTGCATATAGAAATCGATGAATTCCGCAGCCTCGGCCTCACGATCGAAGACCTTGCCGAGCAATAGAAGACTGGGCACGGTGTTCTGCAGCGGGCGCTCGCGGAAATCGATGAACACGGCGGGGATGCCGGCCTTGTCCAGCCGATCGAGAATACCGGACTCTTCGGCGTTGAAGAGATTGCCGTAGTCCAGAATGACAAGATCAGCCTCCTGGGTGATGGCGCTCTCGACGCTGAACTCGCCGGAGTAGGGGCTGCCGTAGTTGGTGATCTCGTCGGTCTTGCCCGGGAACGCATCCCTGAACTTTCGGAAAGCGTCCGGATCATATTGAATTAAATCATCTTTCCAGCCGACGATGCGCTTGAACGGCTCCTCCCGATCGAGCACCGCGACCGAGTACATCATCCGGCCTTCACCGAGAATGACGCGCTGCACGCCCTTCTCTACGGACACGGTGCGCCCGGCGATGTCGGTCACCTCGATTGGCTCGGCGACAGCCGCGGCCGCCATCCCCAGAGTGATGCCGAGACCAACAAGCCAGGCTGCTTGCCAAGCGACTGTCTGTATCCTCGAAAATGGTGATCTGACGTGAATCATTCCAGGTATCCTCCAATGAGTCATTCGGACCTTGCTTGGCAATCATTAATGAATGGGTGAGGCCGTTTTGCAAATGATTTCTATTATCTTTGAATGCTTCTATTTCTATTTTGACAGCGTTTTTCTTAGAAGATTCCATAATTTCAATAAAAACAACATCTTGTAGATAATATTGTAATAAAAATACGAAAAGATCCAGGTTGCCATAGCAAGAAATGTGAATGGATAAATGAGAATCGCTTGCAAAAACAATTGAGGCCTGGATAGTGATATGGATATGCCACCAGCTATCGGATGTCGTTCATGCCTCTTTCGTCATTGATGACTCTCGCCATCGCCTGCGCCCTTTGCATGCTCACCGCAGCCAATGGCATGGGGTCTCCCGTGGATCACGACTACCCCGAGGGTCGAGCTGCGCAGCAGGATGCCATGAGCAGCGTTCAGGTCCTTCGCATGAAGGCGGAAGGCGGCAGCGCATCGGCACAGTTTGTTCTTGGCCAGATGCTTCATCAGGGCGCGCATATGGAAAAGGATCTGGTCGAAGCACGTCGCTGGTATCGGGCGGCAGCTGAGCAGGACTATGTCGAGGCGCAGTTCTTTCTCGCCATCATGCATGACAATGGCGAAGGGGGCCGATCGGATAAGGAAGCCGCCGCCCTATGGTATCGGAAGGCGGCGGCCCAAGGGCACAGCGGCGCCAAGGTCAACCTGGCGGTCGGGTATCTGCGCGGCGAAGGCGTCGAGCAGGATGAAGCCATGGCCAGATCCCTCCTTGAGGAAGCCAGTGGTCAGGATGATGCGCGTGCTTTCTTCGGACTGGCCCTCATTCATGAAGAGGGGCGAGGGGTACCCGTCGATCTCTGCCACGCCATCCACCTCTACCGCAAGTCCGCTGCTCTTGGCTTCGCAACAGCCAACCGAAGCCTTGATCGTCTCGGCAGACCATCGCTTTGTGAGGGAGTCTAGGCCATGTCGGGGCAGCAGCGAGATGACAAGCTAGCGAGCCTTCATCACCAAGGACTATTACGCGATGAAGGTGGTCGGATCGCCGACTTGCAGCGTCTGATGTGTGAGCTGCAGGATCTTCTTGAAGCTGAGCCCGATTTGGTGCGGCATCCCTGCTTCGGCAATGCACTCATGAACCTGGCGGTGAACAAAATTCTGGACGATGAAGGCCCGCAGAAAACAGCGACGATTCTGCTGCGCATGGCCGACGCTGTGTCAAGCGGTGCACAGCCGGAAGGCACGCTTGCGGTCAGGCTTAACGATGCTGATGCATGACTTGGTCTGCAGAAGAGATCTAGCTAGCTGTTTTTGGAGGAATGGAACGTGAAGTCGCTCAAGATAGTGCTGTCGGTGTTGCCATTTGTTCTGAGCCCATTTGCCTTTGCAGCGGATCACGAAGTTCAGATGCTGAACAAGGGGCCGGACGGCCAACGCATGTGGTTTGAGCCTGCCATCGTCGTCGCCGAACCGGGCGATACCATCACCTTCATTTCAGTCGATAGAGGACACAACAGTCAAAGCATCATGATTCCGGATGGTGCCGAGGGGTGGAAGGGAAAGTTCAGCAAAGACCTCCAGATCACCGTTACTGCGGAGGGCGTCTATGCCTACAAATGTACGCCGCACTACGGCATGGGCATGGTGGGTTTCATCATTGTAGGCGATCCCTCGGTGAATATCGATGCTGTTGAGGGCATAAGATATCCCGGCCGTTCCAAGAAAGTCGCAGCAGAACTGATCGGACAGATCAAAGATGGCGGTTAGTCGCTGGATCTACATCAGTAGGGTGACAAACAGTATTGGAGAACGTTCTTAGTTCAGTTCAACATTTGCAATCGACCTTGACCTGACCAGCGGGAGATCGAAATGGCCAAGGACACGCGTTCCGGTGCTGTGCTATCCCAGGAGTGTTATGTCGATAAGGCCACAGGAAAGGTCATCGAAGCTTCGAAAAACAAGATCCGTCTGACCAAACTGCCAAAGCCGCCTGAAGGCACGGAAATCGATCAGGTCGAGATCATCATTCATACCTGTCCACGCGCTGCCAATGACCCCGCTGACGAGTCTTGATGCCCGCTGGGCGACCATGTCACTCTTGGGGTCTGCTAAGGCAGTTCAATGATTGCACCTTGATTGACGCCCCTTGGATCTCAGTTAATATTAAGAAGCATTCGCAACTACGTCGGCTTTCTTGAGTCTGAATTTGGGAGGCGTTTTGAGAGCGTCGTTGCTGCTGATATCGGCCTTCGCAATGGCGACGCCGTCGATGGCTGACGATTCGGCTGGTGGCAAGGTTGCTGTCGAGCTGAACAAGCTCGAGGTGAACGGCAGCGGTTGTCAGCCCTATATCGTGTTCGAGAACAGGACCGAGATCGACTTTGGTAGCCTCAAGCTCGATTTGGTGATGTTCGATGGCGATGGCATCATTGCGCGGCGGGTTGCCGTGGAAGGCGCGCCCTTACCGCCTGGGAAGATGGCGGTGAAGGTTTTTAATATGCCGGATCTGGCTTGTGATCGGATTGGCCGGGTGCTGTTGAACGGTTTGACCGCATGCGCCGATCAGGCGGGCGAGCGGAACGGCTGTCTGGCGCTGCTCGAGACCGGTTCGCGTGCAGCCGATGTCGACTTCATCTTATGAGGACGGCGTGTCCTACGAGGACGGCGTGATGTCGGTGGTCGAGCTGGTCCGGCAATGGCTGGAGCTCGGCGGTCCCGTGGTCGCGATCTTGCTGGCTCTCTCGGTCATCGCACTCGCCGTCATTCTCCTCAAGCTCTATCAGTTCGCACGCGCCGGAACGCGTGTGCCCGAGGCGGTCGGCCGCGCTGTCGACGCGTTTCATGAACGGCGTTTCGGCGATGGCGAACGCATGCTGCGCGGTGAACGCGGCCTTGCTGTCGACATCGTGTCGGGCACCGTGAGCGCGTTTCGTGCACCAAACGTGGACAGGTCTGTGGCGCGGGAAAACGTAACGCGTCTGGCCGCGGATCATCTCGCCTCACTTCGCCAGCATTTTCGCACATTGGAGGTGATCGCCTCGCTAGCACCGCTCCTTGGCCTGTTCGGCACCGTACTTGGCATGATCGAGGCGTTTCGCGAATTGGAGGCGGCCGGCAGCCAGATCGATCCGTCGCTGCTTTCCGGCGGCATCTGGGAAGCGCTCCTGACCACCGCCGTCGGTCTCGCCGTCGCCATCCCGACCGTGGCCGTGTTGAACCTTCTCGAACAACGCGTCGACAGCTTTGCCCATCAGCTCGACAGCCTGATCAGCCGCCTCTTCACCGGGGATGCGATCGCATCGACAATCGCCATCGCCTCTGCCGAGTCCGCTCCCGATGCCGCCCTCCAGCCCGCCCCGCTCCCTAGCGCCTAGCTCCGGCAAGAAACGCGCCCTGGTCAGCCTGACGCCGTTGATCGACGTGGTGTTCATTCTCTTGGTTTTCTTCATGCTGGTCTCGTCTTTCGCCGACTGGCGCACGATCGACGTGACGCCGCCGCCTGCTGCCAGTGGTCAAAGCCAGGGCTTCACTGGTGCCGTGCTCGTCGAGGTGCATGGCGACGGTCAGGTCCGGCTTTCCGGTGAGACCCTGGCCCTCGACCAGATCGCCGATCGTCTTAAGCGGCTGATCGATGGTGCGCCCGACCGGCGCTTTATCGTGAAGACATCGGAGCGTGTACGGCTTCAGGATCTGGTCGACGTGCTCGACCGGCTGGCGGCGGCGGGTGCCGCGGATATCACTTTTGCCCGTGCGGAAGGAGCCGGCTGATGTCGCTTCGACCGGCCGGTTCTCGAAAGCGGCATCACGATCCGATCCTGCCTTTGATCAACATTGTCCTTCTTCTCCTGATCTTCTTCATGCTCGCCGGGCGTATCGCCGCGACCGATCCCTTTGATCTGAAGCCGCCGCAGTCGATCAGCGAGGCGGGCGATGATCCGGAGCTGA
>JBCCIN010000086.1:0-14066 GCA_039028235.1 Pseudomonadota bacterium
AAAAACACACCAACGGCCCCCCCACCCCCCCTTCCCCCCCCACTCACATTTTTGAGGGGGTTCTATAGGGCTGGTGGGGGGCAGAAAACTAACAGACATCAAAGGCGAGGAATTGAGAAAGAAGAAGAGAGCAGGATGGATTTGGAAGGCTGGAAAAAGATGAAAGAAAGGCGAAAGTTAAGTGGCGAAGGAGGTTCGGAAGAAATTTGAACAAGGCCTTGTCACGGGATATCGAGGTTTCGAGATTGCTAAAGGCAGGCTGGCTTCAGCATTTTTTGCGGCCAGAGGGAATAAATCATGGCGCTCATTGATCTAAAGAGGTGAGCTGGACTGCAGACAACGATCTTGCCAGTCAGGTCCGGTGTTCGGGCATGACCGCCTGAGCAATGCAGGCTCATTGAGCATCTCTGACAAAGCGTCAAGGCACCGTCCAAGGGCTCGGCTGTGCCGGCCTATGACCCTGCTGTCAGGAATGCTGTTTGGCTTTCCAGAAGCTGCTTGCGGCAGACCGCAAGCACACCTGCCAGCCCCATGGCATGGTTCGGGGGTTCGGAAAACATGGAAGCCAGCAGATATAGACGCACCGGACAGCATCAGCTCAGAACGGCGATCCCGGGCGATTCGCGATAAAAAAATTGCAGGTGAGGGCAGGATTCGGGTCGCTGGACCCTCTCTAGGTAGTGAGGAACCACAAACTCGAGCAAATCATGCATTTCACTGAGCGGGATCGCCGGCTGCTTCAATGAATCAACGGTCACGGCTTTGTCACCATCGATCACGCCGCGACCTGGATATCAGCGTCAACGTGGCCAGGAGCTGCCGCGTGATTTTCTTTTCATGAAGCCGATTGCCGCCGGTCCGGGGGATCATGTCTGCAAGAGCGCAGGCCATGGTCTCAGCATCAATGGTGTCCGGCGTGCCAGAACAGCAACCGTCGATCTTGACCCCCGCAATGCGGCATCGTGGGGCGTATAAGTCACTGAATGTCGCGGATGAATAGGCCACGTTCCCAGCCAGATTCGGTTGTTCTCCAAAGAACCATCTACAAGCTATCGTGAGTCGACCTCGGACCTTCTAGCCCAGGTCAGTCATAGCTCTCAATCACGTGATTGTGCCGCTTCGAACTAATTTGGTGAGGATCGGGCGCGGTAGGCATGCCTGTTGTTCGCCAAAGAGATAGCTCCAGCGTCTAAAACCACCTTGCAGAAGCAAGAGGCACCCAGCACGAAAAGTCGCATGGCCAATAGGCCTAAAAGCGTGGTTCATCCGAAACGAAATCGCCGTGTAAAGGGCTCGGAGCGTAATACAAAAGCTCGGATTCAAGCCTGATTCTTTGCCGGAAGGGGCGGCTTCGTGTTGTCGCATCTTGCACTCAAGCCAGCGTTGGATTGTAAAAGGGCGACGATGTCTCACCGACGGGTCCGATGAAATCCGAATGACACCGACGTCGCTTCGAGGGATCACGACGATATCGTCGCTGAAGGCACGGTTGGGCCTGGGTTCGGTGCTGCTTGGGGCAGGCACGCTTCTAACGGCTTTCAGTCTCTATTACGCGATGACGTTGGTGGCGGAGCGGCTGGATGCCGTCCTCGCTTCGGAAGCGCGCATCGCACGTTACGCGATCCTCTCAAGGCAGACAGCGACGTTTCTCGTTGTTGCGACCGAGACGGTGCAGACCGGACAGCCCGTAGATGTGCGCATGGAGCGGCTCACGCCAGTCAATGATCGAATTCGTTCGACGCTCGAGCTTCTGCAGGCCGACATTGAGCGCGCCGTCGACAAGGCGAGGGCTCTCGGGGTGGATGAGCAATCGCGTTACGGAACGCAGTCGCTTGGCATCGCGCGCATGGGGGCGAGACTCGAGAGCACGCTAAGGGGGCTCGCCGACGAGACGGCGGACAGGATACGACTGCGCGCGCATCTCGACGGGTTTGCCGCCAGTTTCGATCCGCTCCTGAACGAGGCGGTCAATACCGAAGCGTTGTTTCGCAGCGGCACCCTGTCGGGAATCGAGCGGCTGCGCCGCAATCTGACGAACATGGCGATCGGTATCGCCGCACTGACGCTTCTTCTTCTGGCGCTATTCTATTTCGGCCTCATCCACCCCCAATTTCGCCGGCTGGACCAGCTTCGAACCGCGGCATCCAGGATCGGACGGGAGGACTTTGACATCGCGCTTCCCGAGAGCAGCCGTGATGAAATCGGTCAGCTCTACGCGGAGACCAACCGCATGGCGGCGGCGCTGCAAAAGCGACGCGACGGGGTCAAAGCGGAATGGAGCCGGCTGAACGAGGTGATTGCTCGGCGAACCGAGGATCTGCGCGCAGCCAACGCCAAGCTCGAGGTGATCGATGACAACCGGCGGCGGCTGTTCGCCGACATCAGCCACGAACTGAGAACGCCGCTGACCGTCATATCGATGGAAGCGCAACTTGGTCTTAAAGGGGCACCGGACCCCGAGAACTCGTTTCGCACCATCGCGTCCCGGTCGTCCCGGCTCAACCGCCGAATCGATGATCTCCTGCGCGTCGCCCAGTCCGACAGCGGACAGATCGCGCTGGATACCGAGATGGTCGAGTTCTCAAGGATCGCCCGGGAGGTGGTCGAGGAGGTTGGGGCGGAGCTTGACAATGCCGGTATGCAACTGGAGCTTGGTGACATGCCGGATGGGGCGATCCGGTGCGATATCAACTGGCTGCGGCAGACGATCGTGAGTCTCCTTCGGAACACCATCCGTCACGCCCGTGCGGGAGAACGGGTGGGTCTTTCGGCCGAGATTGGCGACAAGACGGCCGGCTTCCACGTCGTGGACAACGGGCCAGGTATCGCCGAGTCCGACCAGGACCGCATTTTCGACCGGTTCGCTCAAGGGGGACAGGGCAATAGCCAGGGCTTCGGCGTCGGCCTGACATTGGCGCGCTGGGTTACCGAAGCACAGGAGGGTGACATCGAGCTGATCAGTCCCGTTCCGCGAGCCATGGCTTTGGGCGATGAGCCGGGCACGATGGTGACGGTTCGCCTACCCCGTGCTGATCAATCGTCCCAGTCATGAGCCCGCGGCTTCTCATCGTAGACGACGATCCCGAGATCACATCCGCGCTCGTGCGCGGGCTGGCGCTGCACGGCTACGATGCGCAGCCCGAAAACCGGGCTGATCGCGCCCTCGAGCGTCTAAGGAAAGAGAGTTTTTCCGGCGCGATCATCGATGTGATGCTGGGTGCGGACAGCGGGATTGATCTTGTGCGTCAAGCGCGCGGGAGTGGCCTGACGCTACCGATCCTGATGCTGTCTGCGCTTTCGGAAGTCGATCAGCGTGCGACGGGGTTGGAGGCAGGTGCGGACGACTACATTGTCAAGCCTTTCGACTTCGACGAACTTGTCGCTCGTCTTCGCGTTCAGGAACGGCGGGCGAGTGCTGCGTGGCCTGAGCCCGCCCGGCTTCATGCCGTGTCGCGGATACTCGAAGGAAGCACCGGATCAGTCACCTTGACGGAGCGCGAACGTGACCTGTTGGAATGCCTGATTGAGAGTGAAGGAAATCCGCTCACGCGTGGCGCGATCTTCGATATGCTGTGGTCGGGGGATGGGTCCAATAACGAGAACGTGGTCAACGTCTACGTGGGCTATCTTCGAAAGAAGCTCAGCGACCTGGATTTCGGTTTCGAAATCAAAACGTTACGCAATCAGGGATTTTGTCTGACAGGACGTATCCCGACGAGGTCCTCGGACTGAGACCGACTAAAGTCTGTGTTTTCCTTAGCGAATAAGAGTAGCAGGTCGCCATGAGCGGAGACATAATTTTACATGACCTTAATCTGAAACGGAGAAGTACTATGGCTTGGTCAAAGCCCGAGATCCGCGAGATCGAGTGTGGTATGGAAGTCAATATGTACAGCCCTGATCAGGACGATCAGGATCGCGAAACCTTCATCTGATGCAGTTGCGCGGAGTCTCGCAGGGATTCCGCGCGCTCATCCTCGGCGCCGCGGCCGGCGGTGGTTTACCCCAGTGGAATTACGGCTGCCGCGACGACCTTCTCGCTCGTCAGGGTGAGATCGCGCCTCAGACCCAGTCATCCCTTGCCGTCACCGGCGGCGGTCGACGCTGGGCGATACTCGATGTATCGCCGGATGTTCGAGAGCAGTTCACGCGAACGCCGGCGTTGCATCCTACAGGCCAACGCGAGCTACCACTATCATCTGTCCTCGTGACCCTCGCTGATCGGATCGATGGAGCGGATCTGGTCTTCTTCGATGGAACGCTCTGGCAGGACGATGACATGCGCCTTACCGGCGTCGGCGTGAAGACAGGCAAGCGCATGGGCCACATGTCGATGAGCGGTTCCGATGGGTCGATGGCAGCCTTTGCGCCACTCGACATCGATCGGAAAGTCTACGTGCATATGAACAAAACCAACCCGGTCTTTCGCCCCGACGGACCCGAGCGTGCGGCGGCCGAGGCGGCCGGCTGGACCATTGGACAGGATGGCATGGAGATCGAACTTTGACCGCGTCGCGCGAAGACTTCGAGGCGCGTCTCCGCCAGATCGGGGCGGAACGCTATCACGACCTCCATCCGTTTCATGATCGGCTGCACAGCGGACAATGCTCGCCCGACCAGGTCAGAGCCTGGGTGATCAACCGCTACTATTACCAGCATTCGATACCGATGAAGGACGCCGCCTTCATGAGCCGGGTGGACGATCCGGCATTGCGCCGCGCCTGGCGCTCACGGATCGAGGATCACGACGGCACCAGTGAGAACGAGGGCGGCATCAAGCGATGGCTCAGGCTTGCCGAGGCCGTCGGGCTCGATCCGGATTATGTGGCGTCTCGAGAAGGCGTCCTGCCGGCGACGCGGTTTGCGGTCGACGCCTATGTTCAGTTCGTGCGCGAGAAGACACTTCTGGAGGCCGTGGCCTCCTCCCTGACCGAGCTTTTCGCGCCGAAGATCCATGCGAACCGCATCGAAGGCCTGCTCAAGAATTACGATTTCGCCAATGACAGCTCGCTTGCCTATTTTCGAAACCGGCTTAAGGAGGCGCCGAAAGACGTGGCGTTCGGGCTCGCCTGGGTGCTCGATCACGCGGATACGGCGGAGAAGCAGGAGGCCGCTGCGCGCGCACTCATCTTCAAGACGGACGTGCTTTGGTCGCAGCTCGATGCGCTCTCCAGCGCCTATGTCGAGCCAGGCCGCATTCCGCCGGGCGCATGGGTGCCGGGCGAGGGGCTTTTGCTTCGGCAGGCGGGCTGATGGAAGCCGGGGACGTGCCTTGCCTGCCCCGCGGCGTGCGGATGCATTATGACAAGGTGCGGGAGACATGGGTGCTGCTGGCGCCTGAACGCGCCATCAAACTGGATGCGATCGGTCATGCCATCCTAAGCGAGGTGGATGGAACGCGCAGCTTTGGTGACATCACCCAAGCCCTCGCCCAAAAATACGGCGCACCGCTGGAGCAGATCGTCGAGGACAGCGCGAGTTTTCTTGGCACCCTTCGCGATCGCCGCTTTCTGGATGTCCTGACATGACGGCTGCACCGCCTCCCATCGCCATGCTGGCTGAACTCACACACCGATGCCCGCTGTCTTGCCCCTATTGCTCGAACCCCATCGAGCTTGCGCGGCAGGCCATGGAGCTGTCGACGGAAGACTGGGCGGACGCGTTTCGCCAGGCGTCGGCGCTGGGCGTTCTGCAGGTGCATCTTTCCGGCGGCGAGCCTGCTTCGAGGCGTGATCTGGTGGAGCTTGTCGCGGCCGCGCGCGGGGCCGGGCTCTACACCAACCTTATCACATCAGGCGTCGGCCTTACCGAAAAGCGCCTGAACGCGCTGGACGAAGCCGGGCTCGATCACGTTCAGCTGTCGCTGCAGGGCACGGACGCCGCCATGGCCGATGAAATCGGCGGTTATCGCGGCGGCTTCGATCGAAAGATGCAGGTGGCAAAGTGGATCGGCAGCATAGGCTTTCCGCTGACGCTCAACGTCGTCCTGCATCGGCGAAACCTGCATCAGCTGCCGCGAGCGATCGAGCTTTCTGTCGACATGGGCGCCAGGCGAATCGAGGTCGCCACCGTGCAGTTCCACGGCTGGGCCTTGAAAAACAGAGACTCGCTGATGCCGACCAGGGAGCAGGCCAAAGAGGCGACCAGCATCGTCGACGAGGCTCGCAAGCGTTTCAAAGGCGTACTCGTCATCGATTACGTTCCGGCGGACTATCACGCGGAGTATCCGAAGCGATGCATGGGCGGCTGGGGAACGACCGGGCTCAACATTGCGCCCGACGGGCTTGTGCTGCCCTGTCACGCGGCTCAGACGATCCCGCATCTGACCTTCGAGAACGTCACCGAAACACCGCTCGCGGCGATCTGGAACGACAGCTCGGCGTTCAACATGTATCGCGGCGACAGCTGGATGCAGGAGCCTTGCAGGAGCTGCGATCGGAAGACGGTGGATTTCGGTGGCTGCCGCTGTCAGGCCATGGCCCTTGTGGGGGACCCCGCAGCCACGGATCCTGTCTGCATCAAATCGCCCCACCACGCAGCCCTTCGAGAGCGGGCCGACGCTCATGCCGAGAGTGTCGATGCGGCCCTGACCTACCGGGTGGGACCGGGCCAGACGCCGGCCGAAGCGGCCGTCGAGCCGGCGGGCTGACACACGCCCTAAGATCGCGTACCGGCGGACGTCTGGACGCGGGGGCAACGCCGCTCTACGTTTTTTTGAGGTGATCGAAGCGAACATGTCCGCCCTTCGGCGCGGCCACATCGGGAAGTGACCACCACGATCGGCAAGACTTCAAACGCATATGGTCGATCTTGGCTATCGAGGCGAGAACGGCGTGAGGCGGTGAAATCACGACGTCTCGCTTGTCGACTCGCTATGTTCCTGACGCTTTTCTTCTTGTCACAAACGGTGAGTCCAGCGCTGCTCGTCGGTCCGTTGCAGGCAGCCGGCGACCTGCAGTCCGCGGACAAGGCGTCCTATCTGCAACTGGCCCGCCAGGGCTGGTCTTACCAGTTGCGCACCACGATGCTGGGACGCGACCTTTCCATTCCCGTCGATATCAATGGGAAGAGACTTTCGGGTGCGTATATCTGCATCGTTGGAGACAAGCCGCATCCGATAAGCGAGCAAACGATCGACGCGTTTCGCCGCTTGATCGAGCACGTCTTCGACCGGCCGCTCTTGATGCGGTACGCCGGATCAAGCGCCGAGGGCTGCGGGACGGGGCGGGTCGTCATGCTGAGACTCTACTCCGGCGCTCCTCCCAACCGGGCGCTCTCGGCAGATCTGGATTGGATGAACGAGGTTTATGCGCTCGGCCTTCAAAGCAAGAGGGCTTACGCCGCGACGTCGCCGGCGATGGCACAAACGTTCTTCGGCCGCCGCGGTCAGGGAACGCATATCATGGTTCAGCAGCCTCAGTGGCGTCATGTGGGAGCGCTGGAGGAGCGTTTCTTTCGCTCGATTCTGATTGAGGAACTCTACCAGTCCTTCTCCTTCGGCATGGATGTGTTGCTGTTCGATCGGACCTTGCCATTCCTTTCGAAACTGCAGGAGAAGCCGATGAACCTGCACCGTCTTCCGTGGAACTCGAAGGCGTTTATGCAGGCGCTTCTCAATGCCAGCCCCGCCGGACTTTGCGCCTTCGATGTCTTCATGCTTCATGCCGTCGCCCGGTCTTCGGCGGACCAGACCAACGAACCGGCGTTCATCGACTTCATTGAGGCGGAATACGACACCTTGATCGCCGTCGCCGGAGAAACACTGAGAAGCCCATCCCTGACAAGTCTCCTTGATCCCACATGTGTGGGCGAATAGCCGAGCCGGGAGCGGCGGGGCAGACCATTGGCGGTGTTTGCGGCGGTCAGGTCCGGGTGTAAGCTTGAGCCAAGCTGCAAGGAGTAAGCGGCAGACGTCAGCAAGTGGTCGGGAGACAGGATGGATCAGCGGACCGGAGGCTCGCATGGGAGCATAGCGGCGCTTAAGGATCAGTTGCGCCTAGGCCTGGTTGGCCATGAGAACTTTATCGAACGTCTGCTGATCGCGGCCCTGTCGGGTGGACATATGCTCGTCGAGGGGGCGCCGGGTCTTGCAAAGACAAGGGCGGCCAAATGGCTCTCGGACGCCGTTGAGGGAAGCTTCGCCAGGATCCAGTGCACGCCTGACCTGATGCCGTCGGACCTTACGGGAACGTCCGTGTTTCGGCCGCAGGATGGACACTTCGAGTTCGCGCCAGGGCCGGTCTTCCATAACCTTGTGCTGGTGGATGAAATCAATCGGGCGCCGCCCAAGGTGCAATCAGCGCTGCTTGAGGCCATGGCGGAAAGTCAGGTGACGGTCGGCAATGAGACCCACGCGCTACCCGATCCGTTTCTCGTCGTCGCGACACAGAACCCGATCGAGCATGACGGAACGTTTCCGCTGCCCGAAGCGCAGCTTGACCGGTTTCTTCTGCATGTCGTCCTGTCTCTGCCTGATGCCGAAACCGAGCGAAAGATTCTCGATCTGGTGGAAGCGGAGACGCAGGAGGGTACTCCACCCCATCGAACGGTGACGCTGGATGAGCTGGCTGAGATGCGGACAGCGGTGCGGACCGTGCATCTTTCGCCTGAGCTCAGGGACTATATCGTGCGGCTGGTGATGGCGACGCGAACGGGGACGTATGCGGATGAGATCGAGCACGCGGTGTCGCCGCGCGGCTCGCTCGCGCTTGCAGCGGCGGCGAAGGCCAGGGCCTATCTGCATGGGCGCGACTATGCGACACCGGAGGATGTAGCGTCCCTGGCAGTAGACGCCCTGCCCCATCGGATGGTGCTAACCTGGCGGAGTGTCGCCGAGGGGCGCACAGCGCGGGCGCTCGTCGCCGATGTGCTTGAGGAGGTCGAGCCGCTTTGAGTGTCGCGGCGCTGGAGGCGCCCGGCGTCACGCTCAGCGCCAACCATCTGATCTCGCTTCGACATGTGGCGCTGGCATCCGAGACATCGGCGGTGCTGGCGGCCTTGCCCGGCGGTTTCGCCACGCGGCGAAAGGGGCGCGGCCTCGAAGTCGCGGATGTGCGCGAATATGTGCGCGGCGATGACCTCAGGCATTTGGACCGCGGTGCGACGGCGCGAACGGGGCGACTGCATGTGCGGCAGTTCCTGGAGGATCGGGATCGGATCCTGCTGCTCATCGCGGACTTTCGGCCCTCGATGTTCTGGGGGATTAGCCGAGCCTTCCGGTCGGTTGCGGCGGCGGAGGCGCTGGCGCTCATCGGCTGGACCGTGGTTGAGCGCGGCGGGCGCGTGGGCCTGCTGGCGCTGACGCCGGACCAGCCGGTGATCGCGGCGCCGCGTGGCCGGGTGCGGGGCATGCTCGATGTGATCGGCGGGCTGGTCGAAGCGCATCACACCGGGCTCGGGCTGATGGCGGCGCGTGCCCATGGCGAGGAGCAGGCACTCGATGGAGCGATGGCGCAGGCGGAGCGGCTGGCGCCGGCCGGGGCGGAAGTCATTCTCGCGTCGGGGTTCGACAAGCCGGGCCAGGCACTGGGCGACAGGCTGGGCCGACTGGCCAGTCGACGCACACCCAGGCTCCTCCTGATCACCGATGCCGAGAGCGAGCGTCTGCCCGACGGCCATTATCCGATCAGCCTGCCTGACGGTCGGCGAGCGCGGGTCTATCTCGGACGTGGGCAGGCTCGAAAGACCGGCGGCGATGACCGAATAGCGGGCTGGCCTGTCCTCAGGCTCGATGCAGGTGACCCGGTTAGGGAAACGGCAGGGCGGATTGCGGAGGCGTTCAGAACGGAGGGCTTGCCGTGACGGACCGAGCGCTTAGCGAAGAGGCGATGCTCCAAGCGCTCAGCGATATCCGCCTGCCTGCGGAAGCGGCCGGCGGCGCGTTCGGCGACATGGCCGCGGCTGTCGCGATGGCCGGTATCCTGGCACTGCTCGTTGGCGGTGTGATCCGGCTGATGAGCCGAAAGCGGAAAAGGCGACAGGCGCCGAGCCTGGCAAGCATTCTTGAAGCACTTCAGGACAAGCCCGAAGCGGAGCGGCGCGTAGCGCTGTTGCACATCCTGAAAGCGCAGGCGCCGGAGCGGTTCGAGGCGTTGCGTCCCGGCCTTTATCGACGCGTCGCCGGAGACGACGTCGACAAGCTGGAGGCGGAGGTGCGGGCGCTTGTTTGAGCTTTCGAGCCCCTTGGCGCTCCTCCTTCTGCCGCTGCCGTTCCTTGCGGCCTATCTGCTTCGCCCCTTGCCGGTGGATCGGAGCGCGCTGACCGTACCTGAGCGCATTGGCGACGCAATGATGCAATCCGCCCTTGGCGGCTCAGCCAGGCGGCAGGCTCGACTCCGGCAGGCCATGCTCTGGGTGACGTGGGGACTCCTGGTGCTCGCCATTGCGGGACCGCGCACCGTAGCGCCGGTCTCCGCCTTGAAGATCAGCGGGCGGGATCTCGCGATCGTCCTCGATCTTTCCGGGTCGATGGTGCGGGATGATTTTCATCTCGATGGTGCAAAGGCGACGCGGATCGAAGCCGTGACCAGGGTCGGGGCCGAGTTCGCCCGGCGCCGGGCCGGCGATCGCGTGGCGCTGATCGTCTTCGGATCGGAAGCCTATTACGCAGCACCCTTTTCCTTTGACGTCGAAGCCATCGCCAAGCGCATCGAAGGGCTGACGATCGGCATATCAGGACGGGCCACGAACATCTCCGATGGGCTGGGGCTGGCGCTAAAACGCATGGCGACATCCGAGGCGGCATCGAAGGTGGCCATCCTATTGTCGGATGGCGCCAACAATGCGGGTGCTACCGATCCGCTCGGCGTTGCGGGCCTGGCGTCGGAGATCGGGGTTCGGGTGCACACGATCGCGCTCGGACCGAAGGATATGGCGACGGCGGAGCCGGGCGAGCGTGGCGTGGTCGACACCGAGACGCTTGGTGCGATCGCCGAGATTTCCGGCGGCGAAACCTTCCGGGTCCGAACAACGGAGGATCTGATCGCCGTTGCCGAAGCGCTGGACAGGCTCGAGGCGACCGATGGGGATGGGCTCGCCGCCGAAGTGTTTCATGAATATTGGGTCTGGCCAGCAGCGCTCGCCGCATTGCTCGTCCTTGGTCTTGCTTGGCGGGAAGCGTGATGGCTGGCCTCGAGGTCACGCTGCTTAGGCCGTTCTGGCTTCTTGCATTGCTGCCGCTAGCGATGGCCGGATGGTGGTTCGTGACGCGCCTTGGAACGCTTGGCGCCTGGCGGGAGGCGGCGAAGCCTGAGCTCCTGCGTGCGCTGGCCGAACTCGGCTGGGTGGAGACGCGCGTCAGTCTGCGGCCTCGGCTGGTGTCGCTTTCGGCGGCAGCGATCATCATCTTGGCCCTTGCAGGTCTTGCATTGGAACGACGCGACAGCCTGTCCTATAGGAACCTCGATGGCGTGCTGCTGCTGGTCGATGTCTCGAAGAGCGTCACCGAGGATCGACGCTGGCCGCAACTGCAGGCGATGGCGCAGTTCGCCATCGCGTCGCTCGGCAGTCGTCCCGGCGGTCTGATCGTCTATGCCGGCGACAGCTATGCTGCGACCGATTTGACGGTCGATCACGTGCAGCTTGGCCAGACCGTTTCGCTGATCGATCAGGAAACCGTGCCTGATCCGGGCTCGCGCCCTGAAAGCGCTCTGGTCATGGCATCGGACGTCTTGCGACGTGCGGGAACCGTGGCGGGCGATGTCATCCTGATGAGCGATGGCGCCGGTTTCGGACCCGAATCGCTTGCAGGAGCGGAGGATCTTGCCGATCAAGGCGTTCGTCTTTCCCTGGTCTCGCTGAATGATGATGTGCCGCCGCAATTGATCAGCCATGCCACGATCGGTGGCGGGCTTGTTTTCACGACGGATCAGACAGATGCGTTGACGGCATGGCTCCGAGACGACGCGCGAACCCGGCTCGAGCGCCAGGACTATCCGTTGCTGTTCTGGAGGGACTACGGGCGGTTCCTCCTGGTCCTAGCGCTGATACCCTTGCTGATGCTGTTCCGAAGGCAGGCGGCATGAGGGTGATCGCTGTCATGACGCTGGCCGCACTGGTGCTGGCAGCCGCATCAGGCGGTGCAGCGCCTTTTGGGCGGGTGTTGCTGTCGCTCGGGCTGCCGGGCCTTGCGGCAACGCTGTTCGACGATCCCGGCTGGCGCGGCGTGGCGCATTTTCGCGCAGGCGACATGGTGCTCGCAGGGGACGCCTTTCGCGAGGCCAAGTCACACTACAACCTTGGCAATGCGGAAGCCCATCGCGGCGCCTATGCGGCGGCGCTGGAAGCTTATGACATCGCGATGGTGAAGGGCGATGCGGAAGCGCGTGCGAACTTCGATCTCGTCGCTTTCTTCTATGGCGGGTTGGCCATTGACCCGGACGCCCTCGGTCTCTTCCCCGAACGGAAGAGCGGCCCGACCGCCGAAAGCTTCATTGCCGAGGGGGACGGGCGTGCCGCCGGGACAGGCGATGGCGTGACCAATGCCAACACGATGCTCGGCCTCGCCCAGCTCGACAGCCACGGCCGGCTGGGCGTGCGCCGGGTTTTTGACGACAGGTTCATGGTCGCCGACGAGCGCTGGCTGCGTCAGCTCGCGGATGTGCCGGGTGACTACCTCAAAGCGAGGATCGCACATGAAGCGAAGTTGCGGGCGAAGCTCGGCTTGACCCCGCCAGAGCCCGAGGATCCGCGATGAGGTGGCTCCTGATCACGCTCTTGTCGATGATGCTGATCAGCCATGAGGCGCCTGCACAATCGAGCAGCGTGCAGCCGGGCGAGGTGAGCCTGAGCGTCGAGGTGGACGCCGCCGAGGGGCAAGCACCCTTCACCCAGGAGATGGTCCTGATCACGATCAAGGGACTGTATCGCCGGCACATCACACGCGAGGCCCTGGAACAGCCGGATTTCGAGGGGTTCAACTGGGCGCAGCTTGGCCCGGACAAATGGACCGACGAGCGGATCGATGGAAAAAACTACAAGATCTTCGAGCGGCGAATGGCCGTCTATCCCCGTCGGCCAGGGCCACTGACCATTGGCGCGTTCACGCATCGGCTGACATTGACGGATGAAGGTGACGGCTGGTTCGAACATAAGGTGATGTCGGAGCCCGTCACGATCGAGGTCGCCCCGGCACCGGATACCGGCGATTGGTGGTTCCCGGTTAGCGCCCTTCGAGTCTCGGATGAATGGTCGAATGCGCCGGCGCGCCTTAAGCCTGGCGAGGGTGTGCTTCGGGTCATAAGGCTCGAAGCGCTTGGCGTGACGCCCGAGATGATACCGCCCATGCCTGAGCTGACCTCGCCATCGGCCTTGATCTTTCCGCATCCGGAAAAACGCCTGGTCGAGCTGTCGCCGGCAGGACCCATCACCTATGCGTTCTGGCGCTGGACGATTCGGCCGACCAACAACACCTCGGCAATTGTCGAACCCCTGGCGTTCTCCTATTTCGACACAACCCTTCGAGAGCATCGAGCCGTCTCCATCTCCGCGCAGAGGGTCGCGTATAGCGAATCTACCGCCGATGCAGAGTTCGTTGCAGACCAGCCTCCCAAGCCTGCCCGTTTGCCTGCCTGGCCAGAGGGCCTGGCTGCGGCGGCGCTTTTGCTCGGCGTGATCTGGTCAGCGCTGCGCGGGCGACGGCTGACCTTTCGGCATGCGACGCCTGCTTCTTCCTGGCTGGATCCTATCGCGCTGCGCCTGCGTGTCGCCGCATGGCGAGACGACGCCAGTGGGGTGCGACGGACGGCAAAGGCGATCATGGCGAGAGACGGCGTGGCGCACTATCCTCATCGGCAGGACGCCTTGGCTTGGCTCGATGAAATGATCTTCGGACCGCGCGGCGACAGACCTGAGCTTAAGGGTTTTGCACGGAAATTCTTAAGAAGCACTCCGGTTGCATCGATCCGACCAAAGCGGTCAGCATGGTTTGGAAGAATTGACGCAAGATCAAAGAGCTAGCGCAGTATCTCCTGCATCGAACCTATTCGCCGCTGCATTAGAACCCTAGGAATCGTGGCTCGCATGTTTTGGCTGCAAGAGAAGCTCTTGATCGAAACAAACCACGATGA
>JBCCIN010000087.1:0-4876 GCA_039028235.1 Pseudomonadota bacterium
ATCCCACACCGCTTGATCGATTTCATCGAAGGCGAGCAGGAGAATGTCGAGCTCGGGCAGTGGGTGAACGACTACGCATGATCGGTCTGCCATCACCTATGGTCTGACCGGATTGGCAGCGTTCTGCAAAGGCCTTTGGCCGTGAGGTTGGGGGCTCAGACGTCGGCACCCACCATCAGCTTGACGATCTCGTCATGGTTCGTGTCGTCGATCCGGCGTTCGCCGACGGCGCGCCCGCGCCGTAGCACCAGGATGCGATCGGAGACCGCGAAGATGTCCTGCAGATTGTGGGAGATGAAAATCACGCCAACTTGCTGTGCCTTCAGGCGCTCGATCAGCTCCCTGACCTTCCTCTGTTCCGGAACGCCGAGCGCTGCGGTCGGCTCGTCCATGATCAGCACTTCGGCCTGCCAGTAGATCGCCCGGCCGATCGCTACCGCCTGGCGCTGGCCGCCTGAAAGGGTGCGTACGGGTCGTGTCAGCTTGCTCGTCGGGATCTCGATCTCGAGAGTCTGCAGCACATCATGAGCGGCGTCACGCATCCGCCGCCGATCGATCGCCGGCAGCAGGCCGAGAAAACGTCTGGGCGGCTCCCGCCCCAGGAACACATTGGCGCCGACGTCGAGATTGTCGGCGAGAGCTAGGTCCTGATAGATGGTTTCGATGCCGAGCGTGCGCGCTTCGCGCGGATTGGCCATCTCGACCAGATCGCCCTTGTAGCGTATCTCGCCCTCGTCCGGCTGATGCACGCCGGAGATGCATTTGATCAGGGTCGACTTGCCAGCACCATTGTCACCAGCGAGGGCAAGCACCTGGCCCGGTTCCAGGTCGAAGCTCACGTCCTGAAGCGCCTGCACGCCGCCAAAGCGTTTGGACATCCCACGAACGGAAAGGACCGGGGTCAAGGCAGCGGCACCTTGCCGCTTAGTCGACATCCTGGGCCTCACCGCGCAGCCTGCTCTGGGATTGATCGACCAGCACGGAGACGATGATCACCACGCCGACCGCCACGAACTGCCAGAACGGCTCGACGTTCACGAAGACCAGCCCGTATTGGATGACCGCGATGATCAGCGCACCGATCACCGTGCCGATGATCGTTCCCGACCCGCCGAACAGGCTGGCTCCACCGATCACGACAGCGGCGATCGAGTCCAGGAGCATGGGCTCGCCCGCCTGGGCGGCACCCGCGGAAAAGCGCGAGGTATAGATCATCCCGGCGAGCCCGGCGCACGCGGCTGCGATCAGATAGATCATCATGGTGTGGCGCCGCACATTGATGCCGGCACGGATGGCCGCCATGCGATTGCCGCCGATGGCATAGGTATATTGGCCGAAGCGGGTCTGAGAGAGCACGTAATGCAGGAGCAGCACGACTGACAGGGTGATGATCACCGGAATCGGCACGCCCAGAAGCTTGCCGTTGCCCATCTCGAACAGCCAGGTGTTGTTGACCGGCACCGTGGTGCCGCCCGCGGTCAGAAAGCCCGTGCCGCGCGCCACGCCATACATGCCGAGCGTGCCGATGAAGGCCGGCACTCTGAGATGGGCGATCAGCCAGCCATTGATCAGGCCGGGGATCAGCGAAATCAGAAACGCTGCGCCGATGCCCAAGCTCAGGGCAAAGCCGGGCGGCAGCCCGGCCAGCTCCTGCATGACTCGCGCCATGATCACTGCGGCAAGGCCCATGACGAAGCCGACCGAGAGATCGATCCCGCCTGAGATAATCACGAAGGTCTGACCGAGCCCGAGCAGCAGCGGGGCCGCGGCGAACAGTGCGATGCTCTGGATATTGAAGCCGTTCAGCAAAAAGGACACACCATAGGCAAGGCGCGCCCAGCTTTCGAAAAACACCAGGAGGATGAGGAGAAACAGCCAGGACCAGGCCCAGGTGAGAAAACCCAGCAAAGCTGGTGTGTTCACCTGCTCGTCGATGGTCCCGGCCTTGGCGCCGGCGTCGCTCGTTCCCATAGCCAGATTTTGTCGGGAGCGACAGGCAGGCGGAAGCCCCGTCTGCCCGTCATCCCGAAAAAATCAGTCCGAATAGACGAACTTCTGGATCGCCGGATCGTCGATATTGGATGCGTCCATCACCGTGAAGCCGGTGCCGATTGCGATCGGCACGGACTGTTCGGTCAGCGCCGCATAGGCGGTCATCACCCCATAATAGCCGATCTCGGCCGGATGCTGCGCGATCGCCATGTCGATCAGACCGGATTTGATATCGTCGACGATGCGCTGAGGCGCGTCGAAGGCGACCACCTTGATCTCGCCGGTCTTGCCCACGGCTCGAACGCCCTCAGCGGCGCCGATCGCGGAGAACAGATTGGCGCCGAACACGCCGACCAGATCCGCATTGCGCGCGAGCACCGCCTGAAGCTGAGCGGAGGCGTTGTTGGCGTCGTTATCGTTGAACTGGGTCTCCAGCACCTCGATGCCGGGATAATCGGCCATGGCGGCCTTGAAGCCCTCCTCGCGCTGATCGGTGGTGGAGATGCCGGGCTTGACGTTGGACACATAGACCTTGCCGGTTTCGCCCACTGCCGCCGCGAGCGCATGGCCGGCCATCTGGCCGCCGAGCACGTTGTCCGAGGCGACGTAGGACAGCGGGAAATCACCGTCGCCGCGGCCATCCTGATACTGACCGTCATCGATGAAGGTATCGACCGTGATCACGGCGATGCCGGCGTCGATCGCCTGCTTCAGCGGCGCGATCAGCTGCTGCGTGTCGGTGGGGGCTATCAGGATCGCATCCGGCTGCCGTGCGATCACCGCATTGAGCACGGGCACCTGCACGGTCGGATTGAATTCCGGCCCGCCCTGGAACAAGAGCTCCACGCCGAGCGCATCGGCCGCATGCTGGGCGCCCTTTCTCATGGTGATGTAGAAGGCATCGGTGGTCAGACCCGGAATGAGGGCGATGGTCTTCTGATCCTGAGCCCAGGCCCCTTCGGTTCGGGCCAGGCCCAGCACGGCGCCGAGCGCCAGTGAGCCGAACAGCATGCGTCGTGTGAATGACATCGTTCGAAGCCTCCCTGTCTTATCGATCGTTTTCGCCTTTGGCGGCGAATTGCGTCTCTATTTCAACTATCGACGCTATCATTGGCGTCGCGGGATCACAAGAAAGAGGTCGTCAAGCCTGACCGCTCATCAACTACCGCTCCCGGCCCGTGCCTTCTCCATGAGGCAGTGTTCCATCTCGATCCCGCCGCCCATCGGCCAGCGCGCCGGCTGTCCCCTCCGATAGCCGAGGGCCTGATAGAATCCGACCGCATTCGAGCTCGCCCAAAGCTGGAGGCGGGTGCGGCCGGCGGCTCGGACCGAACGCTCGACCGTCGCCATCAGCAGCCGGCCGATGCCGCGCCCGCCGGCTTCTGGTGCGACGAAGACATAGCGCGCCCAGGCACTATCCGTCTCCCGGCTGTCCTCGGTCCAGCCGGCGACACCGACCAGCCGGCCGTCGTGCTCGGCGACGAAGAAGGTCCCGGTGCCGAGGAGCTTATGCCTGATCTGGCGGCCCATGCGCGCCCAGGCTTCAAGCGTCTTTCGGTCATAGATCTCGACATCGACGGCCATAATGGCGCGCGCCTGCAGGTCGGCGATGGCATCGAGATCGGTGCTGCAAGCACGGCGGATCAGAGGCGTCTCGCTCAAGCCGTCCGCCTATGCAAAAACGTGATGGGCCGTTTTGCTCTTCTCGATCCGCTCCCAGTCATACGTGACGCCTAGGCCCGGCCCGGTCGGCACCGGAAAGCAGCCGTCCTCACCGATGTCCTCGAGCAGATCGGAATAACCGCAGGTGTAGACCGGCGGCATCGCGTTGGGCATGCCCGGCCCGACGAGAGCCTGCTCATACATGTGGGTGTTGCGGATCGCGGCGATGCAGTGGCGGTGCGCTGGGCCGGATGCATGCATCTGCACATCCAGGCCCATGGCCTCGCAAAGATGGGCGATCTTCATCGCGCCGGTGATGCCCATGTCATATTCGGGATCGGCATGGATCATGTCGCACCCGCCGGCCACCAGAAAGCTGCCCTTCTGCTCCAGGCCACGCACATGCTCGCTGACCAAAAGCGGTGTCTTCAGCTTTTCTCGAAGTCTGGCGTGGGCGAAGGCCGACACGCTGGCGTCGCGGTAGGGATCTTCGTACCAGAAGAACCCGGCATCGTCGCAGGCCCGGCCGACCTCAAGCGCGTCCATGAAGGTCCTGAGCTGGCAGGCCGGATCGAGCATGAGACGGAACCGGTCGCCGGTACGTTTTCTGACCGCCTCGATGTTCTCGATTTCACGCCTGACATCACCATTCAGCCAGCCATGGATTTTGAAGCCGACATAGCCAAGCTCGTCCTTGCAATAGGCGGCGAAGTCCGCGAACGCCTCCGGGCTATCCAGACCGCCGTTCTGCTCCTGGCCGTGATAGGTGCTGGCATAGGTCGGCAGGCGCCAGCGATAGCCGCCCAGAAGCTTCGCGATCGGCGTGCCGTATTTCTTGCCGGCGAGATCCCAAAGCGCGATGTCGATGGGGCCGTGACCCATGTGATCATAGGCGCGAAGCTCGCGCTTCAGATCGTCATAGATGACCTCGCGCTCCTCCGGATCGCGCCCGATCAGATGCGGCGCGAGCATCAGGCTCTGGCCAAGCGACGCCTGGGTGCCGACCCAGTGGGTGACATACGCGCCCTCAAGCCCGTCATCCGTGTGAATGTGGACGGCATACCGTCCGATCGTCGCCGTCGATCCTTTCTCGTACTGGACATTGCCGACCCCGGTCGCGCCGTGGCTGGGCACGCCGAGATCCTCAATCTCATAGGTGAAGGGGATGATTTCGATGCGATCGATTTTGGTCATCGGCTCTTAAGACTCCCTTCCTTCGCTG
>JBCCIN010000088.1:0-13985 GCA_039028235.1 Pseudomonadota bacterium
CTGACCTTCATGCCGTTCATCCTGGTGGGGGCGATCACCGCGCTCACCTCGCTCGACTTCCTCGGCTTCGGCCTTCCCGCCGGGTCGCCGTCACTGGGCGAACTGCTGAACCAGGGCAAGAACAATCTCCAGGCACCCTGGCTCGGCATTAGCGGCTTTGTGGTGATGGCGATCATGCTGTCACTCCTGGTGTTCATCGGCGAAGGCGTGCGCGACGCGTTCGATCCCAGAAAGACGTTCAAATGACGATGTATCGACCTGAAAGAGTGCCGTTGTGAGCCTTCTGGACGTCAAAGACCTCTCCGTCGACTTCAAGATCGAAGGCGGCTCGCTGCATGCGGTAAAGGACGTGTCCTTCAGCATAGACAAGGGCGAGACATTGGCGCTGGTGGGCGAGAGCGGCTCGGGAAAGTCGGTGACCGCCCTTTCGATCATGCAGCTCCTTCCGTACCCAAAAGCGAGCCATCCTTCCGGCAGCATCCTCTTTGACAATACTCAGCTGGTGGGCGCGGACACGGATAGGCTGCAGAAGATTCGTGGCGATGGGATCGCCATGATCTTTCAGGAGCCGATGACGTCGCTCAATCCGCTGCATACGATCGAGCGTCAGATTGGCGAGAGCCTCACCCTGCATCGCGGCTTGACCGGACGCGCCGCGCGGGAACGGACGCTGGAGCTGCTCAAGCTCGTGCGCCTGCGCGATGCCGAAGAACGGCTCGGCGCCTATCCCCATCAGCTCTCGGGCGGTCAGCGGCAGCGGGTGATGATCGCCATGGCGCTCGCCAACGAGCCGGATCTCCTGATCGCCGATGAACCGACCACGGCGCTGGACGTCACCATCCAGGCGCAGATCCTGCAGCTCTTGAAGGATCTGCAGGCGAGGCTTGGCATGGCCATGCTGCTCATCACCCACGATCTCACGATCGTGCGCAAGGTGGCGGACCGGGTGGCCGTGATGACCAAAGGGGAGATCGTCGAAACCGGTACCACCGGCCGCGTTTTTGACGATCCTCAGCACGCCTATACGCGGCACCTGCTGGCCGCCGAGCCGAGCGGCAAAGCCTTGGTCCACGATCCCGCGGCGCCGATCGTCATGGCGGGGGATGAGGTCAAGGTGCATTTCCCGATCCAGCGCGGGCTCCTGAAGCGCACCGTCGGCCATGTGAAGGCGGTCGACGGGATCGATGTCAGCATCAAGCAGGGACAGACGGTCGGCGTGGTCGGGGAGAGCGGGTCCGGCAAGACAACCTTGGGGCTGGCGCTCCTTCGCCTGCTGAGGAGCGAAGGCGATATTACCTTCAACGGCGAGAACATCCAGGGCTGGTCCAACAGTAAGCTCCGGCCCTTGCGTCGCCACATGCAGATCGTGTTTCAGGATCCCTTCGGCTCGCTCAGCCCGCGCATGTCCGTCGGACAGATCATCGAAGAAGGCCTTCTGCTGCACGGCATCGGTGGTGGCGCAGGAGGCCGGCGGGCCTTGGTCGCGAAGGTGCTGGAGGAAGTGGGCCTCGATCCTATGAGCCAGGATCGCTACCCGCATGAATTCTCAGGCGGCCAGCGCCAGCGCATCTCGATCGCGCGTGCGATCGTCCTCGAGCCGAGCTTCGTCGTCCTGGACGAGCCGACCTCTGCGCTCGACATGTCCGTCCAGGCCCAGATCGTCGACCTCCTCCGCGACCTCCAAGCGCGACGCGGGCTTGCGTATCTTTTTATCAGCCACGACCTGCGCGTGGTGCGCGCCCTCTCCGATCAGGTCCTGGTGATGCGCCAGGGCGAGGTGGTCGAGACCGGCAAGGCCGAGGATATTTTCGAGCGGCCCCAACACCCCTACACCCAGGCGCTGATGGCGGCGGCGCTCAATGTCGAGGCGGTGGAGAGCGAGTATGTCGCGATGTGACGGCCTGAATGTCGACGGGCTTCGTCGGGCTTCTGGCTCTTTCGGATCGTCCTGCCCCAGGTGACGTCGAGCGAAACCTGATTTTTGCTCTATAGACAGGAATATCGGCCGACGCCGATCACCGGAAACTTTGGTTGAACGAAGCCTATCCTGTCGATAGCTTTTCCTACAGCTTTCATACGTATTTTTTGGAGCGATAGGATGGCATTGATTATCGATGGGAGCGTGGTTGTTCAGCCCAAGGTGAAGACAGCGACGCCCGTCGACCCGTCGGACCGGAAATTCTATATCCAGGGTGCCGATCGGCCGGGCGGGAAAGAAGCCCTGAAGGAATTCGATGCCGCTTTGAAGGAGCAGCATGCTGCGTCGTCGCAAGGAAGCGATCGCACGTCAAATCCGACATCGCCGAACTCCCCTCCAAGCCCAAGCGTGCCCCACTACGACCCGACGGCAACCCATCCCCTTTTCCAACCCCAGTCGCCGGATCCGCTTCTGGCCGGTCCGCTTGCCCTCAATCCGCTTGGCGGCCCGTCGACTGATGGGGGATATGATCCGCGTCTGCCGGTGTCTGTCTTCAATCGACCGACGACCGGACATGATGCGATATCGCCCGGTTTCGTGGGCGAGCGCAGCGACCTGTTCGACAGTGTGGCCTCACCAAGCGACGCCGAGTTCTCGTCCTTGGTCGATGAGGGATCGATCGCGCAACCGGGAGGTCGCCAGACCCGCTATTTCGACACCCACGCGCAGCCTGGCGACGGCGTCATCGTCACCGAATTCGTTATTCAGGAGGAGCGAAGCGGCGGTTTTCTCGTGGGCGACGGCAGGGACATCACCGACGATCCGCTCGGCACGGACCTGCCGCTCGACGCGTCTAGGATGATCGTGATCGTCGATCGCGAGACCGGCCGTGGGGTCATCACCGTCTCGCCGAGCGCAGCGACCTTCCCGGTGGACGTGAACATCCGGCCCAACATCTGGGCGCGCCCCGGGCAGTTCCCCATCGACGTCAATGTCGACAACGAGGTGGGTGCCAGGCCGATCAATCTCGAATCGGGCAAATTCTCCAACTACCTGCCTGAGCACCTCATTCCTGAGAATTATTTCGGCATTCAGGCCGACGCCGACAATCTCCGCATCGACTACGACGCCGTCAATTCGGTGACCGCTTTCGGACAGGCGATTTCGGTGGATGGCCCGATCGTGCTCGAACGCGGCGCTGACGGCCAGCTCACCTTGGGCGGGGACCACTCGCCCGACCTCTATCCCGCGGTCGCGGTCACGCAATACACGCCGGACGGTGAGCGGCGATCGATCTATTTCGAAGAGGGCAGAAACGTCTTCGAAGGTGCCAGCCCTGCACCCGTGAGCCAGGCGTTCGAGGCCGGCCGAGAGGTGAGCGAAGAGTTCGGCGAAGGCTGGAACGAGGTCGGTGAAGCCCGATGGTATCGAAAGCCCGATCAGGTGGTCGAGGCCGGCGCAGAAGTCGTCTGGGAAGTGGCCGAAGGCACATTGGACACGCTGACCTTCGGTGTTTTCAGCTGATGAGATCGATGGGTTTGGCATTTTTCAAGGATGGGAGAGCCGCTACATGGCCTTGATCATCGACGGTACGGTCGTCGTTCAGCCCAAGAGAAAGCCGGTCACATCGAACAAGCCGACGCCTGAGCGCGTCAAAGCTTGGGAGAACGCCTATAGCGCCGCCGACGCTGGATCGCTTGGCGCGAGCCAACCGCCAGCGCATCTGACTGGTGGACAGCGTGCTGCTGATGCCGGGTCGCTCGGTCTGACCACTGCCTTGTCGACACCGAAAACGCCTGAGCCGGCCAATGACCAGCCGGGCGAAACAGCCACGTCCGAGCCCGACGGCCCCATGACCATGACGGCGGAGTTGATCGCCAACGAAATGATGCAGCCGGATCAGCCTGGGTCCGGCATCTTCTCCGATCCTATACTGGACCTGGCCGCACCACCCGACCTGCCAGGGCTCGATCAGCCGGGTGGACAGCAGGGCCAGGGCGTTTTCGGCCCTGAGTCTCCCGTTCCGGGTGTGGGGCCAAGCGGCATCATGATTCCGGTTTTTCCGGGACCGAGTATTTTCCCGCCGACCGACTCCGGTCCATTGGATAACATCAACGTCCTTCCACCGACGCTGCCCACGGACGAGGTCTACCCTCTGCTGCCGGATCTGTCCGGCGACCTCGTCACGCCTGAGCCAGACGACGGCCTTCCCGAAGGTATCTGGACGCCCTGGCCGGAGCACATTTTTGGCGGCCCGGAGCGCGGCGGCGGGCATCCGCTTGGCACTGATCAATCCGGCCGCACCATCAACGCGAATGACGATGGAGATGAAGACGACGCTGTCGGCGGTGTCGACGACGCAGGTGACGATGAAGTGCCAGCTGGCGACGATATTCACGGTGATCTCAGAGAGGCCGAACGGGGCGATGACGTCTATTCAGAGGACGACGTCGTCAAGAACCCCGATGAAGTCTACTACCAGGAAGAAAATGACCGCTGGGTTTATGTCAAATCGAACGGCGATGGGACCAGCACCGTCTATGTCCTCGAAGACCGCTACTATCCGGGCGCTGACATTCCGGATCGCGTGACTGTGATCCCCGAACACACGGATTCGTCGATTCAGCGCAAGCTCGACGATGGACGTTGGGAACAGGACCCTGCCTCCGATCCTTGGCTCATGCCGTAGCTGGCGACCACATCATCATCGTTGACAGCCTCGTCTTGCTGCATGACCGGGTCTTGACGGGTGACCGGGCGCACTTCGAAATGGAGTCGCCGTGGTCGGCATCGTGTCTCGATTGTCGATGTCGTGATCTTGTTTGCGAACTCTCTTTCCGGTTCGCTGTCAGTTGTCCTACTCGGCGATTCTGAGACTGCTCAGCTCATTCGCGATCTCGACGAACACCTGCTGCAGGTCGCTGTTGCTCGGTGAGTCAAAGTAGTGTTCAGGGCTGGAGGCGCAGCTTTCGTAGAGGCTGCGCGTGGCGCTGTCGGTCAGGCGGAAGGTGATGGTGTAGAGCAGGATGTCCTCGGCCTTCATGCTCTCGCACAACTCGAGCATGCGGTCATTGACCTCATTCTTAGCGCCGCTATTGCTGGTCGTGCCGAGCCGCCCTTCGCTGAGACGGCCGTATGCCGTATAGTCCGCGCCGGGCCATTCCGCCTTGAACGTGTCGTCATGGTTGCCGGGATATTTGTTCTTGCCGGGCAGGCCGGAATAGTGGTCTTCGCCGTCGACGGTCCATTTATCGCCCGGCCAGTCGTACCACTGGTTGACACCGTCGGTCAGCAGGATGACGACCTTTTCCATGCTGGTCGTTTCATAGGTGAGCGGCAGTTCCGCAGGGGTGTCGCCGCCCCAAAGGCCTTGCCATTTCGGCGACAGCACACGCCAGCCCCAGGCGAGACCGAGATTGGCCATGGTGCCGCCGCGATGCCAGGGCAGCATCTCGTCGATCGCGTCCTGGACCGTGGTCTTCTCCGCGACGAGAGACGTGATGGCCGGGCCGCAGCCGAGATTGGGGCCTGTCCCCTCGTTCTGCGCACCATTCTCCTCGTCAAGATCCTCGAGGCTGCCATCCGGATCCCAGTCATTGTCGCCGTTCAGATACTCGCCCCAGGTCTCCGGCAGATCCTCGTCGTAAGCGAGCGGTTCCCCGTCCGGGTCATGATCCGGATTGGCAAACGCACCGAGCGTGGTTCGCCAGAGATGCGGATGCCAGGCCTCCTCGTCCGAGGTCTCGTCATTGCTGTCATTGGGATAGCTTCTCGCCTCGACGCAGCCCTTCCAGGCGGTCGGCTGGAAGTGATCTGGATGATAACCGAACTGCTCGTCGCCATCGGGATCGGCCGAGAGCCAGGCGGCATCGGAATCGTAGGTCTGATGGACCAGCCAGTCGGTACGCCCGTCGCCAATATTGACCGTTGCGGCATAGGGCACCAGACCGACCCAGAAGTTCGGGACAGTCTCCCTGTCGCCGTAGAGAATGTTGACCAGATCGGTGGCGGCATCCTTCATGGCGTCCATCTTGCCGCTGCTGCGCATCGAGCCGGTATTGTCCATGACCAGCACCAGCTCCATGCCACGCATTTCCCGCTGAATCACGGCACGGGCGGACACCTGAAGCTCGTCGATCCCGGCAATGCTCATGAAATAGGTGGGCAATGTCGCCGTCGCTTCCACCAGGATCGTGTTGTTCTCATCGTCGAAGGTGACGGAGGGGCTGCCGGCGGCCAGGGACACGCCGGAATAACCTTGCGAAAAATTAGCATCGAAGAACATCAGGACATCGTCCAGGCGAATATCCGTATCGAAGGCCCGGCCGCCGGCGAGACCGGCGGAGTCGATGGCATAGGAGAGCTTCGACTGCAGGAGATAGCTGCGCCCGACGTCGATCGCGAGTCCGATGGCCGCGAAGATCGGGATGATCGCAAAGGCGACGACGGCAATGATGGCGCCGCGTTCATTAGCGAGAAAACGCTTTCCAAGATCGAACCGCAGTGACTTCATCGACGTCAACATGTCTGTCATCAAGGCGGCCTCTTATTGATTTGTTGACTTTGCTACGGTTTAGGAGAGCATCATTATTGAAAGTAGGATGATCTGTATGAGTTAAGAAAATATGAAGCGCTCACGATTTATTATTCATACAGATAATTGATTTTGCTGAATTTATTTGGCTAAATTGTGTCCTGCATTTCCTATCCAAAGGAACTTCTCAGTCTTTCGCTTTTTCAATCCTGAGTCCGGCCATGTTGATTGCATGGCCGCGAAGCCCTTGATACCGGGCATATCGGGTGTGACTCGCATCACATTGCTTTTCGGCGAAGTCGGCTTTGCTTCCGTTCATCAATCAACACGCGATCGAGGAAAGCTTGATGAGCTCGGAAACATTGAAAGCCCCCTCAGCGCAACCTCATGCTCCCTATTGCTCCTCCCATGAGGGCGAGGCGGTGTCACTTCATTTGAGCAAGGTGCGTGGAACCAATCTTCAGATGCGGGCTCGATTGAAATGCTGCGGCGTCACCAATAGCCGCCAGCTGTTGCGCGCCGCCGGGCCGTTTCGGGCGCGTGTGGTGCTTTCGGGCAAGACTGGCATCGACATGGCAGCACTCGCTTACATCACCAAGCGGGCCGATATGGCTCGGGTCAAGGGCGTCGGGGCGACCTTCGCAGACATGCTGGAAGTGATCGGTGTCGACACGGTCGAGCGCCTCGGCGCCTGGACAGCGGACGCGCTTCATCGGACGCTTAATGATTTCAATCGCGCCGAGCGCTTCGCCAGACGAGCGCCGACTTTGGAGGAGGTCGATGCCTGGGTGACCCAGGCGCGGGAGCTGCCGATTCTCATCGACAACGTCTGATGCCTTCGAGCTAAGCTTCGGCAGCGTGTCGAGCATCGGCCGGCTGCAAACGGGGTATCGTCATCGCGCGAGATGCGGTTTGATGAGACGGCGGGTGGGCTTGTCTCACTCGTTTGGCTCTCTGGTGCGATGCGATAAGGAACTGGCTCGTGACCCCCAGCGATCTCGACCTCCGTCTCAGGACCGCCGCCGCCATCACCCGCGAAGCGGGCAAGCTGGCGCTCGACTACTTCGACCGCCGCGATCAGCTCGAGATCGAGCACAAAGGCATGCAGGATCTGGTGAGCCTCGCCGATCGCGAGACCGAGGATGTCATCCGCGGGGGCCTCTCCGCCGCCTTTCCCGAAGACGCCATCATTGGCGAGGAAGGGGGCACTGAGGAGGCCGGTGCTGACGGACCTCTCTGGATCATCGATCCGATCGACGGCACCATGAACTTTTTGCGCGGTGTCCCCTACTGGTCGGTCGCCGTGGCGCTGATGGTCGACCGCAAACTTATGGCCGGCATCACCTACGATCCCGTGCATGATGAGCTGTTCACTGCCAGAAAGGGCGGCGGCGCCTTTCGCAACGGCCGGCGGATGCAAGTGTCAACCGCCAATGACCCGAAACAGGCGGTGATCGGAGCGACCTTCAGCTTCAAGATGTCGGTGGATGCCTATGGCCGCCTCTTGACCGCCATCCTGCGCGCCGGCTCGGATCATCGGCGGCTGGGATCGACGGCGCTGATGATGGCCCATGTCGCCGATGGCAGGCTCGATGCGTGCGCGACCCTGCATTGCAATAGCTGGGACGTCATCGGCGGGCTCATGCTGGTGGAAGAAGCCGGCGGTATCGCCAGTGATTTCCAGGACGGCGCTGCCCTCGACGAGCCGAACCGCTGCTACGGTGCTGCATCGGGCCTCGCGGATCACGTTCGGTCTTTGCCGGGTTTTGCCGGCCTCGGCGGCTGAGTGCCTGATAACGATTGCAGGAGGCGGTAATGCATCAACGGGTTTCTCTGATCACCCTCGGCGTCGACGACATCGCCAAAGCGAGAGCCTTCTACGAGCGCCTCGGCTGGAAAGCATCGTCGGCCAGCATGGAGGAGATCGCTTTTTTTCAGGTCGGCAGTCTCGGGCTCGCGCTCTACCCGAAGAAGCATGTCGCGGTCGACATCGCGATCCCTGAGCCGCCGAGTCCGGGAGGCACGACGCTCGCCTGCAATGTCGAGAGCGAGGAACTGGTCGACAGGTTCCTTGAGGAAGCCGTGGCCGCCGGCGGCCGCTTGCTGGTCGCCGCGCGACATATGCCGTGGGGCGGCTATGTCGGCTCGTTCGCCGATCCCGACGGCCACCCCTGGGAGATCGCCCACGTGCCGAGCCTGCCGCTCTCCGAAGATGGCGCCTTGATGCTGCCCGATTAGCGAAGGGCGCCACGTATGCGTTCGTCGAGACGCCGCAGCAGCATCTCCAACTCGGCGAGGTCGTCGGAATCCAGCTTGGGTCCGGGTGAGCGCAGGGCAGGGGATGCAATTACGCCGCGCCGATGCAGGATGCGCTTTCGGATGGCGAGACCAATGCCCGGCTGCTGCTCGTAGCGGATCACCGGGAGATAGTCGTCGAACAGATCGAACGCCTCGTCGACCTCGCCGGCACGAAAACTTGCATAGACCTCGACCAGCAGCTCCGGATAGGCAAAGCCGGTCATGGCCCCGTCGGCACCGCGCTCCAACTCCAGCGGGAAGTAGAGCCCGCCATTGCCGACCAGGATCGAGATCCGCCGATGCCCGTCCCGCGCGGCCGTCTTGCGGATACGCGTGATCTTGGCAAGCCCCGGACAGTCCTCGTGCTTCAACACTTTGATCTGGGGGAGCGCATCGACGAGCTGATGAAAAAGCGGCACTGAAATATGCACGCCGGTCGCCTGCGGGTAGTCCTGAAGCACCACCGGCACGTCATAGCCGACCGCGTCGACCGCTTGGCGCACATAGCCTTCGATCTGCTCGTCGGTGGCCAAGCCAGGCGGCGGCGCGATCATCACGCCCGCGGCGCCTTCGGACATCGCCTCCTCGGCCAGTGCCGAGAGCTGGGCGAGGCCAGGGGCACTGACCCCGACCACGACCGGCAGCTCGCCGGCTACCTGTTTCAGGGTCCGGTCGATCACGCGCTTCTGCTCACTGAAAGTCAGCTTCTGCGCCTCGCCCATCATGCCGAGGATGGTGATGCCATGCACACCGGATTCGATATAGAACGCGATCAGGCGATCTAGGCTGGCAAGATCGAGAGCACCCTCCCGATCGAAAGGTGTGGCGGCGATGATGTAGACGCCGTTAGCACTTTCATCGAGGTGATGACCGGTCATGACGCGGTCCTTCTTGTCGTTCAGGCGCCTTCCTTTATCCGACCGGTCGTGCTTCAGCACAAGCCGGTGTTTTTCTTTGCAGACTTAACGGAGCGTTAACCTATCCCGAATACACTGGTGAGAGTTGAAGAGGACGGTTAGGTCAGCGGGAATGCCGGCTTCAGCCGAAGAATCCTGCAGAGAAGGCCGAAGACCACACGATTTCGAAGCGATGATGCCAAGTTTACGACAAGAGCTGCAATAAGAAGCTCGAACCAAGAAGACCAACGATGATCGGAAAGATCGGGGCAGAAAGACGTCAATTCGCCGCCGCGGCCGGTGCCCCCGTGGCCGCGGCGGTCGCAATCTGACGAATGCGGTTGATCATGGCATGCAGCCCGTTGGCACGCGTGGGGCTGAGGTGCCTGCCGAGTCCGATTTCGTCGAAGACGTCCGGCGGATTGGCCAGAATCTCCTCGGGCTGCCGATCGGCGTAGAGGCGAAGGAGAAGGGCGATCAGACCCTTGACGATGAAGGCATCACTGTCGGCCTGAAGGAGAAGCCTGCCGCTCACGGCGTCCGGCTCGGCGACCATCCACACCTGAGACTGGCAGCCCTTGACCTTGTTGGCGTCGATCCGGTGTTCCTCGGGAAAGGGCGGCAGGCTTTTGCCGAGATCGAGCACATATTCGATCTTCTCCCGCCAATCATCGAACAGGGCGAAATCTTCCGCAATCGCGGCCTGTTCCTCGGTGATCGTGGCACATTGTGTCATGGCGACGTCTCATTAGAGGAGGGGTGCCGGGGGAAAGGGATGCCGGCTGACGCTATCGCGTAAGCTAGGTGCTGCACCGCTAAGCCGCAACCCGCCCACGGTGCGTAGGGGTGTTCACTTGCCTGAGCTGTCGGCTGGTGGCAGTGCCAATCGATCCAATCCGAGGCGATATCTGGTAGGGTCGGCAATTGGCTGAGTGGACGATTGGGTGGCGTCGCGCTTTATCCTTGTGATCCGGCCAGCGATCGGCGACGTTTCTTCTTTGTCGTCAATCGGTTGGGTGAGCGACCATGATCTCTCCGATGTTGCCGGTCCTGTCGCGCCGCCGGTTTGTCGCTGATGCAAGCCTTCTTGGGCTTGCCATGACAATTCCGACGTCGCGTGCCTGGAGCGCTGTCGAGTGGCCGGGTACGGACAAGCCGCTGATGTTCAACGCCTATCGAAACGGCAGCCCTCTAGGATTTCATCGCATCGACTTTTCCGGTTCCAGTGATCGTCTACAAGTCGACATCGAGATTTCCTTCGACGTCAAGCTCGCCTTCATTCCGCTCTATCGTTACCGCCACCGCAATCGCGAGATATGGGAAGACGGAAAGCTGGTGTCGCTATCGTCCGAAACCGACGACAATGGCGAAGCGTTCGCGGTCGAGGCTGGCAGGGACGGCGACCGTCTGATCGTCGGGAGTAGCAGCGGCCGTCAGGAGCTACCTGTTGATACGCCGACCACCAGCTATTGGAATGAGGCTCAAATTCCGCGGGGGGAATGGATCGACACCCAGAGCGGCAAGCTCGTGCGCTCCGAGGTTATGGCCAGGGAGCCTGAGCCGGTCGAGGTGGCGGGCGAGCGCGTCGACGCCAGGCGCTACGATTTGGTCGGCGATATCACCTGCAGCCTTTGGTATGCCGAAGGCCGCTGGGTGAAGCTGCTGTTTGCCGGCGAGGACGGCTCGGAAATCGCCTACGCCATCGAGGCTTCGCCGCAGACCACACCTGAGCAGAGCGGATGAGCGATGGCGCGCAAAGCGGCAGAGTTGTCTGGATCACCGGTGCGAGCTCCGGCATCGGCCGGGCGCTTGCCCTCAATCTTGCCCGTCGCGGCGACAGGGTTGCGGCGAGTGCCCGAAGCGAGGATGAACTGGAAACCCTCGCCCAAGAGGCATCGGATGCCGCCGGCAGCATTCATCCTTTCCCGCTGGACATCACGAACGCGGGACACTGCGCCGAGACCATCGACGGCGTCTCGCGCGACCTCGGGCCGATCCAACTGGCTGTCCTGAACGCCGGAACCCATCATCCCGTCGACGCCGAGGCGTTCGCCGCCGGCGATCTGGCGCGGCTGATCAATATCAATCTGCTCGGCACCGGCAATTGCCTTGATCCTCTATTGAAGAAGATGCTTCCGGCGAAGGCGGGGCATATAGCGATTGTCGCCTCAGTCGCTGGCTATAGAGGATTGCCGACCTCGGCTTATTACGGGGCGAGCAAGGCCGCACAGATCAACTTCGCCGAAGCCTTGAAGTTCGATCTCGATCGCCTCGGCATCAAGCTGCAGCTGGTCAATCCCGGCTTCGTCAGAACGCCACTTACCGACAAGAACGACTTCCCCATGCCCTTCCTGATGGAGGTCGAGGACGCCGCGGAGCGCATGGCGAAAGGCTTTGAAAGCAGCGCCTTCGAGATCACCTTCCCGTGCCGCTTTGCCTACCTCCTGAAGCTGTTTCGTATCCTACCCTATCGCCTCTACTTCCCGATCGTCAGCCACATGACCGGCAAGTAGTCAACGAACCGAGTAGAGTCACTGCCGATGCGTAAAGGAAGGTGACAGCGTTCACTCCTTTTTTACCTGTGACCGCTAGGTTCCTCCTGTCTTGATGGTCCATGCGATCCTGAGAGGCCGCCCGCCCGCAAGCAGAGGTTGGGCGAGGCTCGGATTCCCAGGATCTCATGGACCATGAAACAGCTTGGCACGGATGCATTAACGAGACCTTACGGTCGGAAGAAAATCATCGATCGGGAACGTGGCTCGGCGGTCTGTCGGTGAAAACTGCGTGCGGCCGGAAACAAAGCGAGGGCTCGCCAGCACGTAACCGATGCCCCGCGCCGGGGCTCGCTGCCCTGCGTTGGCTCCTGCTGGCCTGCCCGCGTTGGGCGACGCTGCCCCGCGCCGCAGCTAGCGGACGAGGCGGTAGCCGCCGGGCTCGGTCACCAGGATGCTGGCATTGCTTGGGTCGGGCTCGACCTTCTGGCGCAGGCGATAGATGTGGGTTTCCAGCGTGTGGGTGGTGACCCCGGCATTGTAGCCCCAGACCTCGTCGAGCAGCACGTCGCGGGGTACCGGTCGATCGCCCATGCGGTAGAGATATTTGAGGATCGCGGTTTCCTTCTCGGTCAGATGCACCTTCTTTTCCGTTTCGGCATTCACCAGAAGCTTGGCGCTCGGGCGAAAGGCGTAGGGGCCGATCGGGAAGGTGGCGTCGTCCGAGAGCTCGAATTGACGGAGCTGGGCGCGCACACGGGCGAGCAGCACGCCGAGCCTGAACGGCTTCGGAATATAGTCGTTGGCGCCGCTGTCCAGGCCAAGGATCGTGTCGGCGTCGCTGTCGTGCGCAGTGAGCATGATCACCGGGGTCTTGACTCCCTGACGGCGCATCAGGCGGCAGAGATCGCGCCCGTCGGTGTCGGGCAGGCCGACGTCCATGAGGATCACCTCGAAATGATGCTCTTTCACCAGTTCGAGCGCCTTCTCGCCGGTCTCAGCCTGCATGGCGACGAAGCCTTCATGCAGTTCCAGCTGCTCGGCGAGCGAGCTTCGAAGCGCGGCATCGTCATCGACGATGAGGACTTGCTTGGTCGTTGCCATCGACGTTCCCCGTTCAAGCGACTGAATGTCCCCTAACATGACTGATGCGTTTGCACAAATCCGAGATTCTCGACGACGTCTCCGGCGTGACTTTTTTCTTCAGGACCGTGCATTCGGGCTGGCATCGATGGCAGCTTTCTATATCAATGCGCCCTTCGGTCGGTGACCATGACGGAGCGACATTCGATGAGCGCCCATCCTCCCTCGATCACGCCGGTTATTCTCGCCGGCGGCGCTGGCACCAGGCTCTGGCCTGTCAGCCGTGAGACCATGCCGAAGCATCTCGCCAACATCATCGGCGACGAGTCGCTTCTGCAGCAGACGGTCAGGCGCGTCATGGCGAAAGCACCGGTAGGCCGGCTGATCACCGTCGCGGCGAAGCATCAGGACCTCTTGATCAGGCGTCAGCTGGAAGCGATCGATTCCGCGCTTGCGGCACACCGTCTGCTCGAGCCCGTCGGGCGCAATACCGCGGCCGCCATCGCGCTTGCAGCGCTCTACGCCCGAACCACGTTCGGCGGCGATGCGGTGCTCTGGGTCTGCCCATCTGATCATCTGATCGAGAACGAAACCGCACTTGGCGAAGCGGTCGATCACGCGTTGTCCGCAGCGGCCGAAGGCGATCTCCTGACCTTCGGCATTCAGCCGACACGGCCTGAAACCGGCTATGGCTATATCGCCGCCGCACAGAAAGAGGCTGGGGGATCACCCGTTCTCGATGTCGAGCGTTTCGTCGAGAAGCC
>JBCCIN010000089.1:0-13867 GCA_039028235.1 Pseudomonadota bacterium
AAATACATCGCGATGAAGAGCTTCTGCATATACGACATGAATGTGATAGTTATCGTTTTTGATGATATCTTCGAGTTTCTCAATAATAGGACGAAGAATTTCTTCGTCGAAAGGGTTATAGAAATAGCAAACAAGATTTCCACTTGGGATAGAAAATTCTTGTGCGTTTATGCATTGAATTTCAATCTGGGATTTAATATTGGCCTTTTCTTTAAATATCTCCAGGTTTTTCTTGGAGAACGCCACGAGTTCTTGTGATATTTCGACTCCATAGACCCGCGCGAAGTTTCTCAATGACGCGCACATAACGATTCGGCCTTTGCCGGATCCAAAATCGATAAAATTAAAGTTTTCATATGGTATGGGAATATCATCCATTATTTCTAGAAGCCGGTCGCCATCACCTGCCTGATATCTTGCGCCGTGACGCGCTATCTTCGAGTCGATTTGAAAGGAATTGAGGCTGTGCGTTCGGGTCGTTTCGACACCCCATTTTTCATCAAAGGGGTGCTTCTTGGGAAAAAGACGGCGAATATTTGCAGATTTGATAGCATGGATCAGATTTTTTAAAATCAAAAGAGATATTTCGCGGAAAGATCTATTTTCCAGAGATCTCGTTACTCTTGATACGAACGATACATTTTGCATGTTTTCTTGGATCTCTGCCTTAGAGAAAGCTTTCAGATATTTTCACGCGGTTGGATTACCTTTGCTTTGGTCATGGATGCCTCAGGAGACGCGTGACGGTACAGGGGCGTCGTCATGAGAAAGGCCTGATGGTCTTCGACGCGGCCAGCCGGCGGACGCTCTTCTTGAGCGTTTGCTTCAGACCCATGCGATCGACTGTCGAAATCGCCGACTGAGCCAGGCCGTCGAGCCCCTTGTAGGTGTTCGCCAGCATCGCATGTCGAAAGCTGCGCGGCAGCAGGAGAACATTGATCTCCTTGAGAATTCGATTGGAAAAACGCGCTTTGTGGTCACCGAACCCGGTCGAAAAGTCGAATGTCTTCGGACGATTGTCCCGAGCGTAGAGATCTTCCATGACCATGAGTTGCAGGATGGAGCCGACGGACCACTTGCTGTATTCAGGGTCGAATCCGACATCGGTATAATAAAAGCACTGATTATATTGATAACCAAGCATGAAGGCGACCGGGGAACCGGAGCAATACATGATGTAATTGCGCAGCCACCCCTTGCGCGCGGCAAAAACCAAACGGTTTTCGAGAGCGTCTCGATCTCTCAGACCCAGGCCGAGCAGGCGCCACTGGTAGGTCTTTTTCGAGATCTCGATCGCGTGATCCAGGAACGCCTGAACGCCATCTTCCCTGTCGAAACAGGTGATCGTCACATCATCGTCGAAGTCCTTGAACAATTTTCTCCGGCTGTAGCCGAGGCTTTTCTTGGAACGCTTGCCAAGATCGTTCATGTAGTCTTCGAGCGTCGGCGGCAATTCGATGAATTGATGTTCGAACGACTTTCCCTGCTCGATCAGCAGATAGTTCCGCGCCACGTCGGGATCGCCGTAGAGGAGCCGGTGAAACGGGCCGTCGATCCGCAGGCCTTCCACGCCGATCACCTCGAAAGACGGCGAAATATGGCGCCGGACCGCGTCCAGAAAGGCGCGTGCGGCAGCCTTCCAGGCCTCGCTATCCTCGGGGACGCCGGCGATGACGGGTGCGGACCAGAGAACGTAGCGGGTGAGCTTCTGACGGTAGTAGGTGAGCTCACCGAGCTGGAAGCGAAGGGGCCGCGCCTGGCGCAGCAGCAGGGCAAAGCCGAGGACGCCGTCGTCACCGCCCGTTCTGAATGCCAAGGCGCCCTGATCGCTGTCGCCCCCGCAAAGGGCCCATTCCAGATCGTGAAGAAAATGTGCCTCGCCCGCCTGCTCCAGCACGTTTTGCGCATAGGCGACGGCATCGGCGCGGGCGTCCGCATCGCTAAGGTCGATTTGCGTCCAGCTGGTCGATGTCGTCACAGAAAGGACACCCTGTCGTTCATGGCATTGGCCATCACACGGCCGATCACGGCATTGAGGGGAGCGGTCAAAAGAGGGGCTGCCCTCGCCTCGCCCTCAAGCCAGTTCCGGCCCTGGCGGCCGAAGGTGGCCATGGTGAAGTCATCGGGATTTTCGGCGATGAAGGCGCAGAGCTTTTGCAGACGGCGCTGGTTCACGTGGTTGGGACGATCGCCGGATTTTCCGGTCTCTTTGATGAATTCGAAGGGGTGGGTCAGGATGATGATCGGTGACAGGCCGGAGCGCCTCGCCGCCATCAGAAGCGCTCTGGTCTCCGGCCAGGACGCCGCGGTAATGGCCAGCATACGCAGCTTCGACCAGGCGCCCAAACGGAGCTGTGCGTAGCTGAGAACGGGGGCCTCGACCACGCCGTTGATCCGGTGCAGCCCGCCCATCAGTCTCAGAGAGCTCTCCGCCGGCGGCGCATAGCCGGCAGCGATGTTGGAGGCGAGCGGCACGCCGACCTCATGCATAACCTGGTAGACCGTGCGTCCGGCACTCAGATTGCCCGTCCGCAGCGCCATCGGCCGCGGCGCCCCCCAGCGCTGGAAGGTGTCGATGCCTTCGGTCATCAACGCGCTCAGCCGATCGATCTCAAGATTTGCGCAAAGATCGTTGGGCGGGCCGTTCCTGACCCGGTCCGGCCAATCGTCATGGGCGAAGACCTGCCAGTGGGGATGCAGATGGAGCTGCACGTCCTGACCGCTTTCGAGCAGGACATCGACCACGCGCCCCATGGGCAGGTCGCCGAAATAGGCGACATTCACCGTCTCGACGAAGAATGTCGCCTGCTGGCCATAGGCGCTCAGGGTTCGAAGAATGAAGCCCAGGCCTTGGTCATGTCCATCAACGGGGCAATGAACGCGGTCCTCACCGACGGGACGGTTGCGTTCCGGATCGGCAAAAGCGCCGCCAATGCTAAACTCCGTATCGACGGTGATACAAATTTCGGTTGGCTGGTTCAAAATGACGAGGACTCCGACCCGTTATGCAGGCGAAATTGCTGGCGCCTCACTCATCAAGACAAATTAGCAGCTTTCCCATAGGTCCCCGCGGATTTTCAAAGCCGGATGCATCCTTGGGGTGCGCAGGCGACCTATATCGGACAACAGGGCCTGCGCGGATCGATCGGATTGGCTTGAGGCCTGATCAAAAAGAAAGTGCAGCGGCATGTCTGATGCCGCTGCACTCGGTCTTGTCGGATGATGCGTTGTTCAGGCGAGAGCGCCCGTCTCCTCTTCCGGACGACGGCGGCCGCGATAGACGACCAATCCTACTGCCAAGGCGCCCGCCAGGGCCAGGAGCGAGCCCGGTGCCGGGAGGTTGACGCTCCAATTGCTGTTGCGGCCGCGGTGATTGTAGATGCCTGCAGGTGAATACCAGGATTCCCAGCGGCCCGCGTTGTTGTCACGCGTGAAGTGATAGGTACCGCCGTTATCGAAGTCGATCCAGACTTCGGCATTGCCAGCACCGCCGGATGCCGGAAGGGTACCTCTGAACGCCGTCGAATAGTTGGCCAGTTGAGGCCTGCCAACGGTGTAGGAGTATGTGTTCGGGCCTACGGTCGATGAATAGGAAAAGGAGCGGAAATCAGCACGTGTTACAGCGGTTCCGGGGTTGTAGGAATCCCGCAGCTCAAGCGTCGCGGATGAGGTGCCGGAGCAGTTCCGCGTGCAGTCGCCCGTCCAGCTATAGAAGATCGAGGCCGAGGCGTCAGAAGCCTGCACCATAAGTGCACCTGTGGCGATCACGGCAGCGGACAAGGTGGCTCGAAGTGACGGAAGCATGGCGCTTTCCCCATGTATTTGATTAGAATTGATTGTACATTGGCCAAGGCGTCAAACGCCGTCAATTGATTTTTTCAAGATCTTTTCGCTTTTAAGGTCAACCCTTGGGGGCATAAGGGCCAAGTTTCTAAGAAAATGAGCGATATCAAGGATTTAAAATGTTCTTATTGCGTATTCCGGTGCAGTGAAGCCCTTTGACATCGAGGGTATTGTCGCCTTTCGGCAACAGTGCGCATGGCGGCGAGAGGGTGCCTTTGGTGTTGCCCCGGAGCCTCTCGACGATGTGGATTACCCGCACCTGCGGGGCTGCAGCTTGACGGCGGCACGCTATGCGCCTAGCCGGAAGGACTTAACAAAGGCATCCAATGTCAGCCCAAAGCATAGCTGAGTATAGAAAAGCCGCCAAACATGAAGCGCAGGGCACAATAAGGCTCACGATAAGCTTAAGTCACAGAGTTTATTAAATGCGCCCATCGGGAGTGTCACAAGATCATGAAACGCCGTGTATTGTCTTTGTCCATCCATCAACTTCTCTTGTCTCTGGCCGCGACGAGGCGGCACGGCATCGCCGGTCTGGCGGCCGTCGTCATGCTGTCGTCGACGGGCGCCGACATGGCCCTGGCTGCGACCGAACTCGACAAGGCCAAGGAAGAATTGGCGCGCGATGACCCGCGGACCGCGATCATCCATCTGCGCAACGCGGTCCGGGACGATCCGGACAATCTGGCCGCGCGCCGTCTTTTGGGCAGGCTGTATCTTGAGATCGGCAAGCCGAGCGCCGCCGAAGACCATTTGCTGAAGGCGCATGAGCTCGAGCCCGAAGTCGAGGCTGCGGTTCATCTGGCCGACGCCCATCTGCAGCTGGGTAAGTTCGAGGCCGCGCTCAGGGTGCTCACGAAGATCGAGAAGGACTTCGACGACCACACGCAGTTTGCTCCGTTTGGTCTGGTCAAGGCGAGGACGCTGATCGCGCTGAACAGGCCTGACGAAGCCCGCACGGTACTGGACGCTTATCTCAAAGATCAGCCGCTGGACGGTGAGGCTCTCGTCATCAGGGCACAGCTCGATCTCGAAACCGGCGCCCTCGACGACGCGGCGCGATTGGTGGACCGTGCGCTCGATGTCGATCCGGAATCGCTTCTTGCTCTGCGCGCCCGGGTCGACATCGACAGGGCTGCCGGGCGGTTCGAGGCGGCGGCGGCCGGCCTGGACCGGCTGGCGCAGCTGATACCGGACAACGACGATCTGGCGATCGCCCGGGCAACCCTCCTGCTGGATCAAGGGGAGATCGAACAGGGGCGGCAGCGCCTGGAGACCCTGATGGCGGAACAGCCGGACCTGCCGGCAGCACCTTTGCTGCTCGCCAGCCTCGCGGCTTCCGAAGGGCGGTTCGACGACACCCGGACGCTGCTGCAGTCGGTCAAGCCGGAGGGAAGGCAAGCGCCGACCTACTTTCTGCTGGACGGCATCACCAGCGCCATCGATCATCAATATGGCCTCGCCGAGTCCTCGCTGTTCACCTATCTCGAGCAGGTCCCGGATGATCGCACCGCCAGACGGCTCCTGGCCAATGTCCAACTGAATGCCAAGCTCGACGGGATGGCCATCGTCACACTCGAGCCGGCGCTGGCCGCCGACGTGCCGGACCTTCCGACCCTCGGGCTTATGGCAAGCGCGCAGATCCGTACCGGCAGGCTCGAGGACGCCGCGGCGACCCTGGAGACGATCATCAACCGTTCCGCCCCCACGGGTGCCGAAAATGCCAGGATCCTGCTGGCATTGCTCGAAGACGAGCGGCTGGGGGAAGAACGGCAGGATCTTGCCCGCGCCTTCGATCATCTGAACTACGGCGACACCAAGGGTGCGGACGACGTCGCCTCGGCGATGGCGGAAACCGCACCGGATAATGCGACCGTCTTGAACCTGCTTGGTGTCATCCGCTTTCGTCTGGGCGACGACAGCGGTGCGCGCGACCTGTTCGATCGGGCGCTCGCGATCGATCCGAACCATGAGGACGCCAGGCGCGGCCTCGATCAGGTCGACATCCGGGCCGGCGACGTCGCCGGTGTCGAGGCGCGGCTGCGCACCCGCCTCGATCAGCAGGCCGGATGCGAGGCGTGTGTGATCGAGCTCGCTTCTCTGCTCGAGATCGATGGCCGCGCCGATGAAGCCTACGCGCTGCTGATCGATCAGGCCGCGGTGCATGCCGATTCGGTCGTGCTGCGCCAGGCCGTGATCAACAAAGGGATCGCGGCCGGGCAGCCGGTGTTCGAGCAGCCCTGGCTTCAGGAGATGATCGATATCGGGGATCGCGGCCGGACCGAGGCCTATCGCGCCGCTGGCGACCTTAGCCTTCGATTTGGCCAGTCCGAGACGGCCAAGCTCGCCTTCGAGCGGCTGGCCCGGCTGGCGCCCGACGATCCCGACCCGCATGTGGCGCTGGCGCAGGCCGCTTATCAGCTCGGGGACGTCGAGGCGTTCAAGGCCGGCATCGAGTCGGCCCTCGCGATCGATCCCGGCCATCGCGCCGCCAACGGCATGCTGTTCGACATGCTGATGGAGGCGGATGCGCCAAAGGCGGTGGAGGCGATGATCGACCGCCTCGAGGCGGCTGATCCGGTTTTCGGAACGGAACTGCTCGCCGCTTTCCACCTGCGCTCCGGACGCCCGGACGAAGGCATCGAGGTGATGAAGGCCGCCGCGGCAGCCCAAGAAAACGCCGTCTTCGCACACCGCCTGTTCTCGCTGCGCCGGCAGGCGGGCGACGTCGACGGCGCGATTGCGGGGCTGCGCGCCTGGCTGATCCGTCAGCCCGGCGACGCCGCGGCCATGGACCTGTTGGGCGACGCCTTCATCGAGCGCGGCGCGCTGCGTGTGGGACTTCGCTACTACGAGCAGGCACTGAAGCTAAGCGGCGACAATCCTTTCCTGCTCAATGACGTCGCCTGGGTTCGCCAGGAGCTCGGCATGGCGAATGCGGAAGAGGTGGCGCAACGCGCTTATGCCATCGCGCCGCTTCCGGAAATCGCCGATACGCTGGGCTGGATCATGGTGCGCCAGGGCAAGGCCGACACCGGCCTGCCGCTTCTGCGCGAGGCCTTCCAGGCACGCTCGGCCAATCCCGACATTCGCTATCATCTCGCCTACACGCTGTCGGAAACCGGCGACGAAGAGGCGGCGCGCGATCTCCTGGAGGATCTGGTATCGCTCGACCAGCCCTATGCCGAACGGCAGGCCGCTCTCGATCTCTGGGATGAGCTGACGCAGTAGCGCCGAATCTCGAAGGCGGCACATGGACAAGCGGCCGAAGTGCCGCGATGGGAGGACATGACGGGATGGATCGGGTCGCGCCCACCAAGTCGGCGGAACTGGCGATCACCGGGCCGGCGGCCAGCACCGGTTCGGGCGGGCTCCACAGGGAGGCCCTCCTCGCGCTGATTGTCCTCACGGCTCTTCTCCTTCTGGCGATGCACGACACCGTGGACAGCCTGCTGAGATTGTGGGCGTCGGACGGCGGCTATTACAGCTACGGCTATCTGGTCCTTCCGATCAGCATCGCCCTGGCCTGGCAGCGCCGTCGCAGCCTTCACATCCTGCCGCCGCGCCAGGAGCCTCTGGCCATGCTGGCGCTTTTCTGTGCGGGAGCGGTCTGGCTGGTCGCCCGCGCCGCCGATATCGCGATCGTCCAGCAGGTCACCCTGGTGCTTTCGATGGGTCTCCTGGTGCTGGCCATCTTTGGCCGGGAGATTGCGAGGAGGCTCACCTTTCCCATCGCCTTCGCTTTTCTGATGATTCCGTTCGGCAGCTCGCTGGTCCCTCTTCTCCAGCAGGTGACCACCGTCTTCTCCGATTCACTGCTATGGCTTGTCGGCATCCCGACATTTCGCACGGAAACGGTGATCGAGACCTCGGTTGCGTTGTTCAATATTGCCGAGGAATGCGCGGGCCTGCAGTTCCTTGCCGCCAGTCTCGCTGCGGGCGTTCTGTTCGCTTATCTCGCCTATTCGTCGCTGCTTTCCCAGGTTCTGCTGGTGGTCAGCCTCGTTCTCCTGTCGATCATCGTCAACGGCGTGAGAGTGGCCGGCATCATCGCGGCCGTTCACTGGAGCGGAGACCTGACCATCACCGGGCCGGATCATTACATCTACGGCTGGATCCTTTTCGTCATCGCCACGTCGATCTCATTCGCCATCGGCGGACGATTCGCGGACTGGCCGAACCGAGCGGAACTGGCTGCACCATCGCCCATGCCATCCGGCTCATGGCGACGTGGCTTCCTTGCCCCGCTCGCCGTGTGCTCGGTGATCGCGCCCGCCTATGCCGCGACGGTTCTGGAACAGGACGCAGGAACACGAGGTGAAGCGTCCAGCCTTGCGTCGTCAAGCTTGTCCCTGCCCTCCTCCTGCACCGCCGCCGATCTGACGGATGACGGCTGGACGCTCCAGGAGGATGGACTGACGCGCCTGACGGCGACGATCGATTGCGACGGCCGCAAGGTCGACATGCTGTTGCTTTTCGATGAGAGCTACGGCACCGACGACCGGGTGTTTTTTCGGGCGCATCACTGGAAACCGAAGGCCTCCTGGCGTCAGGGAACGACCAAGCTGGTCGAGATCGACGCCGCCGGCCTGCCGCGAACCATCCGTTACCACCGTCTGGTGTCGCCAGGCGGCGGCCAGCGTGACGTGTATGTCTGGTTCTGGATGCAGGGAAACTTTCTGTCCGGTGAGATGGAGATGCTGTTCGAGGGCATCGCAGGGCGCCTGCTCGGCCGGCCGCTTCCGTTCGCCATGGTGGCTTTCAGCGAGCAGCACGTCTCGGCATCCGTAGATCGGCACGCGGATCTCGCGAGCTGGCTGACCGCCCATGGGCTCGACGAGGCGATATCCCGTGATCTGCAGTCCTTTTGATCACCCCGGACGCTATCGTCGAATGTCGTCCGCCCGCCTTCGCCGCAGCCTCGCATGCGCTCCCCGGACTGTTCTCGGACCAAGCCCATGAAATCACTCGACGGCTTTCAAAACGGGCTCTCGGAGCGCTGGTGGCGACCGGAGGCTCTTTTCGAGTTTGGCGGCGGCGATCGGCTCTTGGCGATGGAGGGCCTGCGCGGCGTGGCCGTGGGGCTCGTGTTCCTTCAGCACTACTGTGCCGCCTTCATCAATCTCACCGGTCTCGATGGTCCGACACGACTGGTCGCGAGCGCTTTCAAGCTTTTCGGAAATTGCGGGGTCGAGCTCTTCTTCGTGCTCAGCGGCTTCCTGATCTACGGCATGCTGCTGCGACGACGGCCTGTCTTTCTCGATTTCATGCGACGGCGCGCCGAGAGGCTCTATCCGGCGTTTCTCGTGGCGCTGGCCTTCGGCATCCTGCTCGATCCGCTGCGGTCCGTGCCGAAAATTCCGGACGGCTTTTCGGAAGCGGCCCTTTATCTCGGTGCCAATCTAGCGTTTTTGCCGGGCCTGCTGCCCATCGAACCGCTGTTCGCGGTCAATTGGAGCCTGAGCTACGAATGGTGGTTCTACGCGGCATGCACCGTCGTCGTCGGCAGTCTTGGCGCGGGCTTGCTGCCGCGGCGGACGAGGGTTCTAGGCATTCTCGCCCTGGGTTGCGCCCTGGTGGGCGCTGAGGCTGCGGGGCTTGCTCATGTTCCGATCCGAGGCCTTTGCCTGCTTGCCGGCATGCTTCTCGCCGAAGCCCAGGCAGCACGAATTGGCGACGTTTCGAGCAAACTTGCGCTGATCGGCGTCGTCATCGCTTTCGGATTATTGACGAGTGTGTCCGTCCCTACATGGCTGAGCGCCGTCATTCTGGCCACCGCCTTCTTCCTGCTCACATCCGCCGCGTTCAATGAAAACTCGGCGGCGGCAGCCCTATTGAGCGTGAAGCCGCTTCGCTGGCTCGGCAACATGTCCTACTCGTTTTATCTGCTGCACGGTTTCGTCGTGATCAATCTCGGCCATATCGTTCTGACGCGCAGCGGACCTCTGTCCCCGGAATCGCTCTTCTGGCTTGGTCTGCTGCCCACGTTCGGGATGTGCCTTGTCGTGAGTGCGGGGCTGTTTCTCCTCGTCGAGAAGCCGTTCTCACTGCGGCGTGCGGGCAAGCACCCTCAGCCGACCACCCCCGATCCGCGCCAATCGGTTGGTTGACGTCAGCCCGCCGAGGTCAGGCTCCCGGGACGAAACGCGAAAGACGGTAGCACCGCCTCAATTGACCCGATCCGACAGATGGTCTGCCAGACGAAGAGCCAGCTGCGTGATCGTCAGGGTCGGGTTGGCGTGGCCTGTCGAGGGGAAAACCGCACTGCTGCAGATGTAGAGGTTTTCCGTGCCGAAGACCTGCAGATTTCTGTCGACAACGCCGTTCGCCGCGAATTCGGCCATTCGACATGCGCTCATCGGATGCCACAGGCTGCCGGTGGGCTCGCCGTCGGGCGCGATGAGCGTGGAGGCGTCGCCATCGGCGATCCAGGGGTTCAATCTGACGCGGCCGATATCGAATTCAGCGAATTTTTTCCCGATCTCCAGTCCCGCATGGCGCACGGCGGCAAAGTCCTGCTCATTGAGCCGGCAGTCCATGTCGACCTTTCGTTGGCCGAAACGGTCGGTCTCCTCCGACAATCTGATCCGGCTATCCGCATTGGGAAATTGCTCGAACAGCAAATAGATGACGCCGTCATAACGCGCATTTTCACACTGCCAGATCTCGCCATACACGCTTTCGGCCAGACGCGCGGAAAAATCCGTCGAGCACAATGTTCTCTTGACGTGATCCCCCCATGAGGCATTCGCCGTGTCCAATGTCGGCAGCATGTTCAGATGCATCAAGAAGTTCAGACTTTCCGTTCTCTCCATATATTCGGGCGTTGGCACCAGGTAAGCGACATTGTTTTCATCCGATTGAGCCCACTCCAATATTTCCGGGTAGTCTTCGCTGATCTTTTTCCAATTCATGATGAAATAGCCGAGATGCAGAGACGGGTGCCAGCTGAAATACCGGCCGACATGATCCATTGAGGGTCCCATGGCCCTGTGCAGACCTTCTCCGGCGTTCAATATGAATCTCGGCGTCTCGATGCCGCCGAGGCATAGGATATGACGATTGGCTTTGACGCTGCCTGTATGCTCACCGTCGAGAGAAACAAAATCCACATGGCGGACGGTCTTCGTTTGCTCATCGACGAGAATGTCCAGTGCGTTCGCGTTCAAGAACAATGAGATATTTTGATGGCCGACGACGGCGTCGCGATATTTTTCTCCGAACCTCGTCGGATCGCCTTCATATCCTTCGGCCGATGAGTGGCTGACCGGTTTTTTCGTCGAGAAAAAGCTGTCACCTCTGATGATCTTCAAGGGGTCGTCGGCACCGACCGAATCGCCTGACTCGAGCCAGGCGCGCGCGTCGGCCAGATAGATGTCGATATCTGCTTGGCCAATGGGCCACCCGGTTCCTTCGGCATAGGGCTTCGCCTCGAAATCGTAACGGTCCAATGCCACGCACTGGCCTGCCCAATGACCGGAGGTTCCGCCGAAATATCTGAGCCTGTCGGTTTCCGGATCGCCGGCTTCCAGGCCGGACATGCGACCGTCATACAGCGTTTGCGACTCGTCGCTGTAGTCGAAACCGCCGCCTTCCAGCAGCGCGACATGCTGGCCGCGTTCAGCCAGCGTAACGGCCAGAACGATGCCTGCGACACCGCCGCCGACGATGCAGATATCGAAGTCTTTCCGATCCAGGGACTCGGGAACGCCTTGATTGACGTCAATCAGCATGACCGGCCTCTTGAACGTCACTCGCAAGCAAGACCCAGCCGTCCAACAGCTTGATCGCGGAATCGTCTGGGGTAAGCGGAGACGATGAAGACTGTTTCGCTGATAAAGAAGACGCGGAGCAAAAGCAGGCAGCGCCAAACGACATCATCAAGCTGAAATGTCTTCTATCCGTACCAGACGGTTTTGTTTCGGACGGCGCTGCAATGCTTTTTTTCTTCATCACTTGGAACCCATTCGAAAAGTCATCGGCATGAAGCGCTCCGACCTGAAAATGATGGGGATGGTGACGTCGACCGCTTGTTGCGAACTTCTCGCTCCACCGATCGTTCGGCGCTGTCGAGCCCTCTTTCCTGGATGCAGCCATCGAAACCACGGCGGCCGGCCTCGCTCCGCCTCCTTCTAGAGGCGGGCAGGGAGGATGTCGAGATCGGCGACAACGCCCGGTGTGATGGGGTCAGCGACGAGGCCGGCTTCTTCGCGCGGCCTCCCATGTTCGACCGGGTCGGTCCTGTTCGCCGCCGGCGTCCCCTACCCTGCCCCGCTGCGCTTCGTCTTCGGTGCGATGTCCTGCATCAGCGCGTCGAGCGCCTGCTCGATCACCTCGCTCACCAGTCGCTCGCGGCCGTCGATCTCGCCGTCGGCGATCTGGTAGACCAGCTCGTGATAGTCGGGCGTCATCTTGGTGGTGAAGGCGCGGGTGCGGCCCGATCGACGGCCGCGGCGCTTCCTCTTGTGCGGGGCTTCGCGGCTTTGAAAGCCCGACCGTTCGGCCACCGTCTTGACGTTCGGGAGATCGTCGGCGCTGACCGGATCGGCCGCCTTTGGCTTGAACCGGTCGAGATTGCCGAAGGGATTGGCGCGCTCGCCGGTCATGTCAGGCTGCCTCTTCGTCTCGGCCGGTCGGCTTGCTGCCGTCGGCGATCTCATCCAGCTTCTCCAGGAGTTCGCTTGCAAACGCTTCGGCATTGGCGATCGCGGCGTCGCGCGTGCTGACCTCCTTCGGCGACAATCTCTCCAGCGAGCCGCCGAGGGAGAAGATCGCGCGAAACGGCTCGCGGTCCAGCATCTGGGTGCGAAACATCGGGATGCCGGCGTCCTGCAGAAGCCGTTCGACATGCTGCAGGGTCTTCGGACGGATCGCGGCACTGGTGCGCGTGATCACCACGGCGAACGGGATGGTGCGGTCGAGATACTCTTCCTGCTCCTTCACCAGCTGGATGGCCTTGGCGGCTTCCTTGCCGTCCAGATGCGAGCCCTGGGTGGGCACGATAACCAGATCGGCGCGGCTGATCGCGTAGGCCACCAGAAGATTTGCGGTGCCCTCCAGGTCGACGATGACGAAAGGCGAGCGCTCCGACGCCTTGCGGATGGTGCCGATGATCGCCTTTTCGCTGGTGCAGGATTGGACGTCGAGGGTGGGCGGGCAGCCCGGCAGCGCGGCCCAGCCGACGATCGGCTGGTTCGGATCGGCATCGATGACGGTGACCCCGGCCCCGCGTTCGGCAAGGGTGGTGCCGAGCACCAGAGCGGTGGTGCTCTTGCCGACGCCGCCTTTCGGGCTGGCGAGAACGATGACGGGCATGGTGCCTCCCCTCGGGAATGGGATGCAAATGATATAACGGTAATCCTACGGTAAACCAATAGTAATCTGGTAGGCCGCCATCTTACCGCAGGTTTTTCTTATGATTTTTGGGGAAATTTTATGGAAATAGGTAATCCTACGGTAATATAAAAGTAAGATGTAGGATTTCGGTAATATTTTAAGTAGACCGTAGGCCTACCATATGCCGTATGGCCAACCCAGCCTGCTCGGGATCGAACAGCCAGCGCGCACCCCGATGAGGTCGAATTCCATCCATCCGAGCCATCCGAACGATGGTCGAATGCTGCGGCCAGGCCCTTAGATGCGGATCCGCTCGAACTCATCGAGGGCGGGCTGGTCGTTTCGGCGGTCATAGAGCTGGGTGGTGCGGGTCGAGGCATGGGCAGCCATGGTCGCCGCCTTTTCCAGGACACCCCCGTTCTCCAGATAGTTGGTAATGCCGGAGGCACGAAAGGTGTGATTGGAGATTCTGGCGGTGATGTCGGCAGCGCTGGCCCGACGGTTGATCATGGTGCGGACATTGCCGTCGGCGAGCGGCCGGTCGCTGAGGTTTTTTGTGACCCGATCGATGCTGGGAAAAAGCGGGTTCGATGGACGGCCTGCCAGACCGGTGACTTCAAGATATTCCGTCAGATACTCATCAAGCGTGTGATGGCAAGGCACGTCATGGACTTTCCCTCCCTTCTCC
>JBCCIN010000090.1:0-13520 GCA_039028235.1 Pseudomonadota bacterium
GCTATCTCTTCCAGTGCATGAAAGACCTCGACATGCTCCACGACATCGCCCGCGATCTGAAGGTGCCTACACCGATGTCCGGCCAGGCGGCCACCCTTTGCCGCATCATGCGGAGCAAGGGCCAGGGCGAGCTCGACGGGATCTCCGGGCTGAAGCGCTATGCCGGCGTGGAGGTTGTCTGAGGGAGTGCGCGTTTCCCCATCAAGGAAAGCCGAAACCTGACCAGGCGCGCTGATCCGTCGACTCGAAGCCGCAGTAAACGTTGGCAGCTCTACCACTTTCGCAAGCCTAGAGAAGGAAATTTCAAGAGCGGATAAGCAAAGGCGGGCGCCAAGGCGGATACATGACGATCCCCGTGCCGGCATCGAACCGCCGGTGACCGTCGTGCCGGGGCTGGAGACCATCGCATCAGGAGTCTCGGCATGCTCGATCTCGGCCATGGCTATTTCGCCTCGGCGAGACCGGTAATCGAAGATATACGGGAAGCGATTGAAACTGGAAAACCCGCTGGCGAGCAGGCGATCCCGAGGATAGTCGGCGCTCATTTCTCGATCGATTTCCGCGAAGGAAGCTGAATTCTCTGTTGACCCACGGGCGACGCCCGTCAGTCGGTGTTGCCGAAGCGCCAGATCGTCTGAACGACCAGGCTGTGGTTGAGATGGTCGTCCTGCACCACGCCATTCTCGATCAGCGCCGCGGCCACATCCTCCGCATCTTCGAGCTCATAGGCGATGCCGAAGGAAATCGAGCTGGTCAGCGGGTAGTCGAGGGATGACGAGTCCTCGCCTGTGAGTTCGAACGTCCGCCCGGCCGATGCGACACCGGACGCATGCTCGCCAATCACACTGTCGGAATCGGCAAGGCCGCTCAGCGCCGCCGGCGTGGTCGAACCATCCCCCGAGGCCGCGCTGTCCGGTGCCTCCAGATCGAGCTCGCCGCCAAGTTCCAGGTTGGAGAGCGTGATCAGCGGCGAAGCACTGACTTGAGCGACACCGACGACCAGCGTGGTGGCGAGGACGAAGGCATCGGCGATCCGGATCATGTCATCGGCTTCCTGGTGCGTTTCTTCATTGGTTGATGAAATCAGAATGACCGTACCAGGTTAACAATTCGTTACGTCTCAAGAAAAAATTATCTATCTTTATTTAGGTATTATTTGGCTGATTTGTGTTCCGGATTTTGCCGATCTGTACGCTAATGTTTTCCGAGTTTCACGCGCGTCTGCCGAACCGTCGGACCAACGACTCGATCGTGTGCCTGCGACGGCCGATTGTGCCCGCCCTCAACATTGTCCGCCAGGGCACGTTGCGCCCTTTGTTCTCTACTCAATCAACGACGTAGTCAGACCATTAGGTCAGCCGATCGGCGAGCGCCAGGCAGGCGCGGGTGATGGCCGCCGGACGCTCCATCGTGACCAGATGGCCGATATCGGCGATGTCGATTTTTTCGGCGTTCGGCAATCGCTTAAGAAGTTCAGCTACATCCGCAGCATTGTAGAAAACATGGTCCTGCAGCCCGCTCAGCACCGTCACCGGCATGTCGAGTTCTTCGTACAGAACGTTCCAATCGGCGCCGATGCCGGCAGCCAGCAGGCGGGCGGCACCGCTGTCGGGAGCGAGAGGTTCGTAGGGGTCGTCGCCCAGGAAATTCGTGCCGTTGGCCGCCTGCCAGGCAGGCCCGGTCAAATGAGGCAGCATCAGGTCCTGAATGAGACGACCGCCTCCGACGATGGCCGCGCGATGGGCGGCGCGGTTGGTCCAATCGAGGCGAGGCCCAGGCTTTCGGAGCGTATTGATGAGCAAAAGGCCATCGCAGCGCGCGCCTTGAAGATGAGCCTGGGCGGCGAACAGACCACCGATGGAAAGGCCGACATAGACAGGGCGGCGTGGCGTCATATCCTGAAGGAGGGCGATCGCATCCCGAACGATGCCATCGGCGGTGATGACGTCGGGACTGCTGAACGGGCTGTCCTTCTGCCCTCGGAAATTCCACATCAGCGTGCCATGGCCGGCGTCTCGAAGGGCGGGGCCGATCTCGGCCTCCCAGGCGCCGGTATCGCCGGTGAGCGCATTGAAGAAGACGAAGGTGGCGCCGTCATCCTGACGAGGCCGCTCATGGTCGTAGAACAGAGCATCACCGGGCCCGATTGAAAAGACCGTCATCCCAGACCTCCTGTTTAAGCGCTTGCCCGGCAAATGGTCTGACGTGAACAGCGTTCCGACGACACACACCCTCGCCGAAGACCATTCCGGCCTTGCCTTTTGTCCAGCAACTCTTTCCGCGCCGCCCTTCCACCGCTATAACGCTTGGCATCATCGTGCAAGATGGCAAGCAGGCGGATTGGACTGATATCATGGCTGAGCTGGCGACCAGCGCGACGCGCGCAGCGAACGACAGGCAAAAGGCCCTGGACGCGGCGATCGGACAGATCGAGCGCTCCTTCGGCAAGGGCTCGGTGATGAAGCTGGGTGCCAGGGGCACCGCCGTGGATATCGAGGCCATTCCCACCGGCTCCCTTGGCCTCGATCTCGCGCTTGGCATCGGCGGCCTGCCCAAGGGCCGGATCGTCGAGATTTACGGGCCGGAAAGCTCGGGCAAGACCACGCTCACGCTCCATTGCATCGCAGAAGCCCAGAAAAAGGGCGGGGTCTGCGCCTTCGTCGATGCGGAGCACGCCCTCGATCCCGGCTATGCCCGAAAGCTCGGCGTCGATATCGACGAGCTTCTCATCTCCCAGCCGGACACCGGCGAGCAGTCCCTCGAGATTGCCGACACCCTTGTGCGCTCGGGTGCTGTTGATATCGTGGTGATCGACAGTGTCGCCGCCCTGGTGCCTAAGGCCGAGCTCGAAGGCGAGATGGGCGACAGCCATGTCGGCCTTCAGGCGCGCCTGATGAGCCAGGCGCTCCGGAAGCTGACGGGCAGCATCAATCGCTCGAATTGCATGGTGATCTTCACCAACCAGATCCGCCTCAAGATCGGCGTGATGTTCGGCAGCCCCGAGACCACCACCGGCGGCAATGCGCTCAAGTTCTACGCCTCCGTTCGCCTCGACATCCGCCGCATCGGCCAGATCAAGGACAAGGACGAGGTGGTCGGCAACCAGACCCGGGTCAAAGTGGTCAAGAACAAGGTCTCCCCACCGTTCCGCGTGGTCGAGTTCGACATCATGTATGGCGAGGGGATCTCCAAGACCGGCGAATTGCTGGACCTTGGGGTCAAGGCTGATCTTGTTGAAAAAAGTGGCTCCTGGTTCTCCTACAACAGCCAGCGCATCGGCCAAGGCCGCGAGAACGCCAAGGGTTTCCTTCGCGACAATCCCGAAATCGCCGACGAGATCGAGAAGAAAATCCGGGAGGCCGCCGGTCTCGGAAGCAAGGAAGGCCCCGGCATCGATCTTCTGGACGAGGGTGAGGCGCTCGGTCTGGAAGACTGAGGACCTGGATCGAGCCCTCATTCTGATAGCATCGATTAACCAATATTAAACCAACGGTGCCGTAAGGTGACCCTGCACAAACGCGGGATCATCTTGGCATGCATCAGCTTTACGCGACCTTCGGCTCCGGCAATTGCTACAAGGCTCACCTGGTGATGAGCCAGCTGGGCATCGCCTACGAAACCGTCTGGGTGGACGTGCTCGCCGGCGAGACACGCAAAGACTGGTTTCTCGCCCTCAACCCCAACGGCACCGTGCCATTTCTGCACCTGGAAAGCGGGGCCAGCATTGCCGAATCCAACGCCATGCTCTGGTACCTGGCAAAAGGCTCGGATCTGTTCCCCAAAAGCGCCTACGAAGAGGCCATGGCCGTACAATGGATGATCTTCGAGCAGACGAAGCTCGAGCCGAATATCTCGCCCGCCCGGTTCTTCACCACGATCCTCCCCGCCAAAAAGGCGGAAATGGCGGATCAGATCGCGGCATGGCAGGAGAAGGGCAGGGATGGCCTCGCCAGGCTCGATCGTCATCTGGACAATCAGGACTTCGTGGCCGGCGACCGGTACACGATCGCGGACATCGCAGTCTACGGATATACCCACGTCGCCGATGAAGGCGGTTTTGATCTTTCCGACTATCCGGGCGTCAAGAGATGGCTCGCGCGCGTTCAACAGGTGAAAGGTCACATGGCGATGCCCACCTTTGCCGCGGCCGCTGCGTGATCCGTCTGCGCGCGGCATGGCGGCTCCTGATCCAGGCTACTTTCATGGGGTGCTGGCAGAACAGTTCGTCGATCGGCTGAAAGCGGCGCTCTGGGTCTTCGACTTCGAAGAGAAACGCATCCTTTGGGCGAACGACTCTGCACTCGCAGCGTGGCAGTCGGTGTCTCTGGAAGAGCTTCGAAGCCGCGATTTGGGACGCGATATGTCGGCGTCAGTCAAACTGCGCCTGAATCAATATCGAGATGACTTCATTGCCCGTGACGCTTCCTTCTCGGAGCTCTGGACGCTCTATCCCAACGACGTGCCGACGACGATGCAGGTCGTGTTCCGCGGCATTCGCCTCCCGGACGGTCAGATGGCCATGCTGTGCGAGGGCACCGAAGCCGAAGCCCTGGCACCGGAAACCCTGCGAAGCGCGGATGCTCTGCTTCATACATCGGCGATGATCTCGCTGTTCCGCGCGAACGGCGATCAGCTCTATCGCAATCCGGCTGCGCGCATCGCCTATGGCGCCGGACCCATGACCTTGGATCGGCAGTTTGCGGATTCGGGCGACCTGAAAGCGATAGAGCGGGCGCTTGAGAGAAGTGGCAGCACCAAACGATCCGTACGAATGAATACGGCCAGCGGCATGCGCTGGCATGAAGTCACCGTGCGCAGCAGCAAAGATGCGGTGACGGGCGAAGACTCGATCCTGGTCAGCGAGATCGACATCACCGACATGAAAGTGGCGAAACGGCGTTTGCAGGACTTCGCGGACGTGTCTTCTGACTGGTTCTGGGAAATGGATGCTGAACTTCGCTTCAGCTATTTCTCCGACCGTGCACGCCAACTTTCGGGAACCGACATCGAAGCGACGCTGGGCAAGAGGCGCACCGATATCGTCCTTGAGCTCGACGACAACTGGCGCCGGCATTTTGACGATCTGAAACAACGCCGACCATTTCGCGACTTTCGCTATGCCAAGCTGGGTTGCGATGGGACCATCTATCACATCTCAATCAGCGGTGTGCCGGTGTTCGATGATCTGGGCGTCTTCAGAGGTTATCGTGGTACCGGTACGAACATCTCTGAACAGGTTCAAGCGGAACAGAAGATCGCCCGACAACGCGATCTCGAAACCGAACTTGCCAAGGAACGGGAGATCAACGGACTGCAGCGCCAGTTCGTTTCGATGGTCTCCCACGAGTTCCGCACACCGCTTGCGATCATTGATGGCAGCGCCCAGCGTCTGATCCGCAGGCTCGGCAAGATGACGCCGGAACGCGCCGGCGAGGCGGTGCACAAGATCCGACGATCGGTCGCGAGACTGACCGAACTGATGGAAAGCGTTCTGAGCGCGGCACGGCTCGAAGAAGGCCGAATCAACTACGCACCAGAGCCGTGCAATCTCAACGACATCATCAGGGAGATCTGCGAGAGCTACTCGGACGTCTATCCGGATCACAGGTTCGAAATGGCGATTGACGACCTTCCCGAACAAATCATCGCCGATCCGAAGCTGATCCGCCAGGTCGTCTCCAACCTCGCTTCTAACGCTGTCAAATATTCACCCGCAGGAACAACGATTCACGTACATTGCTCGGAGAATGCCGACGGCGGCGAGGTGATCGTATCAGTTCGGGATGAGGGGGTCGGCATTCCCAAGAACGAGCTCAGTCGACTCTCCGACAGGTTTTTTCGAGCCAGCACCTCAACAGGCATTGCTGGCTCCGGCATCGGTCTGCATCTGGTTCAACACTTCATTGATATGCATGGCGGCAGGATGGAGGTCGACAGCATCGAGGGCGAAGGGTCGACGTTCACCGTCCGTCTGCCGAAGCAAGCCGCCTGATCCACATCGTCGTCCGGAAGGCGGGAAATCGATGACATCGCCAGTCCGGATGCGATAGCCTCGCTTCGGCGCAATGCGAAGGAGGCGATCGTGGACAAGATTGGGTTGATCGGTGGTGGATTGATCGGGCAGGCCTGGGCGATCGTCTTCGCGCGCGCCGGCTACCAGGTCGCCTTCTACGACTCGTCGCCACTGACCATTGAACAAGCACAGGCCAACATCGCGTCACGTCTGAGCGACCTAGCGCGCTTCAAGCTGGTCGACGATGCGGATGCAGCTTTCCAGCGCATTCATTGGTCGATTAAACCGAGCGATGCGGTCGCCGGAGCCGCTTATGTTCAGGAGAGCGTGCCGGAACGGCTGGAGGTCAAGCGCGAGATTTACGGCGAGCTCGATCAGCTCATCGACGACGATACGATCATCGGAAGCTCAACATCCGGCATTCCCGCCTCGGCCTTCACCGAAAACCTGGCCTGCCGCTCGCGCTGCCTTGTCGCCCATCCGATCAACCCGCCGTCGGTCACGCCCCTGGTCGAACTTTGCCCCGCGCCCTGGACGGACAGGAGTGTCATCGATCGCACGTTCGATCTGATGACCGCGATCGGGCAATCACCGATCAGACTGAACAAGGAGATCCCCGGATTTGTCGCCAACCGGCTGCAAGGCGCTCTGCTGACCATGGCATTGCGTCTGATCGAGGATGACGTCTGCACAGCCGAGGACATCGACATCGCAATCCGGGATGGCATCGGCCGGCGCTGGTCTTTCATGGGTCCCTTCGAGACGATCGATCTCAACGCGCCAGGCGGCATCGCCGACTACATGGCACGCTACGGACCGCTCTACGAGAGCATCGAACAGTCGACCAGAGAGCCGCTCGATTGGAGCGAAGCCCTTGCGGACGACTTGAATGCCGAGCGTCGAAAACACTGCCCCGTCGGTGATCTCCCCGAGCGCTGCGAATGGCGCGACCGGCGGTTGATGGCCCTCGCCGCCCATAAGCGAGCGGCCGATGAAAAAATCGGCCAATAGCATAACTCGGCTGGACCTGTGACGACATCGATCGCTACCTGTCCAGAGCAATAACCAAGGGCTGTAAGCGCGGCTTTTTCCTGGTTTCTTCATTTTATTGTGCGCGAGTTGCCGCAGCCTTCCCCACGACAACAGAAATAGCGTGACAAGAACCAGCAACCACAAAAAAAGGCAGCCGTGCTTGTTGACTCTGATCATCAAATCGCATTACGTTGCTGTTCCGTTCACCACAGTGATGCAGCGCTTGGGAGGACGAGCTCTGCTATGCGAGCCGGGCGGGAGAATAAGCTGGCAACTCGGATCACGGTCACGGTCGACGAACAGGATCACGCTCAGTTGACCAAACTGGCCGAACAATACCGTGTGTCTCTCGCCTGGCTCGTACGCTATGCGGTAAGCGACATGTTGGACAGACATCAGCAGGATCAACTGCAGCTGCCGCTCGACCTGACCGGCAGGAGCCGCTAACGCTGGCTCTATGACGGCAAAGGTTTCTTCTACCCCGTCTTTTTGAGCTGACCACTTCCAGATGGCTGACAGGCTGGGGGCATCGCGCTCACAGCATCAGCAGGATAGATCGTAGCCAAACCACTGCCTGGCCAGTCTTGCCACCGTGCCGTCAGCCAACGCATCTTCGATGGCGTTGTTCACTTGCGCACGAAGCTTGGGGTCATCTTTGCGAAGGCCTATACCGACGCCTCGTCCAAAGACATCGCCGATCATATCGGGCCCGATGACAGCAAGATCCTCGCCGGTCTCACTCTCGGCAAGTCGCATCCAGTAGGCCCTCGACGACAAGGCAGCGTCGATACGCTGTGCGTTAAGATCGAGCGCCAGGTTCTCAAGGGTGTCGAAGTAGGTGATGTCGACCAGATCCCCAAGATAGCTTTTGACAAAGTCAGCGTGGGTGGTCGCCACTTGGACGCCAACGGCGGTGCCAGCCAAGGCCTGACGGAGAGCGGTGACCGCGGCCTTCGCCTCAGGTGAGAAAGTGGTTAGATCAACCTTTGCAGATGGCGTGATAGTTTGGGCAAGAGCATGATCAGCCCTGACAGCAAAGGCCGCAACATCAGCTGCGTAACAGGCCGAGAAGTCGATGATCTGCTCGCGCTCTTGGGTGATCATCATGCCAGCCATCACCAGATCGAATTTGCCGCTGGTCAACGCCGGCAGCATCCCGTCCCAGCGCTGTCCGATGATGTCGCAGGTAACCTTCATCCGCCGGCATAAGTCGTTGGCGAGATCGATCTCGAAGCCCTCAAGCTCACCCCCATCGCCGACCACGTTCCATGGTGGGTAGAAACCTTCCGTGCCGATCTTGATGGTCGACCGGTCGGCGCCGAGACCCGTCTTCGCGGCCATGACCAAGCAGAGAACGATGAGAGGCACGCGCATGAAGAACTCCTACGGAACAAGAACGTTGACTCGTTGTTCGACCGAAGACACCGCTTGTCAAGGCAGGTATCTCAGGGGCATGTCATTCACAGTGCGATCGGTTTAGACTGCCATTGACCCGCAGCTTTTCATGACGAGTCAGGGAGACGAGATGACACGTCCCAAGAGCGTTCTCGTAGGTGAAGTCGGCCCGAGAGACGGTCTGCAGATCGAGCAGGACTTCGTTCCCACCGCCACCAAGATCGAGCTGATCAACGGATTGATCGATGCGGGCGTCAAGGAGATCGAGTACTCCTCTTTCGTGTCACCGCGCGCTGTGCCACAGCTCGCGGACGCCGCCGAGGTTCTCGCCGAACTCGACCGCTCCAAGGGCGCGCACCTGGTCGCGCTCGTTCCAAATGCGAAAGGAGCTGAGCGCGCAGTCGAGGCCGGTGTCGACGAGCTTCGTGTCTTCATATCCGCATCAGAGAGCCACAATCGAAAAAACGTCAACAGCGCCATTGCCGATTCGCTTCGGCGCTTCGAGGAGGTCATGCGCATTGCCGAGGCTGCCGGCAGGCCGGTAAGCGGCGCGATCGCAACATCCTTCGGATGTCCGTTCGAAGGTGAAGTTCGCGTCGAGCAGATCGGCATGATTGCCAAGCACTTTTCCGAGTTCGGCATGGTCGGAGTCGGGCTCGGTGACACGACCGGCATGGCAACGCCGCCGCTGGTCGCCGAGCGCTGTCGCCATCTGAAAAGGGAAGTCCCTGAGCTCCCGATCACGCTGCATTTTCACAATACCCGCGGGATCGGCCTCGCCAATGTCATGGCTGGGCTGGACGAGGGAATCGATCGCTACGAGAGTTCCTTCGCCGGCCTTGGCGGCTGTCCTTTTGCGCCCGGCGCCACCGGCAATATCTGCACGGAAGATCTGGTGTTTCTCCTGCATGAGATGGGAATCGAGACCGGCATCGATCTGGAGAAACTCTGCGCGGTCGCCAGGCAAGTCGAGCAGGTCGTCGGCAGATCCCTTCCCGGTCAAGTAATGAAGGCTGGGCCGCGATCGAATCTTGCCGCCATGGATCAGGTCGAGACGGCGGTCGGATAGGACATGCCGCTTTCCGGTATCAGGGTTGTCGATCTCACTAGGATCGTCGCCGGACCGTTCTGCTCGCAACTCCTTGCGGACATGGGCGCCGAGGTCATCAAGGTGGAGGCACCGGGCAAGGGAGACCCGACCCGGCGCCAGGGCGCCAAGGTAAATGGCAAGAGCTACTATTTCGCGCAGTTCAATCGAAACAAGAAGTCGATCACTGCAGATCTCTACACCGATCCCGGCAAGGTCATTCTTGCCAGGCTCATCGAACATGCGGACGTGCTTCTCGAAAACTACCGTCCAGGCGTCCTCGATAGGATGGGCTTCGATCAGGCAAAGCTGGATCAGCTCAATCCTGGCCTAATTGTTGGCAGCATCAACGGCTATGGCAGTACCGGGCCCTATGTCGAGCGCCCCGCGTTTGACTTCATCGGGCAGGCGATGAGCGGCTTCATGAGCATCAATGGCCCACCAGAAGGCGAGCCACTGCGCGCCGGGCCGCCCATCAGCGATCTGCTCGCCGGCCTCTACGCCGCGTTTGGCGTGGTCACCGCTCTCCTGGCCCGCGGCCGCACAAAACTGCGTGAAGGACAACGGGTCGAGGCAAGCCTGAACAATAGTCTCATCAGCACGCTTGCCTACTTTTCCGCACATTACTTTGCAACGGGCGAGCAGCCCAAACGTACCGGTAACGACCATCCGATCGTTTATCCTTACGGCCTGTTCAAGGCCAAGGACGGTGAGATTGCCGTTGCACCCAGCAACGACATCTTCGTCGAGCGTTTCCTGAGCACACTGGATCTTTCCGATCTACTCGAGCAACCGGTCTATGCCACAAATCAGGCTCGCCTCGCCCATCGAGAGCAGCTGCGCCAACTGATCAATGCCAAGACCGAAAAGGCCGATGTCGATCATTGGATCAACGTCTTAAATCGTGCTGGGGTTCCAACCGGGCGTGTGCAGACGCTGGATCAAGTCTTCAACGATCCCCAAGTCCTCGCACAAGAGATGGTTCTCACCTGCCCTGGTGATACGATCATGAAATTTACCGGCTTCCCAGTGAAACTCAGCGTCACGCCAGCACGACTTCGGATGCCTCCACCTGCCCTTAGCGAGCATACCGAGGCGATTCTCGAACGCATCGGCTATGCGCCTGAGGAGATCGATTCTCTACGCAAGACTGGCGTGATCTAAGCGCCGTTGGGCTCAGGTGCCCGCGAGTGAAATCAGAAGATAGGCCGCGAGCATGGCCAGTACCCAAAAGACCATACTGCCCGCACCGAGTGTGCGCGCAAGCGAGCCACCCGGGCCAGAATAACGATAAAATCCAGCAACGATGCGGTGAAGAACTCTCACGGCGCCTTCCCGGACTGCTTTGTCCATCGGTTGGACGAGACTGATGAGCCCCCGTGTCAATGCCGGCAAGCCTCGCCGGTAGACAACGTCGAAGTCGAGATTTGTTGACCGCAGCTCTGGCGGATAAACGCCGGTACGCATCAGCCATGTGAAGGCCAGCGCGGAGAACAGCAGAAGCTGAAGCTGGTTGATGACGTGATATGTGCTGTAGGGATGATAGTCGACAGGGTGAGGTAGCAGAGCATAAAGCGGTTGCGGAAAGACGCCGATACCGACACACAGAAAGGCCGCGATCCCCATCGCTATCAGCATGTTCCTGGGCGCTTCTTGGACACGCATGCCGTTGTCATGAGCGAAGAAGGCGAAGAACGGAATCTTGATACCTGAATGGTGAAAAACACCTGCCGACGCGAACAGAAGAAGAAGCCATGGCACGAAATAGCCCTGTTCGGCTACGGCCGTCAGAATCATCGACTTCGAAACGAAGCCACTGAACAGCGGGAAGGCGGAAATCGACGCAGCGCCAACGATACAAAAGCCGGTTGTCCAAGGCATCGACTTGTAGAGTCCGCCAAGTTCGGAGCCCTTGATAGTACCTGTGCGGTGCAGGACCGCCCCCATCGACATGAAAAGAAGGGCCTTGTAGAGAATATGGCAAAAGGCGTGCGCCGCGGTGCCATTGATGGCTAGCGGTGTCCCGATGCCGATGCCCGTAACCATGAAGCCGAGCTGGTTGTTGAGGCTGTACGCGAGCACCCGACGAAGATCGTTCTCGATCACCGCATAAAAGATCGGAAAGGCCGTCATCGTAACGCCGATATAAACTAAGATTTCGGTTCCAGGAAACCCGCGTGCCAGTGAATAGACGGCCAGCTTCGTGGTGAAAGCACTGAGCATGACCGTGCCGCCGACAGTGGCCTCGGGATAAGCGTCCTCGAGCCAGTTGTGCAGCAGCGGGAACGCGCATTTGATGCCGAACGCTAGGAATATCAGCGTATTGCCGACACCGTTCAGGCCGAGCTCGTCAAAGGTCAGAGAGCCCGTGTCGGCGTAGTGGAGAAGAGCGCCCGCCATAAGCAGTACGCCGGAGCCAACCTGAATGATGAGATAGCGCATACCGGCGCTGTACGCTCTCTCCGTCTTCGAGGCCCAGATCAGAAAGACCGAAGAGATCGCCGTGAGCTCCCAGAATATAAACAGCGTCAGGAGATCACCAGCATAGACGGCTCCGATTGCCGCGCCAGCGTAGATCAGCCCAGCGATTTGCTGCACTGGATCCTGATCGTGTTGATTGTAGAGCACGGCGAGAGCCGCGGCGATGGAGAAAATAATGCCAAAAATCGTCGAGAGCCGATCGACCCTCACGAGCTCGAGTTCAACACCCAACAAAGTCAATTCACCATGAACTCCGGACTCGAGCAAAAACGAGCTCGTCAGAAGAGCCATGACGGGCAAGGCGAGCATGTAGAATTGCCGCGCAGTTCCGCGGAAAAGCGGCACCGCAAGGGCACCGAGAATCAAAATAAGGCCTGGTGAGAGACTACTCATGGGTGTGAAGCGATTTGCCGGAAGTCCGGTGAGCCTCATGTTCGCTTTCGTAATAGTCTTCAGAGCGCATCAAAATCGTGCGCAAGGATTTGGCGATAAGAACGAGTGCTACACAAACGAAGAAGCCGTAGACGCCATAGAAGCCAAACAGATCCTCGATCTCGAAATGAGAGTGTTTGTGATAAAATGCGTCGGCAAAAAACAACAGCACGCAAACTACTACCAGGATCCAAACGATGAGCGTGACGTTCTTGGGTTGATCGAGCCAATAACGTCCTTCAGCCACCTCCGGCGAAGATTCGGTCATGGCTTTCCTCCTGACGCAATGGGCTGCAGAAAGGCAAAGATGTCGTTGGCAAAAAGAAAGAGAGCAAAGCAGCCCATGGCCGTCATGCAAAGCGGCACGACACAGAGCAGCGGAGCTTCATCAAGACGCCAGCGCGCGTCCTGCTCCGATAGCGCTTCTTGTTCATTCGTGGTTGGTACCGGCATGAATGCACGCACGGCGACTGGTATGAGATAAGCGACGTTAAGAAGCGACGAAATCATCAAAATGGCAACAAGGATCGATTGTCCGGTTTCTGCGGCACCGAGGCCGAGTTGCCATTTGCTCCAAGCACCGCCAAGCGGCGGAAGACCGATGATACTCAGGGCGGCAACACCAAAGGCGATGAAGGTCAGCGGCATTCGTCGACCAAGGCCGTGCATCTGACTGATCTCTGTCTTATGGGTCGCGACCATTATGGCGCCTGCGCAAAAGAAGAGCGTGATCTTGCCGAAGGCATGCATCGCGATATGCATGGCGCCGCCGATAGCACCTGCGGACGTGGCCAGCATGGCGCCGAGCACGATGTAGGAAAGCTGGCTAACCGTGGAATAAGCAAGCCGCGCCTTCAGATTGTCTTTTCGCATGGCCACTAGGGACGCGATGATAATGGTTGCGCCAGCGATGTAAGCCAGCCAAAAGCTTGCCCCCGTCGACGACAAAAGATCGATGCCGAAGATGTAGACGGCGACCTTGAGGACGGAAAACACACCTGCCTTGACCACGGCGACGGCGTGGAGAAGAGCGCTCACCGGCGTCGGCGCGACCATCGCGGCCGGCAGCCAGCGATGGAA
>JBCCIN010000091.1:0-13450 GCA_039028235.1 Pseudomonadota bacterium
TCCGATATCGGTGATGCCCTCGCGATTCTCGGCTGGGACGCACAGACCATGATGCCGAAGGGCAGCAGCGAGGCGCGGGGCGAGCAGATCGCGACGCTTTCGGCGATGGCGCATGAGATCGCGACAGCGCCGGATCTGCCGGATCTTCTAGACGAGGCGGAAGCAGGCTCGGGTCAGCTCGACCCCTGGCAGACCGCCAACCTCAAGCGTATGCGCCTTCAGCAGCGCCGCGCTGCCGCCATTGATCCGGCCCTGGTCAGCGCCATGGCCAAAGCGACCAACCGCGCTGAGATGACCTGGCGGGATGCCCGTGTGAAGGCGGACTTCGCCGGCCTTCTGCCGGATCTGGAGGAGGTGTTCAGCTTGACACGGGATAAGGCGTCATGTCTGGCAAAGACCTTCGATCTCGCTCCCTATGACGCGCTTCTCGACGGTTTTGAGACTGGCCTTCGCCAGTCGACGATCGATCCGATCTTCGATCGCCTAGCCGGCGTTTTGCCGGATTTTCTCGATAAGGTCCTGGCGGGTCAGCAAAAGCCTGCTGCGATCGAGGGGCCTTTTCCGCCAGCGAAGCAAAAGGCACTCGGCAAGAAGCTGATGACGGCGCTCGGCTTCGACTTCGATCAAGGCCGCCTCGATGAGAGCCAGCATCCGTTTTGCGGCGGCACGCCTGACGATGTGCGCATCACCACGCGCTATGACGAAGCGGAAGTCACATCGGCCCTGATGGGGGTACTCCATGAGACCGGCCATGCGCTTTACGAGGCTGGCCTGCCCAAGGCCTGGCGGGGCCAGCCGGTCGGTGGCTCACTCGGCATGGCGGTGCATGAAAGCCAGTCTCTTCTGATCGAGATGCAGGTCTGCCGTTCTCCCGAATTCCTTCGCTTTCTATCACCCCACCTCGCCGAGGTGTTCGGGGAGCGCGCGTCTTTCAGCCCGGACAATCTCTATCGTGACGCTATTTGGGTCGAGCGCGGCCTCATTCGGGTCGATGCCGATGAGGTGTCCTATCCGTTGCACATTATCCTTCGCTATCGGATGGAACAGGCGCTGCTTGCGGACGATCTGGCACTTGCCGATCTGCCGGGCGCCTGGAACGATAGCATGAAGGACTTGCTGGGCGTCACACCCGCCGACGACGCTAACGGCTGCCTCCAGGACATCCACTGGCCAGGCGGTGCCATTGGCTATTTCCCTTGCTACACGCTTGGCGCGATCGCGGCGGGCCAGCTATTCAGTGCCCTGCGTCATGCCGAATCGGGTATCGAAGAGGATATTGCGCGGGGTGATTTCTCCAGGCTGATCACCTGGCTGCGTCGACATGTTCACGAGCGCGGTTCGCTGGTGGAGATGCAGACATTGCTCAAGGACGCAACCGGCGAGGAGCTGACGCTCGAACCCTATCTTGCCCATCTGGAACGGCGTTATTTGGCCGTCTGATCGTTGGCGAGCGCCTCTTCGATCCAGTCAAGCCGGTCCTGGCCAAAATGGAGCGTATCGCCGACGATCATGGTCGGCACGCCGAAGACGTCGCGATCAGCCGCATCCTGCGTGACCGCGATCAGCCTTTGCTTGATCTCGTCGGTCTGGATGGCGGCGGCCACTGCATCGGCATTGAAATCGCCCGCCTTCAGCACAGCCATAATTTCAACGGGGTCGTTCATGTTTCGCGCATCCGCCCAGCAGGCTGCAAACATGATGCGATTATAGCTCTCGAGGCACCCTTCAGTTTCGGCCCAAAGCGCACCGCGCATCAGCGGCAGCGCGTTGATGATGAAGTAAGGGTTGTACTGGAAGGGAACGCCGTAGAGTTCGGCGTAGCGCTGCATGTCGTCGAAGAACCACGTCTTCTTTGAGTCGATCTCGGCCGGTGATCGCGTGCCGACGGTCTTGAACAAACCACCGAGGAGCACCGGTCGGTAGTCGAGGACCGCGTCGTACCGTTCACAGAGAGCAGGCAATTGGGTCCAGGCAAGGTAGGAGGCTGGACTCCCATAGTCGTAGTAGAACGTTACATGCATCGACGTTGCCCTTGTTTGCGCTCAGCCATCGGCTGCGACGCGGATCAGCATCTTGCCAAAATTGCCGCCCTGGAGAAGATCGATCAGCGCCGCCGGGGCGTTTTCGAAGCCGTCTCTTATGTCTTCCCGATAGTGGATTTTTCCATCTCGAATCCAGGCACCAACCTCGGTCAGGAACTGGTCCTGCAGATGCGCAAAATCGAAGACGATGAAGCCACGGATGGTCAGGCGTTTCACCAGGACACTTCTCATCAGCTTCGGTGTCGGGTCGGGTACCGTGGGGATCTCGGTGACGTTGTACCAGTGGATCAGGCCGCAGACCGGGATGCGCGCGAAATCGTTGAGGAGCGGTAAGACGGCATCGAAGATCGGGCCGCCGACATTCTCCCAATAGACGTCGATGCCATCGGGGCAGGCGGCTGCCAGCCGCTCGGCGAAATCGGCTTCTCTATAATTGACCGCCGCATCGAACCCGAGTTCGTCTTTCACATGGGCGCATTTGTCGTCACCGCCAGCGATGCCGACCACCCGGCATCCCTTGATCTTGGCAATCTGCCCGACGATGGCGCCGACGGCACCCGAGGCCGCGGCGACTACCAGGGTTTCACCGGCTTGCGGCTTCCCGATTTCGGTCAAGCCTCCATAGGCCGTGTGGCCGGGCATGCCGAGAACGCCGAGTGCGGTCGAGATTGGCGCGATCGATGGATCGATCTTACGGACCTCACTCGCTTTAAGGCGAAAAAACTCCTGCCATCCGCCATAGCCTCCGACGATATCGCCCTCGGCAATGCCGCCCGCTCGGGACGCGATTACCTCGCCGACGGTGCCGCCGGTGATAACCTCCCCAAGCTGCAGCGGCGGTACGTAGGAGGGCGCGTCGTTCATGCGGCCACGCATATAGGGATCGAGCGAGAGATAAAGCGTCCTCGCCACAACTTCGCCGTCGGCCGGTTCGGGAATGCTCGTTTCTTCCAACCGAAACACGTCCTCAGTCGGCAGACCGACGGGCCTTTCCGCAAGGACGAAGCGACGATTGATCGAGGCGCTCATGAAGGACTCCCAAAAGTCAACGCAAGGGCCCGCGGCCCTACCAGGGTTCGCGATAGGGGCGGAGTTCAACGAGGAAGGACCAGGTGGATGGGTCCTGGTGGGCGACACGGTACATTTCTTCGGCTATGGCTGATGGCCTGGCGAAAAAGTCGTCGGGCTTATCGGGGGCGAGGATCGGGCGGGTGCGCGGCGTGTCGATCATTGCGTCGATCACGAAATAGGCGGTGTGGATGCCCTTGGGTCCGAACTCGCGCGCGATCGACTCGGCGAGGATGCGCTGGGAAGCCTTGGTTGAGGCGAAGAAGCCCCAATTGGTCTTGCCGCGCGTCGCCGAGGTGTTGCCGGTGACCAGGATCGTTCCTTTGCCGGCTTCCAGCATGGCCGGGATGGTTTCGCGGGCGAGGTAGAGGAGGGCGGTGGTGTTGACCCGGAAATTTTTCTCGAGGTCATCGGGATCCAGGTCGAGGATCGAGCCGCGCACGGAGCGAAGGGCGTTGTGGACGACGACCGCTGGCGGCCCCATGCGGTCGCGAACCGCAGCGATGGTTTTGACCAGCGCGTCGAGATCGGCGACGTCACAGGGAAAAGCATGGGCACCGTCGATCTTACTCTCGAGACCTGCCAGACGCTCGCTGTCCCGCGCGAGCATGGCGACCTGATAGCCGCCTTTGGCGAAACGCTTGGCGATCTCGGCGCCGGTGCCTTTGTCGGGCCCGACGCCAGTGACCAGGCAGACCGGCTTGGTCATGCCGAGGCACTCGGTCGTTCTGCGATCTGCTCGCGCCAGCGTTTCACGTTGCCGCAGCTTTCAGGAGGGGCATAGTCGGCGCGCTGGCTGAAGTCGAGTGTGATGAAGCCGGTGATATCAGCGATCGAGAAATAGTCGCCGACCATGTAGGTATTGTCAGCTAGGTGATCGTCCAGATAATGCATGAAGCGATCCAGCGTCGCGCGTCCGCGGTCCGCCAAGGCCGAAATCTGCGGCACACCGCCGGGAAGGCCGGGAAGGCCGCGGTCAGCGAAGAGCGGCAAGCTGTTTCTGACCATTTCACCGGCGGCACCATAGCAGTCGGTTTCGGTGTGGCGGTTCCACATATCCACCAGCGCCCGTTCCTTGGCGTCGCGGCCGAACAGCGATGGGTCAGGCTGGATCTCTTCGATATAGCGGCAGATCGCGACGGATTCGGCGATGCAGGTGCCGTCGTCCAGTTCCAGCACCGGCACGATGCTGCGCGGACTGACCTTCTTGAAGTCGTCGGAGAACTGCTCGCGCTCCCGGGTGTTTACCTGAACCGAGGGAATGGTCATGCCCTTTTCGGCAAGGAACATGCGTACGCGCCTGGGATTCGGGGCGAGCGAGAAGTCGTAGAATTTCACGGTAGGGGCTCCCTGCACAAACTGCCTGCTTGATCCGAGGGTGCCCAGTCGCCGTGTCCGGTGTCAAGTGAGGCGAACGTCAGCCTGCAGGCGCTGCCCGTCCCTGGGCCTTGAGGAGTTCGCCCATGTGAAAGGCGGCGTGGGCCGGTTGGTAGCGATACTCCCTGCCGACCGGGCAGGCGATGCGCGCGAGACAGCCACCTTCGCGACAGGTGTTGACCGGTGATGCCACCTGGTCGAGGCAGGCCTCGAAATCGTAGCCGGCCTCGGAAAAAGCGCCGACCGGACAGGTTGTCAGGCAGGGCTTGTCTGCGCAGTCGTCGCAGGGGCGGCGGCCCTGAACGGGCTCGATTTCAAGAGTACCGTCGCCCAGCGGATAGTCGATGAGGAGGGCGGCGCGAAAGGCGATCCAGAGGCCGTAGCGCGGATGGATCGAGAGGCCGATCGGTGAGCGAAAGAGGCTGCCGCTGCGCTTCGCCCACAGGATGAAGGGGTGATAAGGCGGGCCTTTGAACGGGTAGACGGCCTCGACGCCCGCCTCGGATGCGATGTCGCCGACCACCTCTTCGGTCCAGCGATCGAGCGTCAGGTCTGGCCGGCTCTCCCGTGCGGCATCGAAGACTGGCCAGACCCGCGAACCGACATTGCCGATGATCGCGATCGTTTGCGGCTGGGATGCTCGATCCGGTAGAGGGCGCTCGTCCGGCTCTGGAATGAAAGCGCCAAGCCATGTGAGACCCTTGCCCTCCAGGCGTGCCACGAGGTCTGAAGCGGAAAATGTTGAGACAGGCGGATGTGAGGTCATGTGAAACGGGCCACAGCCAGGGTCGATGCTATCGTGCAGACTAGGGGACGATGATGCCTTCGCGCTGCCGGTTCCGGGGGATCATGAAGAAAACATAATCTTCTATCGTGTTGGCAGCCTTCGATGTTCATGCGATGTCTATCGCACATTGGAAACATTCGAAAGAGAGGCGTTGTGCCGGTTTGACGTCGCGCGGGCGAACAGGTCCGGTCGGACGGCTGCAAGGTGGAAGGAATGGACGATGGACTATGATCGGTTCTTCAAGGACGCCGTCGACACGATCCGAGACGAGGGTCGATACCGGGTCTTCGCCGATCTCGCCCGCGAATGCGGTCGCTTCCCCCATGCACGTTATTTCGACGCGGAGGATCGGCCCAAGGCGGTGACCATCTGGTGCTCGAACGACTATCTCGGCATGGGCCAGAATTCCGTCGTGGTCGGTGCGGCGACCGAGGCGCTCGAAGGCTACGGCACCGGGGCAGGCGGCACGCGCAACATCTCCGGCACGACCCATCTGCACGTTCTGCTGGAGCGCGAGCTCGCCTCATTGCATCAGCGCGAGGCGGCACTGGTGATGACCTCCGGCTATGTCGCCAATGAGGCAGCGATCTCGACCATCGCCAAGCTGTTGCCTGGCTGCCTGATCCTGTCGGACGAGAAAAACCATGCGTCCATGATTCACGGCATTCGTGACAGCCGCTGTGAGAAGGTGATCTTCAGGCACAACGACCTTGAGCATCTGGAGCAGCTCCTCAAGGCCGCGGATCCAGACCGGCCGAAGCTGATCGCCTTCGAGTCGGTCTATTCGATGGATGGTGACTTCGGTCCGATCGAAGAAATCTGCGATCTTGCCGAGGCCTATCAGGCCTTGACGTACTTGGATGAGGTTCATGCCGTCGGCATGTACGGGCATACCGGGGCCGGCGTTGCCGAGGCCAGGGGTGTCATGCACCGGCCGACGGTGATCCAGGGTACGCTCGCCAAGGCCTATGGCTGCATGGGCGGCTACATTGCTGCGAACGCCGACATCATCGATGCGATCCGCTCGATCGCGTCGGGCTTCATTTTCACGACGTCGCTGGCGCCGGCCGTCGTCGGTGGCGCGCTCGCGAGCGTTCGCCATCTTCGGGAACAGGGTGAGCCCATCCGGACACAACATCAGGAGCGCGCCGCCACGCTGAAACACCGGCTGAAGGCTGCCGGTCTCCCGGTCATGGACAATCCCTCGCATATCGTGCCGGTCTGGGTCGGCGATCCTGTTTTGTGCAAGCGCGCATCCGACATGCTGCTCGACCAGCACGGCATCTACATCCAGCCGATCAACTATCCGACCGTGCCAAAAGGCACCGAGCGTCTGCGCATCACGCCGACACCTTTGCATGACGACGTTCTCATGACGGATCTGATCAAGGCACTTCAGGCGGTCTGGCGGGAACTCGGTCTGGAAAGCAAGCAGGCCGCTTAGTGGCTTGACCATCACTGAGTTCGGACAGTCATCGTCACAACGCTGGTACGCACCCAGACTGTCCAGCTTGGTATTAGTTGGTCCAGTGCCCTGGCGTCAGGCAGTTCAATCGGTTTTTAGCAGCGAGCGGTCATAGGCCACCAGCTCAACGGTATTCCCCTCTGGGTCCGTCGTGAAAATCCCGCGCCAGCCGATCCAATCGAAGATCTGAACGTGGTACTCGATACCGTTTCGCTTATACCAGCGCATCACCGCCTCCTGCTCGTCGAAAGGCATGCTGAGGGCCAGGTGATGCAATGAAGAACCGGCGCCGGTTGCTGGTGGTTCGGTGCCTTGCGGGTGCAGTTCGGGGCGCCCCGCGTCCGGGCGGAACAGGGCAAGCACGGCTGTGTGGCCAGCGAAACCCTCGGCAATCTTGAAAAAGATGATCCCGTCCCGGTGATCGCCGCTCAGATGCTCGAGACCGATGATGTCGCGATAGAATGCCGCCATGTTTTCAAGATCGGCGCAGCGGATAGCAATCTCACCCAAGGCTCGGACGTTGAAATTACGCTCGGCGTCGTCAGCCATCGTTCGGCCACCATCGGCCGTCGATGACCACACCGTCGCAGAACAGACGGTGGCTGCCGGTCATCGCACTTCCAGTCGAATCAAGATAATCGAAGGCTCCCTCCCTAAGTTCCAGAATACTGGCGTCCCCCACGGTGCCGGGCGTCAGCGTGCCGAGTTCCGGTCGATTGATCGCGGCTGCAGGCGCGACGGTGGCTGCCCGTACGATTTCCGGGAGCGGCATGTCCAAGCAGACGAATTTCGAAAGCGTCACCAGCAGATCATAGGCCGGTCCGTCCACGCAGAGGCTGTGCACATCGCTTGAGATGACGTCGGGCATGAAGCCCTCCCGCATCATCTTTTGCGCTGTCTCGTAGCTGAACGAGCCCATGCCATGGCCGATGTCAAACACCACGCCGCGCTCACGGGCCGCAAGCACCTCCGCCTTGATCTGCCGCTCCGAAATGATTGGCGCATTGGGGAAGGGGCGAAAGCAGTGGGTCAGGATGTCGCCCGGCTTCATGGTCGGCACCACGTCCGCATGGGTTGGCGGCGGCAGGTCGAGATGTGTCATGACCGGAAGAGATAGCTCCTCCGCTGCGATGCGTGCGAGACCGTAGGGCGCGGCATCGGCACCGCTCGCGATCTTGCCGACGCGCACCTTGACCCCGACCGTGAGATCCAAATGGTCGCGTGCGACGCGCACGACTTCGGCAGGGTCGCAAAGGCGGATGTCGTCGCACTCGCCGACCATCACCTTCGAGCTGAAGGCGAAGATCCCCGCAAAGGAAATGTTGAGAAAGGCCAGAATCCGAGCTCGGCTATGCTCGATGACATGGCGTCGAAAGCCGAGGAAATTGGCGGGACCGGCCGTGCCGGCATCGATGAAGGTGGTGGTGCCGGCGCGACGTGCGATGCTGTCGGCCTCGATCCCAATCGACGTACCGCCCCAATAGACGTGGGTATGGAGATCGATGAGACCGGGCGTGACGATCCTGCCGGCGGCATCGATGACGGCCTTCGCGTTGTCGGGCGGGATGTCGTCGTCAATCCGCACGACCTTGCCGTCGGCGAAGGCGACGTCAGCTAAACGATCGATACCCTGGCCGGGATCGATCACCCGGCCACCCTTGATCAAGAGATCCATACCAGCCCACCCATTTTCGCATCTTGGACATGACAATCCTTGCGCAGGCAGAAAGATGCGACAAGGCCATCGGCTTCAGGACGGACCGAATCGATGCAGCGGCTTTGTTGTTAGCCGGCGGCGCGTCTCGCGACGGTCGGCTGCTGGAGAACGTGATGGTCGAGAAAGTGGTCCAGCCAGCGATCGGAGCCTTCGGCATAGCGCTCGTAGCCTGCCAGATGGGCTTCACGCGATTGAGCGCCCTTGCCTTCGAAGTCGACCAGCCTCTGCGATCCCCTTTCCGAGGTGGACCAGCGATCGACCATTTCACGGGTCATCTCGGCATGGAACTCGATGGCATAAACCCTGTCGCCATAGCGGAAGGCCTGACCCGGAAAGGCGTCGTTCTCGGCAAGATGGACGGCACCCTGGGGAATGTCGAAGGTCTCCGTATGCCACTGATAGAAGACCGTCGGCTGGCTCAGAAAGCTGGGGCAGTTTCCTGTCGGCCGCACATCGAAATAGCCGATCTCGACCAGCCCATCCGGATGCGGGCCGACGCTGGCGCCGAGCACACGCGCGATCTGCTGGGCGCCCAGGCAAATCCCGACCAACGGGCAATCGCTCGAAAGAGCCGTCCGCTCCAGCCAGTCCAATTCCGCCCTTATACCGTTGAGATGGTCGTCATTGGCGCTCATCGGTCCACCGAAGACCACGGCGGCTGCGTAGTCATCGAGCGCATCGGGCAAAGGGTCGCCCAGGTTCGGACAGCGGCGATCAAGAGCATAGCCACGCTTCGTCAGGAACGTGCCGACCTTACCCGGGGTCGAATGTTCCTGATGAACGATGATCAGAACCTTTTCTGTCATTCAAATGATCTTCTTTTCGGGAAGCCGAGGGTCAAGACCTCTCTACCCGATTTCCTACCTTGGCGACCAGAGCGTATCGTGTTGGATTATAAAGAAATGTCGTAGAACATCGACGTTCGGAGAGAGCAGGTCCACGCGTCAAGCGGCGACCGGCCGAGGACGGGTGAATTGGAGTTGACCATGCGGCAGGCGAGAGAGGTGCTCGACATCGAGACGGTGGGACAGCGGTTTTACGAGTTCACCGACCGCATTCGGACATTTGTCGGGCGTGCGGCGATCGACACAGGACTGCTGACCGTTTTTCTCCATCACACCTCTGCCTCCTTGATGATCCAGGAGAACGCCGATCCAACCGTCCAAGAGGATTTTCTGAGCTTCTTCAAGCGTCTGGTGCCGGAGGACGGCCGCTCCTACCGTCATGGCTATGAGGGGCCGGATGACATGCCCGCCCATATCAAGAGCGCCCTGACCACCGTCCAGCTTGTGATTCCGGTAAGTGGCGGCCGGCTGGATCTCGGCACCTGGCAGGGGGTCTACCTGGTCGAGCATCGCTACCAACCGCACCGACGGCGCGTGACGCTGCATCTCATCGGGGAATAGAGGCGGGGGTGAAGAGGCGATGGAGAGTAGACCGTCGGGGTCAGGCTGACTACATAGCTGATGGACGCCGGGCTCACCAGGCCGAATTTCTGATGGATGAGCGCCGTCCTTGAATGAGCCAGGAGTATTGATCACTTTGACCTCGTCCTCGACGAAGCTGACGCCTGCTTGGCTGATCGACCATCTCGGTATGCACCCGCATCCGGAGGGCGGCCACTTTGTCGAGACCTTTCGCGACAGGCCGGGTGGCGGTGGGCGCGGGGCCGTGACCTGCATCCATTTTCTCCTTCAGGCGGGCGAGGTCTCGGCCTGGCATCGGATCGATGCAACGGAAATCTGGCACTTCGCCGCCGGCGACCCGCTGGTGCTCACCACATCCGCGAATGGTCACGATTGCGAAGCAAGACATCTCGGTCAGGATCTCTCCACGGGACAGCATGCCCATATCGTGCTGCCGCCCCATTGCTGGCAGACGGCGGAGACGCTCGGCCGCTGGACCCTGGTGAGCTGCATCGTCGCCCCGGCCTTCAACTTCGAGGGCTTCGAACTGGCGCCGGCGGATTGGCGCCCGACACCGCGTGACGGCACGCATCCGCCCGACGTCACCAGAGGGGTGTCCTGATGCGCGCCGCCGTCTCTCAGTTCATTCGACCCTCTTGCCTGGTCGCTGCCATGGTCATGACCGGCTGTGCCATATCACCGGCTGATCGGACGCTCGCCTCGGTGATCAAACAGCACTACGCCGCCCATGCGACCGAAGAGGAGGGTGCATGTCGCACCCCGAGGATCGATACGATCCAGGAGCAGCGTCTTCTGGAGAGGTCATCCGATGGCAGCGAGGTCATGATGGTGCGCTACAGCTATTTCGACAGCCATGCCGACATGGACGAACGCTGGGACAAGCTCGTCTATCTGAGCCAGCCCTGCGGCGGCATCAGTGAGCGTCGGTTTGTGCTCATTAAGGATGATTTCAGCTATCGCGTGACCGAGATGAGTGGTGAACATCACGGTGATGAAGGCATACGCTGACCATGGCCCAGGATCTCTACAACGTGCTCGGGGTTTCGCGCGAGGCCAGTCAGGACGAAATCAAGCGCCGATATCGCAAGCTTGCGAAGGAGCTTCATCCCGATCTCAATCCCGGCGACGAGGCGATCGCCGAACGCTTCAAGCGGGTCAGCGCCGCCCATGCCATCCTGTCCGATCCGAAGAAACGTGCGAGCTACGACCTCGGCGAGATCGACGATGCCGGCCAGGCTCGCCAGCATCAGGGCTACTATCATGATTTCGCCGGTGGCGGGCAGGGCGGCGGCTTCCACGATTCGGTCCTCGAAGGGCTGTTCGCCGAGATGTTCGGACGTGGCCGTCGACCAGGCTTTCGTCCGGCCGAGCGCGGCGAGGACGCCGCCTACAGCTTGAAGATCGACTTTCTCGAAGCCGCGAAGGGGGCAAAGAAGCGGGTGGCCATGGGCGACGGCAAAACCCTTGATATCGCCATCCCCGCGGGCATTCAGGAAGGCCAGACGCTCCGGCTTCGCGGCAAGGGCAGACCGGGCACCCGCGGCGGACCTGCAGGCGATGCCATGGTCGAGATCCAGATCAAGCCGCATCCATTGTTCGAGCGCAAAGGGCGCGACGTGCACATCGAGCTTCCCATCAGCCTCGGCGAAGCTGTGCTCGGCGCCAGGATCGACGTCCCGACCATCGACGGTCCGGTCACCATGACCGTGCCCAAGGGATCGAATACCGGCACGACCCTCCGTTTGAAGGAGCGCGGCATCGCCGGCCCCAAAGGCGGTGCGCGCGGCAACCAATATGTCCGCCTGTGCGTCTCCCTGCCGCCATCGCCCGATGACGAGCTGGAAGCCTTCCTCGAACGCTGGTCCAAAGAGCAAACCTACGACCCGAGGGGAAATCTGCCCGACATTTGACGGCTGGATGGCATCCTCGGCTAACGGCTGATCCGCCGATCGACGAGCAACGCGACGCCTTCCTCAGTCCGCGATGTCTTAAGTCTGCCCAATTCCCGAACGGAAAAACCATGCCACGGCTTGACGCCCCCAAGAATCCCGCCTAGCTAAGGTCGATCCGTTGGGGCGCATAGCTCAGTTGGTAGAGCAGCTGACTCTTAATCAGCGGGTCCAAGGTTCGAGTCCTTGTGCGCCCACCAATCTTTTCAATAGGTTAGGTGGATTTTTCAGAAAGCTGCTTCCCAGTATTTCCAGATTGGGAAGCACATGGGAAGCGCCGGGAAGGAAAACTCCGATAGGCGCGTATCGCGCAAGTCCTTCCGGCCAAACAGCGCCAACGCCTGAGACGGCATGACAATGACTGATCCTGTTTCTGACCCACGGAGCCCGTCCTCTGGAGGGAGCGGCTCCCGTATCCTTCCGGCGACTCCCTGCACCTACATGGCCGTCGGCGGAAAAACCGCTGATGCGATATCGGAGCACATCGGGCGGCTGCTGATGGCGGCAAGCAAGCTTGAATGGCATTCGGGCCTTTTCGGTCCCATGGGGGACTACTCTCATAAGACGACGATGAAAGAGCGCCTACAGCGATTAGCGAAGGCGGACAAAATCCCTCAAGAGATCGCCGGCCAGCTTTTTGCCTGCGACGGGGTCCGCGCTTCACACTGGGAGCTTCGGAATCTTGCAGGGCATGGGACTTGGTGTGTGCTGGTCCCCGATGGCACGCCGTTCTTTGATACTGAAGCGAGTGGCTCCAATCGCGTCATCGACCCGGTGATCTCCTACAATCCCGACCCACGGGGAAACGATCCTCGCTATTGGTTCGTAGTCCATCTAAGCGATTTCGCGGAGGCGATCGAAGCCTTCCGCACGGTGGGGACGGCGCTTGGGGAGATCGCCGATGAATTGGCTTTGCCAGTACCAGATGCGGATCAACAAGGCATGACGGCGCTCTAGCTCGACTTCGCCCCGCCGCCGATCGCTCGAACGCGACCAGGGCAAGCTTCTACCAAAGATGCGGGGCTGATCTACAACCGAAACCCAATTCGACGTGACCTTCGGCCAGATGCCAAGGCAGGGCGGCCCAGCACTGCTGACATTCGGCAACTGTTAGAGAAGAGTACACGCTTTCCTGCCCTCCTAGATCGTCACGGGGCAAGCCAAGCGAAGTTGTTAGGAAGCCGCCGGCAATGCCAAGGATCACCGATGCCTTGGCGTCAAACTTAATTGATGGATGCAGGAGGTAAAGGGGAAGTCCGATAACAAGAATACCAACCATGAAGGCTATAAGTGCTTGCGTGGGATCAGCGTAAGATGCATCGAATATTGCAAGAACGCTGTCCTGAACCGTATGGATTAGATCAAGAATTCGGTTCGAAAATTTGCAGGAACGTTTGGAAAATTACGTCAATCAATTCGTCTGACCAGACCGGGTCACGCGTGGATTCGTTCAGGCGATTGGCGCGAAACCGACTTCTGTTCTTGACGGCGCTAAAGGCGTTAAATATAGCCTAAACGCTCTGAGCGGGTATGGTGAAATGGTATCATAAGAGCCTTCCAAGCTTAAGGTGCGGGTTCGATTCCCGCTACCCGCTCCAGACTTTCCCACCTGAGACAA
>JBCCIN010000092.1:0-13449 GCA_039028235.1 Pseudomonadota bacterium
CGAGCGGTGCTGCGTGGCCATGAGGGAGGTGTCTTGGCGGTCGCCGTGACGCCTGATGGGCAGCAGGTGGTGAGCGGGTCTTTGGATAACACGGTGCGGGTCTTCGACCTCGCGAGCGGCGAGGAGCGTGCGGTGCTGCGTGGCCATGAGGGAGGTGTCTTGGCGGTCGCCGTGACGCCTGATGGGCAGCAGGTGGTGAGCGGGTCTGGCGATAGGACGGTGCGTGTCACCTGGGTGGGCAGCAGCAAGAAAGAACTCATCGAACGCGCGCGTGAGCGTTTGCCGCGGGAGATGACGGACGAGGAGAAGCGGCGGTTTTACATCGCCGTGGACTGAGGCGGCGGTCGCGGGTCAGCTTTCGCTGGTGTCTTCCTCGGGCGGGGGCAGGAAATCGATCTCGTGCTTCGCCGAGACGGCGACGATTTCCGCGGGGTCGGCGTCGGGCATGTTGTGGAGTTGCCAGAAGAGGTCGTAGAGGCGGCGCGCGGGGGAGACCCAGAAGAGGCATTTGAACGGGCGGTCGCCCTTTGAGAACAGGCCGTGGGGGATGCCACGCGGGAGGCGGATCAGGTCGCCGGGCTCGGCGAAGTTTTCCGTACCATCGAGGAGAAGATCCAGCCTCCCCTCGAACATGTAGATGAACTCGTCCTGGGTCGGGTGGATGTGGGGAGGGACCATGGTGCCCGGCGGCAGGGTGGCATGCCAGGAGAACGCGCTTTCGGTGAGCTGCTTCGGCACATAGGTCTGGCCGAGTATGTTCCAGGTGATGTTGTCGATGCCGCCGCCAGCCTTGGTGATCCCGGCCGTCATCACGCTCATATCCGCTTCTCCGATCTCGACATGATGTCATCTGATCTTATGTGGTTAGGATACTGTAGCGCATCCTCGATCGGTTGAAACAGCGTTGCGCTGCTCATGAATGAATGGGAGCAACGATGGCTACGAGACCGCCGCCACCGCCGGGTGCCGCGGCTACCGACAATACCATGCTGCACGTCGTCTACGGGTTGTTCGCCCTGTCCTTTCTGATTGGCGTCGCCGCCATCGTGGCTGTTGTCGTCGCCTATTTCCAGCGCGGCAAGCCGCTCTCCGACATGCAGGCCTCGCATGTCGAGTGGCAGATCCGAACGTTTTGGTGGGGCCTGCTGTTCGTCGTGATCGGCTTCATCCTGCCGCTGATCTTGGGCTTATGGCTGATCATCCCTCTCTTCTGGTTGGCGGCTGGGGCCTGGTATATCTACCGGGTCGCCAAGGGCTGGCTTTGGCTGAAGGACAGCCGGCCGATCGACGATCCGACGGCGTTGATCTGAGCGCCGGCGTGGCGTGTCGGCCAAACCGAGCGCACTGGTCGCACCAGTTAGACGTGCAGGTAGCGCTCGACCACTTCTGATGTCGCGAGTAGTGCTCGGCTGTCGCCGGTCCAGACGATCCGGCCTTTCTCGATGACCACATGGCGATCGGCGAGACGGGCAAGCGCCTCGACATTCTTGTCGACGATCAGGATGGCGATGCCCGTTTCCTTGATGGTGCGAAGACAGGACCAGATGGTTTCCCGAACCAGGGGTGCCAGGCCTTCGGTCGCTTCGTCCAGCACCAGGAGGGACGGGTTGGTCATGAGTGCTCGGCCGACCGCCAGCATCTGCTGCTCGCCGCCGGAAAGCTGGCTGCCGAGGTTTCTTCGCCGTTCCTGGAGCTGGGGGAAGAGCTCGTAGACACTTGCGAGATCCCAAGTCGACGCTGTCGGGCGTCCCGACCGCGACGTTGCGATGAGGTTTTCCTCGACGGAGAGGGTCGGAAAGATTTGCCGGCCTTCCGGGACGAGGCCGAGGCCGGCCTGGGCGATGAGGTGGGGGCGCGTAGCGGTCATGTCCTTGCCATCAAACGTAACCCGGCCGCCGGTGGCGGCTAGCATCCCGAAGAGGGTTTTGATGGTGGTGGTCTTGCCCATGCCATTTCGGCCGAGCAGGGTGACGACCTCGCCTGTGCCGACCTCGAAGGTCACGTCGAAGAGGACGCGGCTGTCGCCATAAGCGGCGGCGAGGTTTTCCACGGTCAGCATCAGGCGGCCTCGTCGCCGAGATAGGCGCGGCGGACTTCGGGATCGGCGCGCACCTCGGACGGCGTGCCCGACGCGATGATCCGGCCGTAGACGAGAACGCTCACCCGATCGGCGAGCGCGAACACCGCCTCCATGTCGTGCTCGATCAGCAGGATCGGGAAGCGCTGCTTGAGGCTGTCGATCAGACTGATCAGCGCCGCCGACTCGTCATGGCCGGTGCCGGCGAGCGGTTCGTCCAGAAGGAGGACTTTCGGAGCTGCCGCCAGCGCGATCGCCAGCTCGAGCTGGCGCTGTTCGCCGTGGGAGAGGGTTCCGGCCAGTCGGTCGGCGCGATTGTCGATGCCGACCGTTTCGAGTGCCGCCTTCGCTTCTTCGTTCAATGCATGTTCGTCGAGCGCCCTGCCGAAGAAGCGAAAGCTGGAACCTGAGCGGGCCTGGACAGCGAGCGCGGCGTTCTCGAGGACCGAAAAACCCTTTAGCAGCGACGTGATCTGGAAGGTTCTGGTGATTCCCAGTCTCGCGCGCTTTGCCATCGGCAGCGAGGTGATCTCTTGTCCGTCGAAGAGAATATGTCCGCCGTCTGCCGGCTGGCAGCCGGAGAGCTGGTGGATGAGGGTGGTCTTGCCGGCGCCATTGGGACCGATGATCGCGTGCAGTTCGCCGGGCAGGAGATCCAGGCTGACATCGTCGGTGACCTTGAGCGCACCGAAGGCCTTTCGCAGATGCTCGGTCCGTAGAATGGGAGGCGTCATCGCTTGTCTCGTTTACCGAACAAGTCAACGAGGATGCCGTGCATCCCGGATTTGCCGTGGAGGACGATCAGGACGAGGATGATGCCGAGACCGAGTTTCCAGTGGTGGGAGAAGGCGGAGAGAAACTCCTCGAGCAGCAAGAAGATGGCGGCGCCGAGAATGCCACCGGTGAGTGTGCCGATGCCGCCGACCACCACCATCATGATCAGCTCGCCGGAGCGCTGCCAGGTCATATAGGCTGGTGAGACGAACTCCGCCTGATTAGCGAGCAGCACGCCGGCGAGCGCTGCGATCGTACCGGCGACGACGTAAGCCGTGAGTTGATAGGGAAGGGGCTCGAAGCCGATCGCCTGCATGCGTTCGGCATTGTCGCGCGTCCCCCGCAACACCCGCCCAAACCTCGCCTGCAACGTGCAGTTCGCAAACCAGAAGCAGAGGAGCAAGATCGCAAGGACGACGTAGTAGAAAAAAACATCGTTCTCGAGCCAGGCCTGGCCGAACAGGGTTGAGCGCGCCTGCAGGGTCAGGCCGTCATCGCCGCCATAGGCGGAGAGCGAGACCATCAGGAAATAGGCCATCTGCCCGAAGGCGAGGGTGATCATGATGAAATAGACGCCGCGTGTGCGCAGCGAGATCAGCCCCGTTACCAGCGCAAAGGCCGCGGCGGCGGCCAACGCGAACAGGACGTGCAGGAGAAGATCGCTCACCCCATGGCTGGCTGCTATCCCAGCGGCATAGGCGCCGATGCCGATGAAGGCCGCGTGGCCGAAGGACACCATGGCGCCGTATCCGAGGATCAGATCGAGCGAAAGGGCGGCGAGCCCAAAGATCATGATGCGGGTTGCGATCACCAGATAGAACGGATCGGCGCCGAGGCTGGTTGCCAGCGGCAGGGCTGCGAACAGGCAGGCTAGGCAGGCAGGGGCTGCTGCCTCGACTCGCCAGAGACTGCGGCGAGGCGTTTCGGTTTTTTCAGATGTAGTGTTTGTTGCCTGCGTCATGTCGTCAGGCACCCTGCTTGGCGGGGAAAAGACCGGCGGGGCGGAAGAATAGAATGGCGGCCATCAGCAGGTAGATGAGCATCGGTGTCAGGGTTCGGCCGACCTGCGAGGCGGTGGCGGGCTCGAACACTACCTTCAGAAGTATCGGCCCGAAGCTTCGGCCAAGGGTGTCGACCAGGCCGACCAGGAGGGCGGCGACAAAGGCGCCCTTGATCGAGCCAATGCCGCCGATGACGATCACCACGAAGGTGAGGATGAGGATGCCGTCCCCCATATTGGGCTCGACGGAGAGAATGGGCGCGATCATGGCGCCGGCGAAGCCCGCGAGCATCGCGCCGATGCCGAAGATCACCATGAAGAGACGGCGGATGTCGACGCCGAGGGCCTGGACCATCGGTGCGTTGGATGCGCCGGCGCGCAGCAGCATGCCCGTCCGGGTGTGCTGAACGAAGATGTAGAGGCCAGCGGCGACCGCGATGCCGGCGACGATGATCAGGAGGCGATAGAGCGGATAGCGCAGCTGTCCGAGGACAGGGACGGAGCCGGAAACCGCTTCGGGGATGGCGATGCTGATCGGAGCGGCCCCCCAGATGATGCGCACGCCTTCGTGGAGGATCAGAATGACGCCGAAGGTGGCGAGAACCTGGTCCAGATGGTCCCGATCGTAGAGATGTCGGAAGATTAGGAATTCCAGAACGAGGCCGAACGCGAAGGCTGCGGGCAGCGCCAGGAGAAGCCCAGCGAGAAAGCTGTCAGTGACCTGCGTGAAGGTGACGGCGAGGTAGGCGCCGATCATATATTGGACGCCGTGGGCGAGATTGATGAAGTCCATCACCCCGAAGACCAGGGTGAGCCCGGCGGCCACGAGAAACAGCAAAATACCGAACTGCAGGCCGTTCAGCGCCTGGATGACCAAAAGGTTGGTCACGAGCCACGCCCGCCGCGGGCCGGCGTCGACGTCGGCATCGTCGTCTGGATCAGACAGGGATGCTCAGCCATTGGTCGTCAAAGCCCGACTCACCTCGCGGAAGATGTTATCGAACGTCACGCCGCATCGTCTTCAAACGCCCCTTGGTCAATCGAAAGCGCCACCACGCTGAGATCCACAGCGGCGCTTCATCCTTTCTTCACCAGCTCCCAGTTAAACTCAAGCCCGTGGTCCATGCGATCCTGGGAGTCCGCCCGTCGGCGGCACGCATTAGAGGCACGGAGGCCCAGGATCGCACGGACCAGCGAGATGGCGACAGATTGGAGGAACCGGGTTAAGGAAAGATCAACGCCGGTCGACGGATTGTCATCGAAGGGCGAGGGTCGGCGTCTCGGAGGAGGAGATCGTTGATGACCGGAGCAGCATGCCAACTCAAACACGTTGACTGGGCCGAGAAGGACGATGAGTGGATTGGCCGTGTCGAAGGAAAGAACATCGGCACCGATGTCACAATCCTGTTCTTTTCGAGCGATGAGATCGGCGCCGGGCCACGGCTTCACGTCCACACCTATGACGAAGTCTTCGTCATTCGCCAGGGCCGCGCCCGGTTTATTATCGGTGACCAGACCTTCGAGGCCGAAGCCGGCGACATTCTCTTCGGTCCGGCGAACATTCCCCATAAGTTCGAAAACCTCGGGCCCGGACGGCTTGAAACGACCGACATTCATCTCAGCGATCACTTCGCGCAGACGGATCTGGAGCCCTGAAGCGGGCAAAGGATCATTGCGCACGGTGGTCTTTGTCCGTCGTCATGCTGCGAACCATATAGGGAGCGGAAGGTTAGGCTTCCCGCTCCCCACGAAATGATCGGGCTACTGACAGGTGGCCGCTTCGGCTTCGACATCCTGCCAGGCGAAATGCTGCAGGCCCCAGTCGCCGCCTTCGGCCTGCTTCCAGGTCATCATGTAGGAGCCGGCGTAGCAGCCGCTGTCATCGGCGCCGGCGGTCACGGCGAAATCGCCACGCTCGACTACGCTGCTGGCATCCTTGCCCATCAGTGCCGAGGTGGAATCAAGCTTGGCGAACTTGACGTTCCATTCGCCGGCATTGCCGATGGTCGAGGAGAAGCGTTCGACGATGGCATCGGGACCCATGAAGGCTGTGTCACCGGAAGCGCGGTGGAACACGGCGTCATCGGTGAAGACCGCCTTGACCGCTTCCCAGTCACGGTTGTTGAAGGCATCGATCAAGGAACCGTGAGCGGCGGCCGCATCGAAATCACCGGCATAGGCCGTGCTCGTCAAGCCAAGAGCTGCCAGGAAAAGAGCCGTCTTTTTCATGATGATACTCCTTATCAATCACCAACTCTAAATTGATTTCAATAAAGCCAGCGATTGTATTAGGGTTGATATAGTAAAGGTAGCGATGAGTATTTCGTCGTAATTTGTTATCTCTGTCAAGGTGAACGATTCGGCAGATTTTCGCCAGAGCGACAGCTGGCCAACTGCTAGCCGCCGCTCTGCTCGAGGGGCATCCCTCACTCAAGCCAGTCTCAGGCAAGTCAGGGCCGACGGCCCTGCCGTCCAAGTCAACGTGGGGCAACGTGGGGCGGCTGCCGCCCTCAGAGAGGGCAGTCCGCGGCGTAGACGTCCTGGTAGTCGTCGAAGACCTTTTCGGCGATTTCGGTCTGGTATTTGCCGTCATCACGCTTGGCGACCTGGACCAGGTAGAAGTCCTGGATGGGGTATTGGTTGTCGCCAAAGGCAAATTCGCCGCGAAGGGATTGGAAGTCGGCGGCTTTGAGGGCGGCGCGCAAGGCATCCTTGTCTTCGAGATTGCCTGCTGTCGCCGACAGGGCGCTGTCGATCAGCATGGCGGCGTCGTAGGCCTGCATGGCATAGGTGCCTGGCACGCGGTCATATTTCGCTTCATAGGCGGTGACGAAGGCCTTTGACGCCTCGTTGTCCATGTTGGGCGCCCAGTTGGCGCCGCCGAAAAACCCGACCGCGGCGTCCTGCTGGGCGGGAAGCGTTGTCTCGTCGACGGTGAAGGCGGAGAGGAAGGGAATGGTTTCGAGCCCGGCTTGGCGGTACTGCTTCACCAGGTTCACGCCCATGCCGCCGGGCATGAAGGTGAAGACCGCGTCGGGAGTGGAGGCGGCGAGCTGGGCGAGTTCGGCGGAGAAATCGAGCTGGCCGAGCGGCGTGTAGATCTCGTCCGTGACCTCGCCCGAAAAGTGGCGCTTGAAGCCCGCGAGGCTATCCTTGCCCGCCTGGTAATTGGGCGCCATCAGGAAGACGCGCTTGTAGCCCTGGTCTTCGGCGTATTTGCCGAGCACCTCGTGATTCTGGTCGTTCTGGTAAGAGGTCACAAAAAAGTTCGGGTGGCATTCGGCGCCTGCGAAGTTTGAGGTGCCGGCATTCGAGCTGATCAGGATGGTATCGCTGTCGGTGACCGGCTTCTTGATCGCCATCAGGATGTTCGAAAAAATCGGGCCGACCACGAAGTCGACTTGTTCGCGCTCCACCAGTTCCTTCGCCTTGTTCACGGCGTTATCGGGCTTGAGCTCGTCGTCGATCACGGTGACGTCGGCCTCGAGGCCGCCAAGCTTTCCGCCCAGATCCTCGAGCGCCAGGAGAAAGCCGTCGCGCGCCTGCTCGCCGAGGACGGCGGGCGGGCCGGAGAGTGTGTAGATGAGGCCGATCTTGACGCTCTCAGCGGATGCGCTGGTCGCGCCAAACACCATCGCCGCACCGAGCAGCCCTGCCTTGATCTTGCCAATCGTCATCATCGGACGCCTCTCCTTTTTTCCATGCCGGCCGCACCGATTTTCTCTAGCGTCGACATAACATCAATTGTTTGAAGCTTAAAACAAATACGAAAAGCTGCAAAATCGCAAGCCCTTAGCGCGGGGCTTTTTCAGTTCAGGCGGCAGCATGATATGCCGGTGCCGGGTGTGCTCGCTTAAGCCTGGACGACGGCCATCAGGCGGAGCGAGGGGGTGTGGAGGAAGAGGCTGGTCTCGCCGTCGACAAGGTCTGTCACTCGGCCGCTATTCGGGATGTTGTCCTGGTCCAGTCTGGCTTCGACGGCGTCGAGATCCGGGACGGCGAGGGTGAAATAGGGTTCTCGTGTGGCGGGGTCGGCGTTCTGCCCAACTTTGTAGCCTGACGTGACGTGGGTCAGGCGAAGGGCATGATCACCGCTTCGGAAGGTGGCGCCGTCGGAATCGAAGCTCAACGCGTCGCCACCGATCAGATCGCGGAAGAAGGCAGTCGAGGTCTCGATATCCGGGGCAGGGATCGCGGCGTGGCGAAGGTGGATCTCGGCCGCTGCATCCTGGTCATCCAGCTTGGCGGAAGGCAACGGCTCGACAGTCTGGTTGACCTCGATCACGTTGAAGGCGGGGTCGTAGACGTAGATTTGATGGATGCCGGCCATGGCGTAGACGCCCGCATCGGAATAGGGGACGTCAGCGGCGTCGAGCTTGACTTTGACCGCGCCCAGATCGGGCACTGATATCGCGAAATGGCCGCCGACCGTTGGATTGTGCATGAAGCCGTTGTCGTGGGCGAAGCTCGGGACCGAGCGCACCACATGCAGGCCTTGGTTGCCGGCGCCGAAATAGGCGATGCTGTCGTCGTCGTGATGCAGCTCACCCGGTCGGTCCGGATAGATCCAGCGTCCTTCCTTTAGCCCGATGATGTCCCGAAGAAACGCCTTGGTCTCGCGCACGTTCAAGGCGGGCAGGTTGATATGATGCAGCATCCACGCCATGGCGGCTTTCCAGCTTCGAGGTTCGCTTACGCATCGTAATAGAAACTGATTATTGCCGCTTTCTTTCCCTTCGAGAAGCTTGTCAGCCGGCCGTTGAAGGCAGCAGCCTTTCTCTTCGGATCGGTTGCTTCGATGCTGGCTCCAAGGTGATGTTGCGGAAAAAGTGTAAGTCTGCCCTTTAAATTTTTCCTTGACTGCACTGTACAATCAATTAAAGCAAGTCGCCGACTAAGTAAGGAGCGCTGCATATGAAAAGTAGATTGGCCTGATATCGTCTTTATATTTGAAGTTGTTTTTGCGTCTTTGGCTGATAAAAAAATAGAAGGGCGCAGCAATTTCTTTTCGAGACAATGGCAGATTTGTTCGCATTTGCGGCATGTTTTCAACATGTCCAGAAGATTTCTTCTCGACATATCAAAAGGAGATTACGATGAAAAATCGATTGAATGTTTGCTTTGCTGTTCTGTTGATGCTCTTTCCGTTTGCCGCCAATGCTCAGAGTCCGCAGGCGTCTCAACTCTATTTCGGCGCGTTTGCCGGTATTCAGAACTTCTCGGATATTGATGCAGGTTTTGGCGTCGATCTTGACTTTGGCTCCGGTTACGTCATTGGAGGCGTCGGCGGATGGCGAGTTAACGAGAATTTTCGTATCGAAGCGGAAGCTGCCTATCAGTGGGCGGATGCCGACCTTGGCCTGCAAAGCGGCGACATCTGGATTTTCCGCACGACGCTCGGTGGGTATTTCGAGTATCCAGTTGCGCCCGCCTTTGCTCCATTCGTTGGTGCAGGCGTCGGTATATCGGCCATCGAGATTGACAACGTCCTTCTGTCGGGATCGGCAGCAGGAACGTTTCACGGCGAAATCGGTCTCGCTTACCGACTAAGGCCGAAGCTTACCCTGGTTCCAGCTGCTCGCTATGAGTGGAACAATGTCGAATTCGTCGGTGGCGACGACGGCCTGACGGCGACATCATTGCGCATGGGTGTCCATTTCTCTTTTTGATTGGACGATTCAGGCCGATGAACTGCCGCTAGCCGAGCACCGAGCAGGCTCAGCGCAGCAGATCATCGGCCTGGAGGCGTGCGCGCAGCGTCTCGATACGCTCGGCGTTGACGCCGAAGTCCGAATAGCCCGTGCGTGCCGCGGAGCGAAGCGCGATCAGGTTGTCGTCGGCGCGCAGATGGAATTCGAGATCGTCGACGAAGCCGAACAGTCGGCTCCTGGCCACGGCATGGAGGTAGCTGTCATCTGATGTGACGATGGTGGTGCGCGGCAGGGCGGCGACGGCATCCTTCAACGCGGTCCAGGCCGCTGACTGGTCGCCGGCGACGTGGAAGGGCTCGACGCGGTGCTCTTCGTCTTCGGCGTCGCTACTGACGCAGTTGGGCCGATCAGGACAAGGGGCGAGGCGGCCGTTATCGAGACCGATGTTGCCGGGTGTGTCGGCGCTGCAGCCGAAGAGAAAGAAGAGCATGAGCGTGCCCATGATGTTTTTGGTCGTTCGTTCGGTAAGGGTCATGTCGATCGATGCACCGCTGTTTCCGTCACCACCATATCCAGTGTCTGGTCGAAATTGTCGGTCGGCACGTGCTCGACTTCCTGGGCGGCGAAGGCGACACCGACAGCCAGCGCGGCTGGTTCGTTGACTTTAAGCCGTTCGAGCGTGCGGTCGTAGTAGCCTTTGCCGTGACCGAGGCGGTTGCAGCGGCGATCGAAGGCGAGGAGCGGCACCAGAAGGATCGTCGGCGTGACGATAGGCGAATCCGCAGCTGGTTCCATCACCTTGAAGCGGCCCTCGATCAGACGATCCCCTGGCTGCCAGGCATGAAAGACCAGCGGCTTACCATCCCCCACCGTGCGTGGCAGGGCCGGCGCGGCCCCGCGTTCACCTAGCTTGAGGAGAGCAGGGCGGGGGTCGAATTCGCCGGGAAGCGGCCAGTAGGCGGAGACGATGGTGCCGCCGGTGATGTCGAGCGCATCGTTCAGGCCCTTGGCGACGGCCAGGGCAGCCGCTTCGGCTTCCTCGCCGAGGATGCGAATACGCCGGTCATAGCAGCGTTTCCGTAGATCGGCTTTTTCGTCTGCCAGACGCGAATGGTTCATGCCCGGAACCGGCGCAGCCGTTAAAAAAAGTGGCGGAGCCGCCTTGGCCGTTGGCCCGATAAGTCCTCTGTGGCCTGCTTACGCAGGTGGGCGCCGTGATGCCCTGACCACGGCCAGAGCAGGGACAGCTCCCTAGATAGAGAACATTGGCCCCAGGGATCTGTGGACCTGACGCACCAGGCAGCGACCGCCGATCCTTAGTTAGGGTCTCTCGAGCTCCGCGGCAACCGCATTCAACTGTTCGGCAACCTGTTCGACCAGGGCAGCGGCGCGGCGTTCGTGCTCGGCACCGGTACCGGCGGGCGCGGCAACCGCCTGTCCGTTTTGCGCGGCTTCGAGTTCCTGGATCTTGTCATAGGCATCGGAAAGCTCGTCGGCGACCATCAGGCTTGCCAGCAGCATCAACCGGGCATCGCCGATCTTGGTGCCGTCGATGGCAAGCTCCGAGATTTTGCGATCGACATATTGCGCGAGGCCCTTGACGCGTGCCTCCTCGCCCTCACCGCATTGAACGGAATGTCGTCGGCCGTTGACGGTGATTTCGACCATGGGCATGGCACCTACTCCCCGATCATGCGGTCAAGCTCATCGATGGAGCTGTCCAGCCGGCTCGCCACCTGCTCGGTGGTCGTCTTGATCTCATCCTGCTCGGCCTCGGCTTTTTTCAAGGCCTCGCCCAAGCGCTCGCATTCGGTGCGCAGGCCTTCGACATCACGTGCCAGCGCGTCGCGTTCGCCGGTCAGCCGATCGATGACGGCCGCCTGATCAGGGTCGGCGGCGGCCAGGCGCCTTGCCATAACCTGCTCCAGGCGAGACAGGGCCTCATTCAGATGTTGCTCGGCTATCGTGAGCGCAGACATCTCTTTTGGAGAATCCTCGACTAAAAAAACAACTATTTAGCGATCTGACTTGACATAGAACATCCGGTTCGTCAACTCGACATGACCAGTGATTGAGGTGCGGCAAGGAATACGGTTGATTTTTCCTAAGAATTGACGAGGTTGTGCTCAACGTTCCCGGCGCGTAACGCCTTTCGTCCATCGCGTGCATAGAAGCCTCGTCGCGTCGCACAGAAAGACGATGATCACATGACCTCACCGCTCAAAACCGACTCCGCCGATCTCACCGAAGACGCTGCCGTCTCCCACGACGAGATGGCGAATGCGATTCGCGCCTTGTCCATGGATGCCGTGGAACAGGCGAAATCCGGACATCCCGGCATGCCCATGGGTATGGCGGATGTGGCGACCGTGTTGTTCTCCAAATTCCTTCGCTTCGATGCCACCAATCCCGACTGGTTCGACCGCGACCGCTTCGTGCTGTCGGCGGGTCATGGCTCGATGCTGCTCTACGCGCTTTTGCATCTAACCGGCTATCCGGGGATGACCATCGAGCAGATCCGAAACTTTCGGCAGTGGGGCTCGATGACGCCGGGTCACCCGGAATTCGGGCACGCGCCGGGGGTCGAGACCACCACGGGGCCGCTCGGTCAGGGGCTGGCGACGGCGGTGGGCATGGCGCTCGCCGAGCGGCATCTGGCGGCGCGCTTCGGTCGTGATCTGGTGGACCACTGGACCTATGTGATCGCGAGCGACGGCGATCTGATGGAAGGGGTGAGCCATGAGGCGGCGTCGCTTGCCGGCCATCAGAAGCTCGGGCGGCTGATCGTTCTCTATGATGACAACGAGATTTCGATCGACGGGCCGACATCGCTGTCCATGTCCACCCATCAGCAGGGCCGGTTCCAGGCCTATGGCTGGCATGTCATCCGGGCTGACGGGCATGATCCGGAGGAGATCGAGGCGGCGATCGACGAGGCGCTCGGCTCAGACCGGCCATCCCTGATCGCCTGCCGCACGGTGATCGGGAAGGGCTCGCCCGGCAAGGCAGGCACCGCCGGATCGCACGGCGCACCGCTTGGCGCTGACGAGATCGAGGCGACGCGACAAGCGCTTGGCTGGCACCATCCGCCGTTCGAGATCCCGGAGGCGATCGCTGCTGCCTGGCGTGACGTTGGCGCCCGGCATGCCGAGGCCAGACAGGAATGGCAAGCGAGGCTGGAGGCTTCACCCGAAAAGGCACATTTCTCGGCCGCGATCGAGGGGAGGGCGGCCAGGTCTCTGGACGCGACCCTGGCGGGTTACAAGCAAAAGCTTGAAGCGGAAAAGCCGGGCTGGGCGACCAGGAAGGCGAGCCAGGAAGCGCTCGAAGTCTTTACCGAGGCAGTGCCCGAACTGGTCGGCGGCTCGGCGGATCTGACCGGCTCGAACCTCACCAAGACCAAGGCGCTTTCGGTGCAGACGCCGGAGGAACCCGACGGTCGCTACATCCACTACGGCGTGCGCGAGCATGGCATGGCCGCGGCGATGAACGGCATGGCGTTGCATGGCGGTGTCATTCCCTATGGCGGCACGTTCCTGATCTTCACGGATTATTGCCGGCCCTCGATCCGGCTCGCGGCGTTGATGAAGCAGCGGGTCATCTATGTCATGACCCATGATTCCATCGGCCTCGGCGAGGACGGACCGACCCATCAGCCGGTGGAACAGCTTGCGAGCCTTCGCGCCCTGCCGGGCCTCTGGGTCTTGCGCCCGGCCGATGCCATCGAAACGGCGGAATGCTGGGCGCTGGCTATCGCACGCGAGGACGGCCCCTCGCTCCTGGCTCTTACCCGTCAGGGCGTGCCGACCCTGCGCGATGCCGGTGACGACAATCTCTCGGCAAAAGGTGCCTATCTCGTTAAGGAGGCTGCGGGGACGAGGCAGGCCACCTTGATCGCGACCGGCTCGGAGGTGTCGATCGCGATGGACGCGGCATCGCTGCTTCAG
>JBCCIN010000093.1:0-13400 GCA_039028235.1 Pseudomonadota bacterium
GTTCAATAGGGATTTCTGTTTAGCCGGTTCACGCGCCAAGAACAACTAACGTTATAGTATCGTTGTGCTGGACAAAGCCCAATGATGTTGGGATATACGAAGCAGCTTAATCTATCGAGGATTGTGGTTATGACTCCGGCCTTTTCGAGACGCGATTTCATTAACCGCACGCGTTCCCTGGCCATCGCAACGCCTTTTCTCAGTCTCGCCGGCTGTGACTGGGATGATGGCGACGAACTGGTATCGCTCGGCGGGCCGACCATGGGCACGAGCTACGGCATCAAGCTCGCCGATCTCCAAAGCGGGCATGACACCGATGCGCTCGCGCGCGACATCGCCGGCATTCTCGAGAGCGTCAATCAGCGCATGTCGACCTATCTGCCGACGTCAGAGCTGTCCCGGTTCAACGCCGCGGATGACGCGACGTGGACGGCGGTCTCGAAAGATACGCTCGCCGTGGTCGAGCGTTCGCAGCGCCTGCACCAGCTTACCGGCAGCGCTTTCGATCCGACCGTCGGCCCGATCGTCGACCTCTGGGGCTTCGGTCCGGGTGGCGGTCAGGAACAGGTCCCGTCAGCCGAGAAGATCGCTGCAGCGGCGGAAACGGTCGGCCTCGCGAAAGTGGAGAGCCGCAGCGATGATCCGGCGCTGCGCAAACAGACGCCGGGCGTGCAGCTGGACCTTTCGGGCGTGGCCAAGGGATATGCCGTCGATCTGGTTGCCGACTATCTGAATGATCAGGGTATCGCCAACTACCTGATTGAGGTCGGTGGCGAACTGCGCGCCAGCGGAGCCGGCCCTTCCGGTCGTCCCTGGCGGGTCGGCATCGAAAAGCCGTCGCTGGCCGCGAACGACGTGCAGCATGTCATCGATCTTGGCAAGGAAGCGATGGCGACGTCCGGCAACTATCGAATCTTCTTCGAGCAAGACGGCAGCCGCTACTCGCACATCATCGACCCGCAGACCGGTCGCCCGGTCGACCATGACCTCGCATCGGCCACGGTAGTGGCGCCGACCACCCTCGAAGCGGACGCGCTTTCGACCGCCATGCTAGTTCTCGGCCGCGATGACGGCATGGCGCTCGCTATCGAGCAGAATATCGCCGTCTTCTTCATCTCTAGCAGTGATGGGTCGTTTGAGGCGAAGGCGTCGCCGGCCTTCAATCGTCGAGAGACGACCTGAGACCGCGATAGCCGCTCTCAAAGTAAATGAGCGGCTCGCTGTCTCCGCTCTGATCGATCGCGCAAACCCGGCCAACGACGATCAGGTGATCACCGGCGTCATGCTGCGTTTCGGTCTTGCAGTCCAGCACTGCCAGGCATTCGGGCAGGATGGGGCTGCCAGTCACGAGGTTTCGGATCGACAGGTCGGCGAATTCATCCCCGGCTTCTCGTGCAAAACGATCTGAGAATGCCTGCTGATCAGCGCTCAGCATGTTGACCGCGAATGCTTTTGCCTCGGCGAATATCCCGAAGTGGAACGCCGACTTACCGAGACAGTAGAGGACGAGCGGCGGGTCTAGGGACACCGAGGTAAATGCATTGACCGTGATCGCGCGGGGCCTGTTCTCGGCGTCGCGCGTGGTGATGACCACGATACCTGTGGCGAAGCGGCCGAGCGCTTTGCGGAAGTCCTTTTCGCTCACAGAGAACTTGGAAACCAAGACACTGCTCCCGCCGCTTGCGTTTTATCGAAGCCAGGTTCGAGCCTGGAAGAGTGCGCGTAGCTGCTCAGGTTACGGGCGAACGCCACCTATCGACGTTGGACACAACATTCCCCCAACGCTCTAACTCAACGTAACCGCCGAACCGCGTCGGGTCGGGTCATTCGCCGGACTGCCCGACCAGGGCACGAAGGCGAAGCGCGTTGAGCTTGATGAAACCCTGAGCGTCGCGCTGGTCGTAGATGTCGTCTTCCTCGAAGGTAGCCAGCGCCTCGCTGTAGAGGGAGCCAGGCGCTTTGCGGCCGGTGATCATCACGTTGCCCTTGTAGAGCTTGAGGCGGACGTGGCCGGTGACCTTTTGCTGGCTCTGGTCGACGGCGGCCTGGATCATGCGGCGTTCGGGGCTGAACCAGAAGCCGTTATAGATGAGCTCGGCGTAGCGCGGCATAAGCTCGTCCTTGAGATGCGAGGCGCCGCGATCGAGGGTGATGCTTTCGATGGCGCGCCTGGCGGCCAGGAGGACGGTACCGCCGGGCGTTTCGTAGACACCGCGCGACTTCATGCCGACGAAGCGGTTTTCGACGAGGTCGATGCGGCCGATGCCGTTGGCGCCGGCGAGCTCGTTCAGGCGGGTCAGAAGGTCGGCGGGGGAGAGCGCTTCCCCGTTGATCTCGACGGGGTCTCCGCGCCTGAAACCGATCTCGATGGTCGTCGGAACATCGGGAGCGTCTTCCGGCGAGACAGTCCAAGTATACATTTCGGGATCGGGCTCGATCCAGGGGTCTTCGAGGAGACGGCCTTCATAGGAAATATGGAGGAGATTGGCATCCGTCGAATAGGGCGGCTCGCCATGCTTGCCCCTGGGAATCGGGATTTGCCTGGATTCGGCGTAGTCGATCAGCTTCTTCCGGCTGTTCAGGTCCCACTCGCGCCAAGGTGCGATGACCTTGATCTTGGGGTCGAGGGCGTAGGCACCGAGCTCGAAACGCACCTGATCGTTGCCCTTGCCGGTGGCGCCGTGGGCGATGGCATCAGCGCCGGTCTCGTGGGCGATCTCAACCAGGCGCTTGGCGATCAACGGGCGTGCGATCGAGGTCCCGAGCAGATAGGTGCCCTCGTAGATCGCATTCGCGCGGAACATGGGGAAGACGTAGTCAGCGACGAATTCTTCGCGCAGATCCTCGATGAAGATCTCGGTGGCGCCCATCATCTCCGCTTTGCTGCGCGCGGGCTCCAGTTCCTCACCCTGGCCGACATCGGCGGTGAAGGTGACCACGTCGCATTGGTACTGGTCCTGCAGCCAGCGCAGGATCACGGAGGTGTCGAGGCCGCCTGAATAGGCGAGCACCACTTTCTTGATGCCGTCTTGCATCGTCTGATCTCACTACAAAAGCACGAAGGGCCCGGAGGGCGCCGCCCTCAGGGTTGACTCAGTGCGGCTTAGGCGACACGCCCGCCTGTGTCAACCGCGGAGCCCGCGGAGGCTGGACTTGGCGGGGACTGTGCATGACCGCCGGCGCTTTACCGGCGGGCTTAGGGGAACCGGAGCTGTCTCTTGGCACCGGCGCCAAGTCAACGCCGCCGCCCGCGTCGGCCTAGGCGTTGGTGTCGATGGCCTGGCCGCGCTGGTCGTCGGGGGTCGCGTTTTCGTTGGCGGGCTCCGCGGGCGCCGACGGCTTCTTGGCGACGCCGACCATGGCCGGACGCAAGAGGCGATCGGCGATCACATAGCCCGCCTGCATCACTTGGACGATCGAGCCGGGTGCATGGTCTGCGGTCTCGGTTTCGAACATCGCCTGGTGACGATTGTGATCGAAGCGGTCGCCGATCGCAGGTTCGACCTTGGTGATCTTTTGCCGTTCAAAGCAGGCGGCGAGCGACTTCTGGGTGAGTTCGACGCCTTCCACCAGAGGTTTGACCTGATCGCTCTCGCGCGCTTCGGCAGGCACGGCATCGAGCGCGCGGGTCAGATTGTCGGCGACTTCGAGGAGCTCACGAGCAAAGCCGGTCATCGCATATTTGCGGGCCTCTTCGGTCTCGCGGGCGGCACGGCGGCGTGTGTTCTCGACATCGGCCATGGCGCGCAACATGCGGTCCTTGGTCTCGGCGAGCTCAGCTTCGAGTTCCGCCAGGGGACCCGTTTCTGCCGGCGCTTCGTCGCTCGCCTCCTCAGCCGGTGGGGCCTGCTGCTCGTCGGCCGCGGGCTCCGTGGGCTCGATGTCGTCTTCCTGCTTTTCTCGCTGGGTCTGGTTCATCGCTCATCAACTCATTTGTCAGGGCTGCCCAGGAGGCGGGAGACCACCCGGGCTGTGTAGTCGACCATAGGAATGATGCGGGCGTAGTTCATGCGCGTCGGGCCAATAACGCCGACCGCACCGACCACCTTGCCTTCATGGGCGTCATCGGGGTTACCCGTACCATAAGGCGCTATGACCACGGAGCAACCGCTAAGGCCGAACAACTTGTTCTCGGCACCGATGAAGATCTGCATGCCGTCAGCGCCGCGCACCAGATCGATCAGCTTTAGAAGCGTGCGCTTGGTCTCCAGCACCTCGAAGAGTGAACGAATGCGTTCGAGATCCGAGAGATTGGTGACGTCGTCCAGGAGATTGGCCTGGCCGCGAACGATCAGGACACCTTCGTCGCGCTCGACATCGCCCGCCCAGGTGGCGAGGCCCGCCTGGACCACCCGCCTGGTCAGCTCGTCGAGCTCGCCGCGCTCTGCGGTGATCTCCTGCTCGATCGTCTCGGAGGCTTCGATCAGGGACTGGCCGGCAAGGCGCGCGGTCAGATAGTTGCCGGCCTCGATCAGGGTGGACACGTCGACGCCGACCGGGAGATCGATCACACGATTTTCGACCATGCCATTGTCGGTGACCATGACCACCAAAGCTCGACCGGGGCTGAGCGGCACGAACTCGACCTGCTTGAAGGGGCGCTCGCTCTTGGGCGCCATCACCAGGCCGGCATAGCGCGACAGGCCGGAAAGAGCCGATCCGGCATCGCCAAGAACCTCCTCGACGCTGCGGCCGACGCCGGCGCATTGGCTATCGATGCTGGAGCGATCGTCCGCTGACATGCGGCCCATCTCAAGGAGACCATCGACGTAAAAGCGGAGGCCCTGGTCGGTCGGAATGCGGCCGGCGGAGGTATGCGGCGCGTAGAGAAAGCCGAGGTCTTCAAGATCGGCCATGACATTGCGGATCGAGGCCGGCGACAGGCTCTGCTCGAGCAGGCGCGAGATCGTGCGCGAGCCGACGGGTTCGCCGGTCGCCACATAGGCGTCGACGATCTGGCGAAAAATCGCCTTGGAGCGGTCGCTAAGCTCGGTGATCATGGCGCGGATGTTGTCGCCAGGCTGACGTCCTTAGGGGCAGTTCGCAAGCTTTGGGTTATGTAAGAAGCGGCCTTTCGAGCGTCAACGGGGCGGCATGAGGACCAGCGATCGAGAAACGAAAACGGCGGCTCCACATAGGAACCGCCGTCGTCGTGCATTGATGAAGGCTGGGCCGGAAGGCCCTGGACCGCCTGTTGTCAGCCGATCTTGGAAAACGCCTTCATGTCTTCGATGTTGGCCATGAAGCACTTGGTCAGCACATTGGCCGCCTCGCTCTGAGCCTTCATCGCAATCTCGGTCATTTCCTTGGCGTTGGAAACCGCGCTCTCATAGGCGGTCTTGACCTTGGTGAGCTGGTCCGCGGGCACAAACTCGCCCGGCTTCATGGTCATGGCGCCCTGACCGGCAGCCATCCACTGATCGACGGAGCTCTGCATGATCTCGCTCTGGCGTTGAGCCAGAACCTTGGCGCCGTCGACGACGATCTGGCTAGCATTGGCGAACGCGTCGATATTGCGCTGCTGCGCGGCCAGCACCTTGTCGGCATCAACGGTCTGAAACGGGGTCGCTTTGGCAGAAGACTTGGCGGTCATGGGTCGCCTTCCTCATAAATTGTTGCACTGCACAATAAGCGATATAGCAACTCGCCAACCTCGCTTCAAGGATTTTTTTGTGCAGCGCAGCAAAAAATAGACTCCAAGCGGAACCGTGAACAGTCATCTTGAATAACTATTTGATTTAGCGATTAAAATTAAAACTTGCCAAATTATCCACGTTGTCGATGATAAAACTAGGAATTTTTTTTCTTCCGGCCAACATTCACCCTCAGCGACACAATGACTAACCAATCCCACCCGCAGGACGCGTTGCAGCATGACGGCCATGCCGAAGCCGAGATGGCGGTGCTCGTTCGGCTGTTCGCGAGGCTGCCGCTAGGCCTGGCCATCAACGGGATCTGCGCACTCGGCACCGCAGCGGCGCTCTTGCCGGAAGCGTCGGGCAAGGTGCTCGCAGCCTGGCTCGGTATCATGGGGGCGGTGATCTGGTTCAGGCTGCTGAGCTGGCGACGCTTTCAGCACCGCGCCGCCGGCGCTGCCAAGGTCCGCACCTGGCAACGCCAGTTCACCCTGGGTGCGGCAGCAGGCGGCCTCGCCTGGGGGCTAACCGCCTTTGCGTTCTACACACCGGATTCGATTGTCTCACAGACCTTTCTGCCCTTCATCCTGGCCGGCATGGTCGGGGGATCTATGCTGATCCTTACCGGCAACATGCTGGCGTTCAGCAGCTTTCTGTTCGCGGCCATGGCACCCTATCTGCTCCGCTTTACGTTGCTTGGCGACGAGACGCATCTGATCATGGCGGGCCTGGTCTCGGTCTACGTCATCGGTCTCATCCTACTGGCGCGGCCGATGTCACAATCGCTCGTCTCGTCGGTCTATCTGGCGGCGATGAACGAGCGGCTGATCGCGCAGCTCAAGGAAAAGTCATCCCAGCTTCAGGCGACGTTCGATCATGTCAATCAGGGAGTCGCGGTGTTCGACCATCTCGGCCGCCTCCTGACCTGGAACCCACGGCACCGTGAGCTGCATGGCTACTCGATCCACCTTTATCGGCCAGGCACCCATCTCCGCCAGTTCCTCGACCAGGATCTCGCCCGTTCCGAAAAGGTGGATGGCGGCGAGCTCGACCCGAAGGCGCTGGCCGAGCCGCTGGCGCCTGCCCGCTTTCAGCAAAGCGGCGCCGAGCGCCGGACGCTGGATGTGGAGCGCAACCCCATGCCGGGCGGCGGCTTCGTCAGCACCTCGACCGACATCACCGATCACAAGCGGGCCGAAGCACGTATGCTGCATCTGGCGCAGCACGATCCGCTGACCGATCTGCCCAACCGACTACTGTTTCAGGACCGGCTGCAGCAGGCAATGACACGCTCCAGGCGCACGGGCAGCCCGGTCGCGGTCATCGTCATGGACCTGGACGGGTTCAAGGGGATCAACGATGCGGAAGGCCACAGGGTCGGCGACGAGGCACTGAAGGCCCTGGCGCAGCGCCTGCGCTCCAGCCTGCGCGAAACGGACACGGTCGCACGCATCGGCGGCGACGAGTTCGCGGTGGTCCTGCCGGACCTGACCACGACCAAGGCAGCTCAGCGCATCGGCGAGAAGATGCTGGCCAATATCGAGACGCCGATCAAGGTCGAGGATCGGTTTGTAGATCTGCGCGTCAGTATTGGCGTCGCTCTGTTCCCGACGGACGCCGACAATGCCGAGGCGCTGATGCAATATGCGGATCTCGCCATGTATCGGGCGAAGCGTGCCGGCGGCAGCGGGATCAGCCTCGCGCGCAGCCTGATGCGACGCCGGCGGCCGGTCGAGAACGCGATCGAATCGACGCCGCCCAAGGTCGTCGGCGGCTGAGTTCAGGCCATAGCTGACGGACCAAACTCAAGCTTCGGTCAGGCCAACATGCGCGCGGCGATGGCGCAGCCAGAGGATCATGCCGAGTGTGATGAGAACCGGCGCGATCATGCTGAGATTGACCGCCTGCCAGCCGATCAGATGATGCAGGATGCCTGAGGAAAGGGAGGCGAAGGCGGCGGTGGCGAAGATGATCAGATCGTTGACCGCCTGGACCTTGGCCTTCTCGGCGGGCTTGTAGGTTGACGTCAGAAGGCTGGTGCCGCCGACGAACATGAAGTTCCAGCCGACCCCCAGCAAAAAGAGAGCCGTCCAGAACTGCGCAATCTCGATCCCCGAGAGCGCCACCGCAAGGCAGGCGAGGATAAGTCCCGCCCCTGTCGCCATCACGTTCAGCACACCGAATCGGCTGATCAGATGCCCAGTGACGAAGCTTGGCGCAAACATGCCGAGCACATGCCACTGGATGACGAAGGCTGTCTGGTTGAAGCCGTGACCGCAAAAGGCCATGGCGAGCGGCGTCGCCGTCATCACCAGCACCATCGCACCCTGAGCGATGGCGGCACTGCCGAGGGCGACGACGAATGCGGGCTGGCGCATGATCCGAGCGAGCGGCCGCTCGACGCCGCTTCGCTCCTCCTCGGCAGGCGGCGGGATGCGCAGGAGGGCGAGGGTCAGGAGCGTCAGGAGGCCCAGGGCAGCGATCGCGGCGAAGCAGCCGGCAAAAAGGGCCGGGCCGAAAATGTCGTCGGTCGCCTTGGCCAGCTCCGGCCCGGTGATCGCCGCGACGACACCGCCTGCGAGCACGTAGGAGATGGCGCGGGGACGAAATTCGGGCGAGGCGACGTCCGCAGCGGCGAAGCGGTAATACATGCCGAAGCCCATGAAGACGCCATAGCCAATGCTTGCGATGCAAAAGAGCGGGAAGGAGCCCACGAGAATGGCGCCGCAGCCGAGCAGGCCGGCGCTTACGGCGAAAGCGGCGCCGACCGCGAAGCCTGCCCGCCGGCCGATCTGTCGCATCAGATAGGAGGCCGGCAGTGCGGTCGCCATGATCGCCAGGAACTGCAGGAAAAGCGGCAGCGTCGCTAGACCGTCCGGAGCCAGCGTCTGTCCGACCAGCGCGGACGTGGTGATGACCACGGCGTTGCCGGTGGCCAGCAATGCTTGGCAGAGGGCCAGGAGATAGACGTCGCGCTTGGCGTATCCGGATGACATGATTTCCTCGATAGCGGTGCCAACGCGGTCTGCCTAGGGGGATGGCCACGTTGGATGACCCCTATCAGCGGCCTGACAGCAGGCCGTCAATCCTGGCATCCAGGTGGAGAACCGGATGATGTGGCCACACCGCTAGGCTTGACCTCGGAGCGGCAACGGCCTAGATATCGGCGGTTGCCGCCAATCGTGGCGGCGATGCCTTTATCTTATTGCCTTTCGAGGATCCCGACTATGGCACGACGTTGTGCCCTTACCGGCAAGGGCGTTCAGACCGGCAACAATGTCAGTCACGCCAACAACAGGACCAGGCGACGCTATTTGCCGAACCTCCAGCACCAGCGCTTCTACAGCGAGACGCTGGGCGAAAGCGTGCGTCTTCGGGTCTCGACCCAAGCGTTGCGCACCGTCGAGAAGCGCGGCGGGCTGGACGGCTATCTCTTGAAAGCGCGCAATACCGAACTGTCCTCGGAGCTTCGTCGCTTGAAGCAGCGCTTGATCGCCGCCCGCGCCACACAGGGCGAGCAGGCTGCCTAAGCCATCAGTTGACGATCGGCTCGGTGACGTTTGAACTGGGCCGAAGTGAAAGCTGCACCAGCAGGGTCTCCTGCAAAAAGCTGAAATTATCGTCGGCGATTAGATACAGATAGGTACGGCCGTCCGCACCGCGCCTTGCTGCGATCCCTTCAAAGTTTTCTCCGAGACGACCCCAACGAAAGAGCGCAAGCTCTGAACCCTGCAAACGCGCGCCCGGCCTGACGGCGTCGGCCGGCAATGAGGCAATCCTCGTCTTGAAGCCGCCAAGCAGGGAAAACTGTCGCTCGACCACATAGACCGTCTCATCCAGCCGGTCGGCGCCCGTCGGGACCAGGCCAGGACCGGGACGGTAGACCAAATCCGCTGCCGTCGCCTCATCGATCACCCAGCCCATGAGCCCGTCACCACCCCAGGCACCGACATCTTCGGCAATCGCAAAGAGGCGGCCGTCCGATAGCGTCGCCAAGGCTTCCATTCCTGAATTGCTCGGACCGCCCAGGCCCTCTGGCAAGGGCAGATGCACCGGCGGCGCAGCAAGATCTTCGAGCGGCCAGCGGCGCAGCCGATGCTCGCCTTCATAAGCGACCACCAGCCCTGCCTCCCCGTGCCTGGTGACCGCTTCGGAATCTATCCAGCGCGTACCCTCGCCATCCCCTCGTCCGAGGGTCAGGTCGGCGACCGTCCAGCCTTCCTCCAGACCGGTCAGCCTGCCGTTCTCGTCATGGCGCGGCCGTGCGTGCCACCGTTGGCCGATGTCGCTGACGGCGATCAGCTCGCTACCGTCGGCGGCGATCCAAAGGCCGGAAAGGCCACCGAAGGAGTCGTGTTCAGACGTAAGGGAGAAGATAGCTTCGACCGAAAGCCGGTCGCCGAGCGAGTCGAGCACGTCTGCAGGCGCCTGGTTCCGGCTCTCCGCCCGAACCACGACACCGACGCCCTCGGGAAAATCGATGTCGGATCTGACGCCCTTGTTCGCCAGGACGGCAGAACAGGCCGCCAGAGCGAGGGCAAGTAAAAGGCCCGCGAGCCGAAACCCGCGGGCCTTTGCAAAGGATTGGTGATCAGTCAGGCGTCTACTCTTCCATCATGCCGAGAAGGAAGAGCAGGTTCTGGAAGATGTTGATGAAGCTGACATAGAGCAAAAGCGCGCCCATGACGGCAACCTTAGTCATGGTATCGCCGTCGCTCAGCTCGTAATAGAGATCCTTAATCATCTGCGTATGGAACGCGGTGATGCCGAGCGAGATGGCAATCACGATGACGCTCAGCACCGCCTGGAACAGGGTGCTTTCCAAGAAGATGACATTGATGAGGCTGGCGACGACAGCCGTGAGCAGGCCCACGATCAGGAATGGCCAGAAGCCCGACAGATCCCGCTTGGTGGTGTAGCCGTAAAGGCTCATCGCGCCAAACGCGCCCGCCGTCATGAAGAACGCCCGCCCGATATCCGCGCCGGTGTACACCACGAAGATGTAGGACAGCAGCAGACCGAAAACGGTGGCGAAGAGCCAAAACGTCAGATGGGCGGCGGCGACGCTCATGTTCACGATGCGAGGCGCGCCGAAAAAGGCGATGCCGAAAACGGCCGCGAACAGCACCCATTTGAGCGGCGTGCCGTGGATCAGGCCAAGGGCTGCGGGCGACTGCGACGTGACGAAGGCCACAGCGCCAGTCAGTCCGAGACCGAGAAACATGTAATTGTAGACCGACAGCATGTAGCTGCGCAGGCCTTCATCGATGCGCTCGACGGCTACCTGCCCATGAGCGACGCGAGGATCGGCTGCCATGACTCTTCCTCTTCCTCCTGTGTAAGCGAACGTTATCGTAGCCTCTCCAGGCCAACGGCACTTGTGCGATGATATGGGATTCGGGGCCGTGAGTTCAAGCCGCTCGACTCACCAACGCCCGCCACCGACATCATCGACTTCGTCGACGACGGAAAGTGGCTCTGCCCCCTCATCCTCCTCATGATCATCCACGTCGTGATCCACATCTTCGGTGGCGTTCTCGTCGTCCCGAACGAGACGCGCCGCCCCTGCCCTAAAAGGTGTCGGGCCGGTCTTCACCTCGAACACCACAGCGTGATTGGGTTCGATATCGTCAAAGTTCAGGCCGGGCTCCAGGGCATTGGCATGGAAGAAATAATCCTCGTGGTCCTCTGCCGCGATGAAGCCGTAGCCACGATCGCCAATGATGTTCTTCACTCGTCCGCGCAGCACCTGACCCGTCGGCTCGTCCTCGGTACGATCGTCGAGCCTCGGCGTGCGCGTGCGATCCCGCCAGCGATCGATCTTGGTCAGGAGATCATCCAACCAAATCATTTCAAAATCGCGAACGCGCGACGGATCGGCCGGATCGGCGAGCTCGGCAGCGCAGGCTGAATCGATGCTCACCAGAACAATGCGCTTGCCGTGGCGCCGCACTTCCTGCAGCAGCGGCTCGAAATCGCGATCGCCGAGCACCATGATGGCGATGTCCATCGCTCCCGGCATAGCGGCATAGCGCATCAAGGTTACGGCGAGCGCCACGTCGACACATTTCTCGCGCGGCGCGAAGCTGTCATCGGGATCACGATCCTGACGCCTTAGGCGGCGGCCGCAATAGTCGATCGGGAAAGTCTCGACCTCGTAACTGTGATCTTCGCGCAGCCGCGCGAAGAACGCCTTTCGACGCTCCACCGAGCTTTCGTCGACCTGGTCGTAGTTCTCGGCATAACTGCCGAAATAGTGGCTGCGGACGATATCGACCCGAAGCCCCGTCTGGCGACCGATCTCCTCAGCAAGAACACCAGGCAGACGGCCGAAGTCGACCTGAAAGTCAGCCTTGCCGGCGGCTTTTCCGAGTTCAGCCATATTGGCGTACAGCCAACCGCCGTCGATAAATAACATTGCCTTGATCATCAACTCAGTGCCTCAGACCCACTTACGGCGTCAATAGGGTTGCATCCAGACTGATCTATCTTTCTCAGCAGGCTGATGGGCAAAAACAACGAACATTTACGATTTTTCGCATCCGACTTGAATGACGAAAGACATTGATATCGTAGCATATATAGCTCTATTCAACATTATACGCGTTTACCTCACGAGATACAGACCCTTTTTTTTGCCTTATTGTAGGCATACAAGCAGATCATTGGCATTTATTAACTTAAAGTAGTATTTCTTATGGATATTATCGCTTAAAAATTATCAAAGAAGCCATTGTTCCATCTCGGACAGAATCGGGAACGTCTCCAGGAGCGTGTAGGCGATCACCTCGAGTTGTCCCGTCACCATGAGAAAGCCCATGACCACCAGCAGACCGCCGGCCCCCTGCTGCAGGCGTCGGCCGACCCGGCCGAGGGAACGCATCCCTTTCAGGAGCGTGCCGGTGAACAACGCCGCCAGGAGAAAGGGCAGCCCGAGGCCGATCGAATAGACGGTGAGAAGGATGATGCCTTTGGAAACATCCGCGGTGCTCGCGCTGAGCGCCAGGATTGCGCCGAGCACGGGGCCGATGCAGGGCGTCCAACCGAAGGCGAACGCGATCCCCAGCAAGAAAGCGCTGAGCGTGCGTCCACCGGCGACGTCGAGATGAAACCGCGCTTCGGCGTTCATCAAGCTAAATGGTGTCAGGCCAAGCATATGCAGGCCGAAAAGGGTCACAATCACGCCGGCGACGATGCCGAGCTCGTATTTGTAGGTGAGCAGCAGGCTGCCGAGATAAGTGGCGCCGGCGCCGAGCGCCACGAAAACGATACTGAAGCCGATCACGAAGGTGATCGCCAGCATAAGGGCGTGCAGTCTCGGTGCCTGGCCGTCGCGCAGATCCTCGAGCGAGCTGCCGGCAACGAACGATACGTATCCGGGCACCAGCGGCAGGACGCACGGCGACAGGAAGGAGATCACGCCAGCGGCGAAGGCTGTGGTGATGCCAATCAGTGATATGTCGACCATGAGCCGATCCTAGGAGACGCCGGCGCCGGCCGCCAGCCGCCGCCACCAGATTTGACCGGTTTGTGATCGATGATGATCGATGAGCCCAGCCGGCCGTAGGCGACATCGGATCAGATGGGACGAGCGCATGGATCCGTCAATCACCGCTGCGCGGACGGCTCTTGCGTTGGTGCGGCTCAGGAGGATCACGGGAAGCAGGCTGACCGCGACAATCGCAAGAGCCACGGTCGAGGCCTCGGCCATGCGTTCGTCGCACGCGAACTGGTAAACACGGACGGCCAACGTCTCGGTATTGA
>JBCCIN010000094.1:0-13324 GCA_039028235.1 Pseudomonadota bacterium
AAACGGCCATCCGTTGATGACCAGGGTGACGGCACTCGGCTGTACATCGAGCGCTGTTGTTGCCGCGTTTCTTGCGGTCGAACCGGAACCCCTTGTCGCGGCCGCCCTGGGCCTTGCCGTCTTCGGTCTCGCCGCGGAGCGCGCCGCCCTCGATGCCGCCGGACCAGGCAGCCTTCGTTGGCGGCTTTTGGACGAACTTGCCGGACTTGACGAGACTATATTGCTGGAAGGAGTGCGCATTCAGTGAGCGCGATGTCGGATCCCGATCTCAGGCTCTATCTCATCACCGATCCAGATCTGGTCGGCGAGCGATCGCTGCTCGACGTCGTGGACCAGGCGACCAACGGCGGCGTCGGCCTGGTACAGCTTCGCGACAAGAAAGCAGAAGCGCGCGAGCTTCTCGAGTTCGCCGGGGCCCTGAAAGCGATGCTGGCGCCGAAGGGTGTGCCACTCGTGGTGAACGATCGAGTTGACGTCGCCGCGGCCGCCGGCGTCGGCTGTCACTTAGGTCAGTCCGACCTGCCGCCGGAGGCGGCACGTGCCATCCTCGGTGAGGACGCGATTATCGGTTTGTCGATCGATCGAGTCGAACAGGCGAAGGGCGCCGATCCCGTTTGCCTCGACTATGTCGCCCACGGCCCGTTCGCAGCGACCGGCACCAAGATCGACGCGGGCCGCCCGGTCGGCGCCGACGGGATCGCCAACGTCCGTGCGCTGACCGGGCTACCGCTCGTCGCGATCGGTGGCATCGACGCCACCAACGCCGCCAATGCAATCAGGGCCGGCGCCGACGGCGTCGCCGTGATCTCCGCGATCATGGCGGCACATGATCCACGATCGGCAGCCGTGGTTTTGAAAGATGTCGTGTCCCGCACGATGGTCGAGCAGCGCGGCATGCATCAGCGGATGGGGGCGACGGGATGACCAGCCGGGATCCGCAGACGGACAAGACCATCGCCCATGTTCTTACGATCGCGGGCTCCGACTCCGGCGGCGGTGCCGGTATCCAGGCAGACCTCAAGGCTATGTCGGCGCTCGGAGTCTACGGCCTCTCGGTGATTACGGCGCTCACCGCGCAAAACACCCGCGCCGTGACCGCGATCCATGATGTGCCGCCGGACATGATCGCAGCACAGCTGGATGCGGTATTCGAGGATATCCGCATCGATGCGGTGAAGATCGGCATGCTGTCCCGGCCGGAAGTGATCGAGGTGGTTGCCGAGCGCCTTCGCCACCATGGCGCCGATAAAGTCGTGCTCGATCCTGTGATGGTCGCCAAGAGCGGCGACGCGCTGCTGCAGCCGGACGCGGTGTCGGCACTGATCACCTATCTCCTGCCGCTCGCCCTGATAATCACGCCCAACCTGCCCGAGGCGGGTGTCCTGCTGGACCGGCCGCCTCCCGCAGATGTCGACCAGATGCAAAAAGCCGCCGACGATCTTCGCGCCCTCGGTCCGAGGGCCGTGCTCTTGAAGGGCGGGCATCTGACGGAAGGTGACGCCGTCGATATCTTCGACGACGGCCGGACCCTGGAGGAACTTCGAAGCAAGCGCGTCGCTACGCGCAACACCCATGGCACGGGCTGCACGCTGTCCGCCGCCATCGCCGCCCTGCTCGGCCAGGGGCTGGACCTCCTGGCCGCCGCCAGATCGGCGAAGGACTATGTCGCGCATGCCATCGCCGCAGCGGATCGGCTGGACGTCGGCCAAGGCCACGGGCCGGTTCATCACTTTCATGCGCTTTGGTCCTAGGACTGGCGAACGGCCCGCCATTCGGGGAGACGATCGATGACTTTTTCCAAAGAAGCCTGGGCACGGATCGAACCGCTTTACGATCAGATCCTGGCAATGCCGTTCAATCAGGAGCTGGCGGCCGGCACGCTGTCACGCGAGCGCTTCATTCACTATATGCTGCAAGATGCCCATTATCTGATCCACTTCGGCAAGGCGCTTGCTGTGACCGGCGCACGTGCGCCCGATCCGGATTCCATGATCCAGTTCACCCACAGCGCCGAGGCCTGCGTGGTGGTCGAGCGCGCCCTGCACGAAGGCTTTTTCAAGGATTTCGACATCGATCCGGCCATCGTCGCAGGAACCGAACCATCGCCCACCTGCTCCCACTATATCAGCTATCTTCTCGCAACCGCGCACAACGCACCCTACGAGGTGTCGGTTGCCGCCCTGCTGCCGTGCTTTTGGATCTACGGCGAGGTCGGCAAGCATCTGCTTGAGATCGCGGCGCCGGACAATCCCTATCAGGCCTGGATCGACACCTATGCCGACGAGGCCTTCGAGGAGGGTATCAAAAAGGTGATCGCGATCACCGATGCCGTTTCGGCAGGGACCACCGGCGCCATTCGGGAGCAGATGTTCGACGCTTTCGAGCGTGCCTCCCTTCTGGAGTGGATGTTCTGGGACAGCGCCTACCGATTGGAGCGCTGGCCTTTTTCCTGACAATCGCCCGCTGGCGCTTCGTGTCGCAGACTGTCCGAGCGGCGCCCGGCGGGAGGCATCCTGTCGCAAGGCGACGCCCCGAAAAACCGTTCCATTGTGTCGAGCCGGGCTGCTATGAGCGCGCTCATGACCGGTTCCGATCTGGATTCGCCCCCCGCCGGCTTTATCTGGTCGCTTCGCCCGTCGCTCGTCGGGCTGACGGTCCTGCTGGCCTCGGTCACGTCTGTCAATGGCGCCTCTCTGCCGCCTGCGGACGAGCCGCTTTTTCCAGCCGATCAGATCTGTCACGCCGGCACCGCCCAAGACATCCGGCGCCTGGATCCACTTCGGCTGATCCGATGGCTGATCGCGGTCGGTGACATCGGCGATGCTGCGCTCGACGCTGACGGTGACGGCGATACACTGCTCTCGGAAAAGCAGCTCGCTCTGGTGAAGCCGGATTATTGCACCGCCGATATCGGCCGGGCCTGTACAGCCGAGGAAGCCGAAACCCTGGAGCGCGTCCAGAACCGGCTTGCGGACTTTGTCGATCGCGCCGGCGGGCCTGAGTTCGTATTCGAACGCCTGCGCCGCCCGACCTTAGACGAGCGCATCGAGACGGATTTTCTGAACCCCTTCCTGGAGGTCACCGGCCGGCGCTTTCAAGTGGCTGAAGTCCTGGACGTCCAGAGACGCTTCGTCGAGATCTACTGCGCCGCCCCGGAGCCGGATCAGCCGATCAATGTCGCCGACATCGCCTCCCCCGAGATCGTCGACGAGCCGGAAAGGCCGCATTGGATCTTCAACCCGCGCGATGCCGACGGTCTGCGTCTGACGAGTGCGATCGACGATCTGACCAAGGACCGCAACAAGCTGGGTGCTGTCCGCCCTGCCGAACTCAGCATCACTGCCGACGTCGACGACGACGAGACCCTGTATCAGGTGAAAGCCGTGGTCGGCTACAATTTCGAGATCGAGCGCAGCGATCTGATCTTCACGTCGACCATCCCCTTCCTGCTGTTCGAGCGTTTTTTCAATGGCGAGGAAAACGAGATCGACAAGGTCGGCTTCGGCGTGCAGGAAGCCTTCAACGTGTTTCAGCCGGACCGTTCAGGCTCGGAGGTGGCGATCACGCCGCTCTATCTGACCGACAGTGATTTCGACAGCGATATCGGCATCCTGAAGCTCCGCTGGACGCCAACATTGGCCCCGGATTCGGCGCTCCCGATCGGTTTCCCCAAGACCTACGGTCCGCTCGCGCTGCAGTTGGACATCGATGCGCTCGCCGATTTCGGCCGGGTGTTCGATGACGGCGGCGACGAGGACCTTGGCGATGAAGCCGAGTTTTTCCGCATCGGCGGCCGGCTTGGCCTGCAATTCAGAGGTGCCGAGGACACCGGCTTCGATCACATTCAGCTCGACGTGTCCAATCGCTATTTGAAAGACATCGACGGCGACGACAGTGATCTTTACCGCCTGGACATCTCCCTGTCCTATCTGTTCAGCCAGTCGGAAAATTACCGGCTGTCGGTTTCCTATGTGAACGGCCGGACCGACGATACACTCGAGCAGACCGAATACTGGAAAACGCAGTTCGGCGTCCGCTTCTAACGCGGCGGACCGATCGAAACCGCGGAAATGAGCTCAGTCGTTGTCGGTGATGGTGACGGCGATCTGACGCTTGCTGAAGGCGATGGTCTCGGGATCACCGGAGAGGAACAGATTGAACTTCTCGCTGTCCTCGCCCTGATTGTCATCGATGATCGGCACCTGAACCTCAGCATAGCTGCTGCCGGTGGCAAAGGTGATAACACCGCTCTTCGCCTCGAAGTCCTCGCCGGCCTTGGCGCTCGCTTCGGTGGCCGCATAGAGCACCACGAGCGGACGAGCGGCGGGCTTGCTCAGCTGGAACTTGACGACAGCCGAGACGCCACCTTCGTCGACGGCATCGACCAAGGCTTCGATCAAATGCTGCCCATCCGTCAGTGTCGGCGCTGGCTCTGCCGCTTGGTTTTCGGCCAGCCCGGCCACCTCTGTCTCATTAACCGGACCGCCGACGCCGCCGCTCTCCGCGGGCTTCGGTGCATCGGCGCTGGACGCTGTCTGCTGGCCATTCGAAGACGACGAACTGGCCGCCTCCGCCGCATCATTTTCGGCGGCGACAGCTGTGTCCAGCGGTTTGGTCACATCCTCGACCTCGACGACCACAGCCGTCGGCGGCACCAACGTCGCATCATCCGGGAGCATCGCGAGCAGCTCACGATCACCGTCGAGCAGCAGCTGATAGACATCGTCCTCCCAGCCAAGCAGCTTTCCCGAAATCGGCTCACCGGATGCACTCTCAAAGGTCACGAGCTCGATCTGCGCACGCGAAATCGGCTGCGTCGAAGCTCCTTCCGGCTTGATGGTCAGGACAGATCCGGTGGCATGCAGGACCTTGCCGGCCATGATGTTGCCATTCTTCATGGTGAAGTTCGGCAAGCTTCGCATCACCGTGGTCTCGCCCTCGCTCCCACCGGTGATGGTCGTCGCCGGTGCCACTGCAGCTGCGGTTTCGACAGCCGTCGTCTCCGGGGCCGCATTCCGATCGCTCAGCACCTCACCATCGGCGACCCTAAGCACCTCGCCGGCGGCTTGAATCTCGAAGACGCCGTCACGCCAGCTAATGATTTCACCAGCAAGCTCGCTGCCGTCAGCCAACGCGATGACCGCCCGATCGATCTGGGCGAAGGTGATGAGCTGAATACCGCTAGCGGATTGCACCGTCACCGTATTGATGGTGCCCCGAAGCACCGATCCGTCGATGACCTGGCCGTCTTTTAGATGAAAGCTGTCCGCGAAGGCTGGCGATAGCAACCCGCCGCCGAGCACCACTGCTCCGACAAACCCCAGACCTTTGCCTAACTGACCTCGACCGACCATCAGACTGAACTCCGCAACCCGTTTCCGCCCACCGAATCCGCATGCTGCTGCGAAAGACGTCCAATGCCAAACGCATCACCAAGCCCCTTCGGCATGCTGATGAATTATCGCTCATCGATGTTCAACCGCGAATATTTGCCGAAACGAGTCATTCGTCAATCAACATCGTCGGTTACTGCCAGAATCCGGCAAATTTCTACCGGAACGCTACATACTGCACTGAAAATAAGCCATAGGGTTATTTGCACTGCCATAAATGAACGACAGAGTAGGAAAGATCGGCTCCTTCCCGATGAGCACGCTCAGCCCGTTCTGGATTGCCGACGGTCTCGCCGTCCGAACCTTCGATGACGAGACGGGCCCCGTCCCTGACAGGGAACCGGCTACCAGCTACCGGTATTCTCCATGGATGCCCAGGGCTCCGTCGCCGGCAGGGCATCACCGCGCTGCAGCAGCTCGACCGAGATCCCATCCGGTGAACGCACAAACGCCATGCGGCCATCACGGGGCGGGCGGTTGATGGTCACACCGCCATCCATCAAGCGCTGGCACGTCTCGTAGATGTCGTCGACACGAAAGGCTAGATGACCAAAATTCCGCCCGCCCGTGTACTCCTCCGGCTCCCAGTTGTAGGTGAGCTCCAGCAGCGGGGCGTTGCGCTCCGCTGCGAGGTCGGTGTCGCCGGGGGCGGCGAGGAAGATCAGCGACGCTTTATAGGTGTCGTTGTCGATCCGGCGTGTCTGCACCAGGCCAAGCTTGTTGCAGTAAAAGTCGAGGGACTCGTCGACGTCGGTCACACGCACCATCGTGTGCAGATATTCCATGGCCATCTTGCCTTCTCCCCGGCATTGCGTTCGCTCTGCGGTACAACATAAGGCCTCGGACGCGATGTCAAACCGGCCGCACGAAATTTTTCCGCGCAGGATCACAAAAGTGGCGGTCGGCAGGCGCGCTGGACGCGACTTTTCGCTAAGCTCCGATAAGCGATCGATAAGCGAGAGGCGGCGATGAATGGTGCGGAAAGTCTGGTCAAAACCCTGATGGCGGCCGATGTCGAGGTCTGCTTCGGCAACCCCGGCACCTCCGAGATGCATTTTCTCGCCGCTCTCGACCGCATCGACGGTCTGCGCTCTGTGCTCTGTCTGTTCGAAGGCGTCGCCACCGGCGCTGCCGACGGTTATGCGCGCATGACCGGCAAACCCGCCGCCACGCTCACCCATCTCGGTCCGGGGCTCGCTAACGGCCTCGCCAATCTGCACAACGCCCGCCGCGCGCGTTCGCCGATCGTCAACATCGTCGGCGACCACGCCACCTATCACCGGCAGTACGACTCGCCTTTGACCTCGGACGTCGAAGCCGTCGCGCGGACATTTTCCGATTGGGTCAAAACATCGCCGCATGCTGACAAAATCGCCGCGGATGCCATGGCCGCCGTCCTGGCCGCACGCACCCCGCCAGGCCGGGTCGCCAGCCTCATCCTTCCCGCCGACACCGCCTGGGGCGACACGGCCGCCGGCGTTGACCTGGCGCCCAATTGGCTGGCGCCGGCTGACGTGCCGGAGGAGCACATTGATAAGGTTGCGAAGACTCTGAAACGCGACGGCAAAAGCCTCCTCTACATCACCGACAAGGCGCTGACCGAGCGCGGCCTCGATGCCGCCGATCGCATCGCCCAGGCCGCCGGCGCCGATCTCATGACCCCGATCAGCAATGCCAGGATCGAACGTGGGGCCGGCCGTGTCGCCATCAATCGCCTGCCCTACCCGCCCGCCCAGGCACGCGCCGCCCTTGAGCCATACCATCACATCATCCTTGTCGGCACGACGGAGCCCGTCGCCTTCTTCGCTTATCCCGATCAACCCAGTCGGCTGGCAGCCGAGGGCTCGACTTGCCTGAACCTGGCATCGGTGGAGGAGGATCTGGCGGGCGCGTTGGAGCGACTCGCCGAGCGGGTTGGGGCGGACAAGATCGTGCCCGATCACCAGCCTTTCGAAAAACCGCCGGTGCCCGCCGGCACCCTCGACAGCGAAAAAATCGCGACGGCGGTCGCCCACCATCTCCCGGAGAACGCCATCGTGGTCGACGAGTCGATCAGCACCGGGCGCCACTTCTTCCCCTACACCAAGACGGCCGCCCCCCACACCTGGCTGCAGATCATCGGCGGCGCCATCGGCACCGGCCTACCGCTCGCAGTCGGTGCCGCGGTCGCCTGCCCCGAGCGCAAAGTCGTGTCCCTGCAGGCCGACGGCAGCGCCATGTACACGATCCAGGCGCTTTGGACCCAGGCGCGCGAAGGACTCGACGTCACCACGGTCATCCTCTCCAACCGCGCCTACGCCATCCTCCAGGGAGAGATGACCAATGTCGGGGTCGAGAACCCGGGACCGACCGGCAGAGCGATGATGTCGTTGGACCACCCACCCCTCGACTGGGTTTCCCTCGCCAAAGGCATGGGTATCGACGCGGTCGTCACGGACGACGCCGCAGACTTTGCGGGGGCGCTTGGGCGGGGCATTGCGACACCGGGGCCGTTCCTGATCGAGGCACGGATTTAGGTTTTGGGCATTTGACAGATCTGGCGCGAAGCAGAAGCATTCTCCGCTGCCGCTTCAGGAAAGGCAGCGGACACTGATCACCCCTTCCCGAACACCATCACCTTCGACATGAACGCCCGATCAGCATGCAAATGGCGGAGCCCCGCCTCCTCGTAAAGCGCCGCCAGATCCGTCTGCGTGTACTCGTGATAGTAAGGCTCGTGATAAAGCGCCGGGAACAGTTCGAGCAGCCCGTCGAACGGCGGATGGTCGCCGGTCTGAAGCGAATCGACCAGGACGAGACGGCCGCCCGGTTTCAGGACGCGCGCCATCTCGGCCGCAGCGCGGCGGCGCGCTCCTTTCGGTAGCTCATGCAGCAGGTAGACCGAAGTCACGATGTCCTGGCTGTCGTCGGCGAACGGCAGGGCCTCGGCATTGGCTAACACAAACGCCTTCCAAGACCAGGGATCCAGCGCCTCGCTGGCCTTGGCGAGATAGGCAGCACTCATGTCGAGACCGGTCACCGGCAGGCGCGGATAGTTTTGCTTGATCGAACGCAGGAAGCGTCCATTGCCGGTGGCGACGTCGAGGAGGCGGAGTTTGGCCTGGCGACGGCCTTTCAGAAAGTCGCCTAGCGGCAGGAGCGCCTGGCGGCGCATGGCGTCGGTGGCCCCGTTGAACAGAACATCCACTTGAAAATCGTAAATGTCCGCCGAGTCCTCACTCATCCAACCGTCGGTCTGATAGTGGAAATTTTGCAGATAGTAGCGTGGGCGCCTGTCGCCCGAAGGCGCCGCCTTTCGTCGAAAGACCTCCTGGCCGTCGGTGCGCATGCGGCGGAGATTGATCCGGCCTAGATCGGCGAAGAAGTGCGTGCTCCGGCGAAACGCCTCGCTCGGCCGCGGCAGGACATCCTCCGGCATCGCGTAGCGGCCTTCCCGAATGTTTGAAGCATCGCGCCTCAACAGCTCCCGGAGATCGTCGAGATAGTCCCTACGTTCGGGCAGCCCTGCTGGCAGATCCTCCAGGGTCGGCGAGGACAGCCGTGCTGCGGCAAGCGCATGGGCGAGGAACCACGCGGTGCGACCTGTGTGCCCCACGGCATGAACCCAGCGTTCGATCGGCGTCATGGCTGGCTCCTCATTCTGGCGGCATCACGAGTCGACGACGACCATGCCGGTCATGATACAGTTGGAGCGATGCTGCCTATTGTCCACCATCCCGCCTACGCGCCGGCCTTGCCGCCGGATCATCGTTTTCCGATGGACAAGTTCCGCCGGGTGATGCGCCTCCTGCTTGACGACGGCATTGTTCAACCTGCGCAGATTCTGCGCCCGGAGTCGGCACCCCGCCAGTGGCTCGAGCGTGTTCATGATCCTGCCTATGTCGAGGGCGTTCTCGGCCAGAGCCTCGATCCGCGGATCGAGCGGCGGATCGGCCTGCCGATCACCGAGGCCGTCGCCGACCGCGCGCTCGCGGCCAATGGCGGCACGGTGCTGACCGCCCGCCTCGCCCTGGAGCATGGCCTCGCCTGCAACACCGCAGGCGGCAGCCATCACGCCTTCGCCGAGGCAGGCTCAGGCTTTTGCGTCTTCAACGACGTCGCCGTTGCCGCGACCCTGCTCCTCGACGAAGGACAGATCGAGCGGGCGATGGTGGTCGATCTCGACGTGCATCAGGGTGACGGCACGGCGCATATTTTCGGCGATGATCCGCGTGTCTTCACCTTCTCGATGCACTGCCGCGCGAACTTTCCGGCGAGAAAGCAGCGAAGCGATCTCGACGTCGCGCTGGAGCCCGGGACAGGCGATAGTGCCTATCTAAAGCGACTCGAAGAAACGCTCCCGGCACTGCTCTTGGCCGAGCGCCCCGACCTCGTCTTCTACAATGCCGGCGTCGACCCGCATCTGGAGGACAAACTCGGCCGTCTCGATCTCACCGATGACGGGCTGGCAAGGCGTGAACGCTTCGTCCTTGAGACCTGCCGGAGAAACGCTGTCCCCGTCGCTTGCGTCATGGGCGGTGGTTACCACCCCGATCCCGAGCGTCTCGCTTTTCTGCACACACTCCTGCATCGCGCCGCGAGCGAGATTTTTCCGCACTTTCAGGCCTGAGGATCAGCGATGGCGGTGCATCGGCGCCGCGCCTAAGGAATCAGTTCCCCCGGCAGCGTCCCCCAGAATTCGCTTCGCTGCAGCCAGCCGCGCCGGCCTTCGATCTCGACCCGGCACCAGCTGTCCCGGCATTCCAGCAGGTTGCCGATGACCCCGGGTTCGGCGCGCAGCAGCACGCGGGCCTGATTGTCGGCGGTTCGCCGGACGTCACGAATGCCGCCCTGGATCAGGATGGTCCGCCGGCCCGATAGCAGCCGCGCGGAAATCCATCCTTCCGCGCCCTCGTGGTCCTTGATCTTCCGCCAGTTGTCGAACTCGGCGATGATCTCGAGCGGCACGCTTGGACGTGTGAATACCCAGTTGATCGGATATTGCTGACCGGGGCCGAAACGAACGTTCACTTCGCGCTGGCGGGCATCCAGGGAAACGAATCGCGGCACCGGCAAGCCTGTGCTGCGGCCCGCCGTCAATTGCTGCTGCTGGGCATCGGCCGGCTTTGCGACAATCACCAGCGTCAGCATCAAGGCGGCCGACGCCAGAAACGCCGGAAGTGAAAAGCGCCGACAACGCATCCTCGCCATCGGTATCCTGTCTCCTTGGGAAAGCGCTCTGTCTTGTGACGGCCCACGGTTAGCGCGAGACCGGCGGCACTGCAAGCGGAAGCACACCAAGAGGCGCTTTGACTTTTGATCCGGGGCAAGTTCTGCTAGAGCAAAGCCAGATTTGATCGACGCCGGACCAGCGTTCGGCAGGTTCGCGCAGCCATCGATGCTGACGCTCGCCCCGGAGACGGACCCTTGGCACGCAACAGGCCCCTCGTCATCGTCACGCGCAAGCTGCCGGAAACCATCGAAACACGGATGATGGAGCTGTTCGACACGCGACTGAACGACAGCGACAAACCGATGTCCAAGGCCGAGCTGATCGAGGCCGTGAAGACGGCGGAGATCCTGGTGCCGACGCTCACTGACCGGATCGACGCCAGCGTTCTCGCCCATGCCGGCCCTGAACTGAAGCTGATCGCCAACTACGGCACCGGCATCGATCACATCGACATCGAGGCCGCTTATGCCCGCGGCATCACCGTCACCAACACGCCAGGCGTGCTCACCGACGACACAGCGGATATGACCATGGCGCTGATCCTCGGCGTGTCACGACGTCTCGCCGAAGGCGAACGCCTTGCCCGCTCCGGCGAGTGGGATGGCTGGAGCCCCACCGGCATGCTCGGCCACCGCATCACCGGCAAGCGCCTCGGCATTCTCGGCATGGGGCGGATCGGCACGGCAGTCGCGCGCCGTTCCCGAGGCTTCGGCCTCTCGATCCACTACCACAATCGCCGCCGCGTCCATGAGAGCGTCGAGAACGAACTCGAAGCGACCTACTGGGAAAGCCTCGATCAGATGCTGGCGCGCATGGACATCATCAGCGTCAACTGCCCGCACACGCCGGCCACATTCCACTTGCTCTCGGCAAGACGATTGAAACTCTTGCGGCCTGAGGCCATCGTCGTGAACACATCCCGCGGCGAGGTGATCGACGAGGCAGCATTGACCCGCATGCTGCGCGCCGACGAGATCGCCGGCGCCGGCCTCGACGTCTTCGAGCACGAGCCCGCGATCAATCCGAAACTGCGCGAGCTCGACAACGTCGTGCTGCTGCCGCATATGTCGAGCGCCACGATCGAGGGCCGTCTCGACATGGGTGAGAAGGTGGTGATCAACATCAAGACCTTCGTCGACGGCCACCGCCCGCCGGACCGCGTGCTGCCCAGCCAGCTCTAGGTGGCGCGGCCACGGCGTCGACTTGGACCGGAGTTGCATTCGGATCGGGTTTGCGGCCCGGATTTCCAGTAAGGTTGCAGACCGGACGGACGATCCAAGCGCAAAGCGATAAGGTCGGGCTTCACAGCGAAACGGCGTTCCCTTAGATTGCGCGACCAAAGAGAGAACCAGGAGGAAAGCCATGCACTCCGCGATCGGCGCCGGTGCCGCCGCCGTGTTCATGCTCGGTCTGATGTCGACGGGCCATGCGGGGCCTGAGCAGATAGCCTTCCCGCAGGGATTCGAGGACAACTACGTTCGCTACAAGACGCTCGACAAACGCGATCAAGATCCGGATGTGGTGCGCATGCTTTATGTCGACCCGGCAAGCGCGGCCTATGTCCAGCCGGAGGTCCCTCTCCCCGAGGGATCGAGGTTCCTGCTGGTCGACTATCTCGCCGCTGTCGACAATGACGGTAGTACGCTGGTCGACCGCGACGGCCGCATGGTGCCGAGCGAATCGATCAAGCAGATCCTCGTATCGGAAAAGCGGGGAGAGTTCGGCGGCGACCATCATGGTGAGCTGCAGACCGGCGACTGGGAGTTCGCAGCCTTCCTGCAGGATGGCTCACGCAAGCCGAACGTCAATTTCGACAAATGCCGGAAATGTCACCTGCAGGCACAGCGCACCGACTTCACCTTCAGCGTCTACCCTAATCTGGACTCGATCCGACGCTAGAGCTTTTCCCGAAAAGGTAGAACCACCTGTTCGATAAGGACATGCGGTGAAACAATCAGATAGAGCGTGCATCCCGATCACATCCGATCGGGATCCGCTCTAGGCGCCGAGGCGAGCGGCTTCTTAAGGAGTCGGTCACAGCGAACACGGCAGCACCCGAACCCGCGGCCTTAGCCCCGTCACTCCTGAGGAATGATGGTGATCTCGACTCGCCGGTTACGTTCCTCTTCGACACCGTCGGCGGTGGGCACAGCAAGGCCTTCCTCGCTGTAGTCGGAGATGTGAATCCAGGATTCGGGCACGCCCTCGTCGATCAGGATGGCCTCGACCGATCGCGCCCGACTATGGGCGATCTCATAATTGATTTCCCAACTGCCCGACCTATCGGTATGGCCCTCGACATAGACTTCGGGTTCCCGGCCATAGGTTTCATAGACTGCCATGATCCTGCCCTTGACCTCCCGAACTCTGGCCGCATCCTCTCCCGCCGGATCGGTTTTGCCGAGACCGAAATAGATGTTGTGGATCTCGGTCTCCGGATGACTCAGAACGTCCGGCCGGCCGATCTTGAGAATGACATCACCGTCATGCACTTCGGCGCGGGCGCGGGCCAGCATGGCTTCATCATGAACATGTTCCGGCGGGTGTCCGCCTCCTGAGTGGTTGGCGTGCGCCGAGTGATCGCCGTGCCCTGAATGATTGGCATGCGCCGAGTGATCCGCCGCCGCTGCATTGACTTGCAGGGCCCCCGGATCGCTGGTGCCCTCCGCGATGAGACCGACCTGCTGGTAGTAGCGCACGGCGCCGGGATGAAGGGGTC
>JBCCIN010000095.1:0-11528 GCA_039028235.1 Pseudomonadota bacterium
TCTCACATACGCCCCGACCCTATTGCCATCGATGCGCGAGAGGCAACGGAGCATGGAGACGTCAAGGTTGAGAATCGCAGGCGGAGTGTGGACGCTTGCCAGCGCATGCGGGCGAAGGAGCAGACGGTTCAGCCGTCACGACAATCGAATGTCGGACACCGGTTGGCGTCGACAGATGAGCTTTCACATGTCTAGTCTGGAGTTAGAGATCGAGGCGTCACACCGGAGCAGCCGGGACGCCCTAGCGAGCGAGGTGGTATGAATGGCCAAGCAGACGATCGATTTCGCCAAGGTGATCCAAAAGGATCGTGAGGAACGCCAGCAGGAGCGCTGGGAAGGCACGTTTCTCGAATATCTGGAAAAAGTGAAAGCCGACCCGTCGCTCGCGAACTCCGCTCACCGTCGCATGTACAATATGCTGACCGAGCCCGGCATCACCGAGATCAATCCCGAAAACGATCCGCGCACCCAGCGTTTGTTTGGTGACGAGCCGATCAAGGTTCACAATTTCTTCAAAGACGAATTTTTCGGCATGGAGCGCACGCTGAACAAGATCGTGCGTTATTTCCACTCCGCTGCAATGGGCGGCGAGGAAAGCCGTCAGGTTCTCTACCTCATGGGGCCGGTCGGCTCGGGCAAGAGCTCGCTGGTGGAGCGCCTGAAGCGCGGCCTTGAAGAACTCCCGCCGATCTACGCCATCGATGGTGATCCGATGTTCGGGGATCCGCTGATGTTGATCCCGCGCCACCTGCGCCCGGCCTTTCAGGACATGCTCGGCGTCAAGATTGAAGGCGATCTCAACCCGCTGATGCGTCATCGCCTGCTGGAGGAATTCGGCGGCGAGTATGAGAACGTTCCGGTGCGCACTGTGACTTTCTCCAAGCGTGCGCGCCGTGGCATCGGCGTGGTGCCGCCTGTCGATCCGAACAATCAGGACACCTCCGTTCTGATCGGCTCCGAGGACATCTCCAAGCTCGATCGCTTTTCCGAGGGCGACCCGCGCATCCTGGAATTGAATGGTGCCTTCAATGTCGGCAATCGAGGCATGGTCGAGTTCATCGAGGTTTTCAAGAATGAGACCGAATATCTGCACACCATGATCACCGCGACCCAGGAAAAGTTCGTTCCGGCACCTGGGCGCCACGGCACGATCTATGTCGATACCTGTATCGTCGCCCATTCCAACGAGGCCGAATGGCAGAAATTCAAGGCCGATCACACCAACGAGGCGATCCTCGACCGCATCGTAGTAGTCAAGGTTCCCTACAACCTTCGCCTCTCGGAAGAAGTGAAGATTTACAAGAAGTTTCTCGATCGTGCGAACTTCGAGGCCTGCATCGCGCCGCACACGATCGAGATCGCCTCGATGTTCGCGATCCTCACGCGTCTCGAGCCGACCGCGAAATGCGACCTGATGACCAAGCTTCGCCTCTACAACGGCGAAGAGGTCGTGGAGAAAGGCCGCACCAAGAAGCTGACCGTGCGGGAGCTACAGGAGGATACCAAGCGCGAGGGCATGTTCGGTATATCGACGCGCTTCATCATGAAGGCCCTCGACAATGCTCTGACGCAGAACGCCACGTCGATCCACCCGATCAGCGTGCGCGAAGCCTTGATCACTATGGTCAAGGAGGCGGATTTTGCCGAGGACGTGAAGAAGCAGTATCTCGAATTTCTTCAGGATACCCTGCACAAGGCCTATCTGGAACTGCTGGAGCAGGACATCACCAAGGCCTTCATCTATTCCTACAAGGAGCAGGCGGAAACCCTCTTCCAGAACTATCTCGATCACGCCGAGGCCTATGTTACCAAGTCCAAGGTTCGTGATCAGAACACCCGCGAGGATCTGCAGCCGGACGAAGCCTTTCTGAAGTCGATCGAGGAGCAGATCGCGATCATCGGCTCCGCGGCCGACGGTTTCAGGCAGGAAGTCATCGCCTATCTTTGGGCGGCGTCCCGCCGTGGTGAGAAGGTGACCTACACCGCGTATGAGCCCTTGAAGGAGGCGATCGAACGCAAGCTGATGAATTCGGTTCGCGAACTCTCCCGCATTATCACCAAGGCACGCACGCGGGATGAGGAGCAGCAGTCGAAATACAACAGCATGGTCCAGAGCCTGATTGACGACGGCTATTGCGAGGACAGCATCGATGTCATCCTCAAATATGCTGCGAATCATCTCTGGCGCGACTAATCGGAAGGGCCGGGACGATCGATAGCGGCCGTCCCGGCCAGTAGCGCGATCCGCTCGGATCGCTCTTTGCCTGGCACCGACATCCAATCCGTCGACGCCGGTACCGTGATCGTCAATTTGGGATGACGAATGGCTATCTTTCGACCCTTCTCCTCATCGGACGCACTGCGCTCCGATCGCAGTGCCGGTGATCGTCAGCGGCATCGAGACAAGCTCAGGGAAGCCATTCGCGACAACATCGCCGACATCATTTCCGAAGAGTCGATCATCGGTCGTCACAAGGACCGCGTGATCAAGGTGCCGATCAGGGGCATCAAGGAGTATCGCTTCGTCTTCGGTGATAATCAGTCTCAGGCCGGCACTGGCGAAGGCGAGACCGAGCCCGGGCAGGTGATCGGCAAAGCCGGCAAGGAAGGCGAAGGCTCGGGCAAGGCAGGCGATCAGCCCGGCGTCGACTATTACGAGACAGACGTCACGCTGGAGGAACTGATCGAGATCATGTTCGAGGATCTCGAATTGCCCGATATGGAGCGAAAAATCCTGCGCGAGGTGATGTCTGAGCGCATCGCCAAACGCAAGGGTTACAGAAAGGCGGGCGTGCGCGTGCACCTCGACCGGCGACGGACGGCAAAATCGCGCATCCGTCGCATGGTCGCAACCGGCAATGCGACAGGCGCCGAGGCAAGACTGCCTGCTGATCGATCGACGAGCTTCGAGCCAGGCCTTGATCCTTCCCAGGACGAAGAGCTTCCTCCACTAGACCAAGAGGCTGGCGACGAGCGTTTCCCCTTCCGGCGTGATGATCTCACCTACAAGCGTCTGGTCGAAGATACCCGCGAGGAGTCCAACGCCGTCGTCATGTGCATCATGGACACGTCGGGGTCCATGGACAGCATGAAGAAATATCTCGCGCGCAGCTTCTTCTTCCTGCTCTATCAGTTCGTCAGCAGCAAGTATCAGAATGTCGAACTGGTCTTCATCGGCCACCATACGCAGGCGCGCGAAGTGACTGAGGAGGAATTTTTTCACAAGGGTGAGAGTGGCGGCACGCTGATCTCATCCGGTTACAACAAGACCTTGGAGATCATCTACGATCGCTATCACCCGTCGCTCTGGAATGTCTATGCGTTCCACTGCTCCGATGGTGATAACTTCGACAGTGACAACGCGAATGCGGTCAAGGCGGCCAAGGAACTCTGCGAGGTGTGCAACCTCTTCGGCTATGGAGAGATCAAACCACTGGGATCACACTACTATGAGAGTTCGATGCTCGACATTTTCCGCCGGATCGAAGCGGAAAATTTCCAATCCGTCCTGATCGAGCGCAAGGAAGACATCTGGCCGAGTTTCAAGGCTTTCCTCTCCCGCGACGGGGTCGCTTCTGGAGCTTGATGGATGACAAACTGGGATATCAAAGATCTCGAATATTGGGACGCTGCGATCCGAGAACATGTCGACGACTTTGGGCTCGACTGCTACGAGCAGGAATTCGAGGTTTGCGATCACGGACAAATGCTGGGCTATATGGCCTATCACGGTATGCCGGCCCATTATCCTCATTGGAGCTTCGGCAAGTCATACGAGAAAACCAAGACGCTTTATGATCACGGAGCCACTGGCCTTCCTTATGAGATGGTGATCAATTCCGATCCCTGCCTCGGCTATCTGATGGCTGACAACTCGCTTTGCCTCCAGATCCTGACCATTGCCCACGTCTATGGTCACAACGATTTCTTCAAGAACAACTTCACCTTTACCAGCACTACGCAGGCCGGCGAAACGTTGTCGAAATTCAAGACCGCCGCCGATCGCGTGCGTATGTACACCGAAGATCCTTCGATCGGCGTCGACAAGGTCGAGGGCATTCTCGATTCGGCCCATGCATTGTCCATGAATTGCCGCCGCAATCCAGGTATTCGCAAGTTGAAACCCGAAGAGCAGCGTGAGCGGCTGATCGAGAGGCACCTCCCCAAGGATGATCCCTTCGACGACCTCGTACCGCGCGAAGAGCAGGCGGAGCTGGACTTGCGCAAGGTTCCGCTGGAACCGGAGGAGGATATCCTCCTGTTCATCCGTGATCACAATCCGCATTTGATGGCCTGGCAGCAGGACCTCCTGACCATCGTCAATGAGGAGGCTATGTACTTTCTTCCGCAGATCGAGACCAAGATCATGAACGAAGGGTGGGCTAGCTATTGGCATCACAAGATCATGAACAGCCTCGATCTGCCTCAGGACATCTACATGGAATTCCTGGTTCGACATAACCAGGTCATCTGCCCGCATCCGGGTGGCATCAATCCCTATCATGTTGGGTTTCGGGTCTGGCACGACATTGAGCAGCGCTTCGACGATAAGGAAGCGCACGGCTCCGAGAACGGTGATGGGGCGACGATGTCCGGCCGGGACAAGATGTTCGAAGTCCGAGAGAGCGACCGCGATATATCGTTTCTGCGTCGCTTTCTGACGGAAGATTTGATGCGGGATCTCGACATCTTCGAGTTCGAACCCAAAGGGGACAACTTGGTGGTCACCAAGGTTTCGGATGAGGACAATTGGCGTGATGTAAAGGAGACCCTGCTCAGATCCGTCGGGATGCGCTCAAACCCGGTGATCAAGATCTATGACGCCGACTATGGCCGCAATCGCGCACTTTACCTCAAGCATGAAGCGGATGAGCGTGATCTGCATATCGGTTACGCAGAAAAGACCTTGGGGCATCTTCATCAACTCTGGGGGCACCGCGTCCTCCTGGAAACGGTGATGAAGGGCAAGAAAACCCTGCTGTCCTACGGTGAGCATGGCTTTGACGCCAAGCTCATGCGCTAGCAATGAGGATCTGAGGTTCGCTTCATGATGATGGCCATCCGAATTTTGTGGGGAAGATGGCGACGCGATTGGACAGAACCTTGACGATAAAGAAACCAAGAAATCATAACAGAAAAAGCTGAAAGCCAGCGATTTTGAATGAGCGTTGCCAGCCGTCGTGTTGGCCAGACAAATCGATCGACAAGACCGTGCAAGAGCGCGAACAGGCCGGAACTGCGCTCAAAGTTCCGGCCACAGAATCATGTCATGAATGAGGCCCCGGGGAGTGAGCAGGTCGGCGATTGCGCGATATGATGACTACGCTATCCGGACATTGAGTCTCTCCCCGACCGGCAGGATATGCGATGAGCGGAACCATCACATCGCGGTGAAGCCGCCGTCGATCAGGACGCATTCGCCTGTGATCAGATCAGACGCGCCCGATGCCAGAAACAGCACCAGGTCGGCAACCTCGATCGGTTTGCCGAAGCGGCCGAGCGGGGTCTTGTCGAGCATCGGCTGGCTCTTCGCTTTTTCGCCCCAAACCTGCTCGCCCATCGGGGTCAGGATGATGGTCGGGCAGATGGCGTTGCATTGGATATTGTGCTTAGACCATTCGACGCACATCACCTTGGTCAGCATGTTCAACCCGCCTTTCGAGGCAGCATAGGCGGCATGCTGATCGAGGCCGACGATGCCGGCCTGCGAGGAGATGTTGACGATCTTGCCGGCATTCTTCGCGATCATGCCTGGCACCACCGCTTGAGCGAGCAGAAAGGGTGCCCGGAGATTGACCGCCATGGTCTCATCCCAGCGGGCCGCGGTCGCCTCGAGCAGCGGGTCGATCAGGGCGATGCCGGCATTGTTGACAAGAATGTCGATCGTGCCGGCGTGGGCGAGCGCGTCACGTGTCGCCTGGTTACAGCCTTCGATGGTTGAAAGGTCCGCTTCGATCACTACGCAGCGCCTCGATTCCGCTTCGACAGCCGCACGCGCCTCGTCCAGCCCCGCTGGATCGCGTCCGATCGCTACGATGTCGGCGCCGGCACTCGCCAGCACCTTGCAGATATCGAGGCCGATGCCCTTAGAGGCACCCGTGACCATCGCCCAGCAACCTTCGACCCCGAAACGTTCCGTCCAGTCAGCCAACGCGTCCTCCCTGTTTTCGGCATGTTTCCTGCAACGATAAGGGGATGGCCTGGTTGATGCAATGAAGCTCAGGCCGGCGATTGTCGCTGGCGCTTGATCCAGTTGATCTGACCGTTGGTCGAGCTGTCGTGGCTGTCGATCACCTGATCGGCGCTAAGTTCAGGAAGAATGGCTTTGGCCAGTTGCTTACCAAGCTCGACGCCCCACTGATCGAAGCTGTTGATGCCCCAGACGATGCCTTGAGTGAAGATCTTGTGCTCGTAGAGCGCGATCAGGCGGCCGAGCATATGCGGGGTCAGCTTGGGATAGAGGATCGTATTGGTCGGCTTGTTGCCCTCGAACAGCTTGTGGGGCAGGAGCGCCTCCAGCTCGTTACCGCTCAAGCCCGCGGCTTGGAGTTCGGCGCGGGCTTCAGCGTCGGTTTTGCCGAAGGCAAGGGCTTCGGTCTGGGCTAGGAAATTCGCGAGCAGCTTGTCCTGGTGATCGCCGAGCGGTGTCTGGCTCGAGGCAGCGGCGAGAAAATCGGCGGGAATCAGCTCGGTGCCCTGGTGGATCAGTTGGTAAAAGGCGTGCTGGCCGTTGGTGCCGGGTTCGCCCCAGATGATCGGGCCGGTGGCGTAGTCGACGCGCTGGCCATCCCGTCGGATGGTCTTGCCATTGCTCTCCATATCGCCTTGCTGGAGATAGGCGGGCAGGCGATGGAGGTGCTGGTCATAGGGAAGGACGGCGTGGCTCGCTGCGCCGAAGAAGTTGCGATACCAGATGCCGATCAGGCCGAGCAAGGCGGGCATGTTGCGTTCGAGCGGCGCTGTCCTGAAGTGCTCGTCCATGGCATGGGCGCCTGCCAGCAGATCTTCAAAGCGGTCCATACCGATGGCGAGCGCAATCGGCAGGCCGATCGCCGACCAAAGGCTATAGCGCCCGCCGACCCAGTCCCAGAACTCGAACATGTTGGCGGTATCGATACCGAAGGCGGCGACCGCCTCCGCGTTGGTCGACACGGCGACGAAGTGCCGTGCGACCGCGGCGTCATCACCGAGTCGGTCGATCAGCCAGGCCCGGGCCGTGCCTGCGTTGGTCATGGTCTCCTGGGTGCTGAAGGTCTTGGAGGCGATGATGAAAAGCGTGCGTGCCGGATCGAGCCCAGCGAGACAGTGATGAAGATGTGCACCGTCCACATTGGATACAAAATGAGCGCGCAGGTCTCGCCGGCCATAGGGCTTGAGCGCCTCAGTGACCATCAGCGGACCCAGGTCCGAACCACCGATGCCGATATTGACGATGTCCGTGATGGTCTGATCGTCATGGCCTCGCCAGTCGCCGCGGCGCACCCGTTCGCTGAACGTCCGCATCCGGTCGAGCACGTGATCGACCGATGGCATGACGTCCTCACCGTCGACGACGATCGGCCGGTTGCTGCGGTTGCGAAGCGCGATGTGGAGAACGGAACGGCCTTCGGTGATGTTGATCGCTTCGCCAGCGAACATGCGATCGCGCCAGCCTTCAAGATCGACCGCGTGGGCCAAGTCGAGGAGAAGGCGGATTGTCTCTTTCGTGACGCGATTCTTCGACAGATCCAAGAGCAGGCGGTCATCCTCGATGGTGAGGTGTTGGAAGCGATCCGGGTCGTCGGAAAATAGTGTACGCAAATGCACCGACGTCATCTCGGCAGCGTGACCGGCGAGGGTTTGCCAGGCGGGTAGGGCGGTCGGGCTGGTCATGCAGCTTCCTTCATCGGCAGGCGGTGATGCGGATCTTCCTATGGTCCAGACTTCGTAAAGAACGGCGTGAAGCGGTCAAGCCGGGAATCGCGAGATCGCCGATCGTTTCAGATCGAAAGCGGCGGGTTGTCGGGATCGAATGGCGGATCGTCCAGGACGATCGCATTTCGCCGGGCGCCGATGATATCGATGGCGATCTCCGTGCCGCCTTTGGCGAAGTCGACGGGCAGGAGAACCTGGGCCAGACTTTGGCCGACATGATGACCATAGCCGCCGGTGATCACCGATCCGACCATCGCATTTTGGCGATAGACCGGCTCGCCGCCGACGGCATCAGACGCGCCACCTTCGATCGCGACCAGCACCCGCCGCCGCGTGAGACCCTGCTCCTGCTGCGCGAGGAACCCCTTTCGGCCGACAAAGTCGCGCTTGTCGCGATCGACAAGATGGTCCAGACCGGCCTCATGAGGGAAGAGATCACCAAAGCCATCGCCATCCAGCCGATCGAATCCGGCTTCCAATCGAAGTGAGTCGATCGCAGCGACGCCGACATCCATCAAGCCGAGATCCTGGCCTGCCACGTAGAGCGCTTCGTAGACGGTGGCCAAGTACTCCATCGGCAGATGCAGGGTGTAGCCGAGATCGCCGGTCAGCGAAAACCGCATGATCTGCGCCGGCGATCCGGCCACTTCGATTTCGGCGGCGCGCAGGTCGGGGAGTGTCTTTTCCGAGACGTCCTCATCGGTCACCCTTGCCAGGAGGATGCGCGCTTTCGGGCCGGCAAGCGTTAAGACGCCATAGCGAACCGAGACCGGGGCGTAGAGCATGCCTTCATTCGGCATGGTGGACTCGAAGCGGCGTTGATGGACGCCTTCCCGAGCGGCAGGCCCCAGGAGATAGAAGCCTTCGTCGCTGATGCGGGTGACGGTGAATAGCCCGGCTATCTGCCCCTTTCTGTTGAGCATCAACCCTTTGACCATCGAGCCGATGCCCTTCGGCAGGGCCGATGCCAGCGTGGCGTCGAGGACGTTCTCGGCTTCCGGACCCTCGAAGACATGCTTGGCGAATGTCGCCGTCAGATCGGCGATGCCGACGGCGTGCCGAAGGGCCTGGCACTCCCGTCTCACGGCGTCATGGATCGCTGTTCTCGCAAACGAGCGGACTGCCAGACGTTCACCTGCCGACGTGGCGAACCAGCAAGGCCGCTGCCAGCCGAAGTGAACGTCGAACTGGGCGCCCTTGGCGGCAAGCGTGTCATGGAGAGCGGTGCGTTTCAGCGGTCCGCCGATCGGTGGGCGATCATGAGGAAAGCGAATCGCGAAATGGCGTTTGTACGCAGTGGATGCTGCAGCCTTTGTGAAGTGACGCCCGGCAAAGGATCCGAAGCGCGCGATATCGAGTGCGAACAAATCGAGCGGCGCCTCGCCTTCAATGATCCATTCGGCCAGCGCCTTGCCCGCCCCGCCAGCGAGCGACAAGCCGTTCATGAAGCCCGTCGCGACGAAATAGTTGGCGAAACCAGGCAGCGGTCCGAGCAAGGGACGACCGTCAGGCGTCATGCTGATCGGCCCGTTCACCGGCGACTTCTTCGCTATGCCCGTAAGGCAAGGCACGCGTTTGGCCGCTTTGGTCAGATAGGGGGCCAGCCGCTCCGCATCGCCATCGACAATCGGGACACTCTGTTCGACGTCGCCGCTTTCGCGACGATCATTCCACGCTCGCGGCTCCTCTTCCTCGAAGGCACCGAGCAGTAGTCCCTCATCCTCGGCTCGCAGATAAAAGCCGTTGTCGGGGTCGCAAAGGAACGGCAGCCGGCCGTCAAGTCGCCGGATGTCATCGATCTGGTCGGTTACAACATATTGATGCTCAAAGGTGACGGCCGGCAGGTCCTGTCCGACCAAGGCGGCCACTTCTCCAGCCCAAAGCCCCGCCGCGTTGACCACGACGTCGGTCAGGATTTCGCCGCGATCGGTGATCAGAAGCCAGCTGCCGTCCGTCTCCTGAGACATGGCCAGCAACGACGTACGCTCACCGACGTCAGCGCCCAGGCCTTTTGCCGCCCTGGCCAGAGCTCGGGTGAGATGATGGGGATCGACGTGACCCGCCAGCGGATCGTAGAGACCGCCCACCACGCCTTCGGGCTCGATCAGTGGGAAGTGATCGAGGATTTCACGTCGGCTCAAGACGAGATGTGGCATGCCCAGCGGTCGTGCCAGGCCGGCGCGTCGTTTGAGCTCATCAAGTCGAACCTCGCTGGCCGCGAGGATGATCCCGCCGGTTCGGTGCATCGTCAGTTCGCGTTCGGTGCGGCTGGCTAGGCGCTCGTAGAGCCGGATGCTTTCGTCGCGCAGTCTGATGAGATTGGGTGTGAGGTCGAAACGATCGACATGGCCGGCCGCCAGGCATGTCGAGCCGGCGGCGAGCTCCGATCGTTCCAGCAGGATGACGTCCTGCCAGCCGAGCGCTGCCAGATGATAAAGCAGGCTGCATCCGACGATACCGCCGCCAATGACGACGACTTGGGCGTTTTCCTTCAAGACAGTTTCAGCAGCCTCTCTTGCCGACGGTCCGACGGAGGCGCTGCAGCCGGCGGCGCATGGATCACAACGGGTGGTCCATAACGGACGACAGGCAAGGTTCGCTTCCGGTCATGTCCCAATAACGTTGGTCCTTCGGACGGACCGGTCAATAAATTTGCGAGAAGTCTTTCGATCGTTCCAGTCGTGCAGGAACGAGGAGCATTGGAACTCTGAGAGGATGCGGCATTCCCGGGAACGGGAATGCCGCACGGATACTGGTCAGTTGCGCCGGCTGAACTCGGTTTCACCGCCTTCTGCAAGGATCTTGGCCTGCTCGATCCACTTTTCTCGCTCGATCCGGCCCTTGAAACGCAGGTGCCGGTCGACCCAGGCGACATTGTCTGGCGTGAAGGCGGCAATCTGGGAGAAGTGGTAAATCCCAAGGCCGTTCAGTGTCCTCTCCAGCTTTGGCCCGACACCGCTTATTTTCTTAAGATCGTCAGCGACACCGCCGCGGGCCGAAGGAAGCGCTTCCGGCCGTACACCTTCGCTCTCCGCCGCGTCGTCCGAGCCCGTCGCCTCGTTCGACGATCCAGTGAAGCGCTGACCGCCGGCATCGGCGAGGTAGGAGGGAGAGGCTGTATTCTCCTGATAGCCCGTCCCGCTTCCCGGCGATCCTAATCCGCCAGCACTCCCCGAAGATCCGGCTCCGTCAGCACTTCCTGATGATCCGGCTCCGCCGGCGTGATCATCGCCGCGCGCCGCGTCCGTTCCGCCGACCAGACCCAGTGTTCCACTGCCGGACGTGCCTGTGCCGCCGGCAGTACCGCCACCGGTCGGTCCAGCGAAGCCGAGGGCACCGCCGCCGGAACCACCGGCGCCAGCCCGCTCCAACTCCGTGACGCGTGCCTGCAGCCGGTCAACCTCGCGCTTGCAGGCGCCATTCGCTTCTTTGGCCTGCTGCAAATCGCGCTCCAGGGTCTCCGCGCGCGAGGTTGCAGCCGCCAGGTCCCTGCCGGCGCTGCCAGCATCTCCGCCCGCTGACTGCTGACGGGCCAATGCAGCTTTGGCCTCAGCGAGTTCTTTGTCGCGGTTGGAGAGGTCGCCTTCGAGACTGCCGACTCGCTGCTCCACATC
>JBCCIN010000096.1:0-13177 GCA_039028235.1 Pseudomonadota bacterium
CGGAAAACGCGGACTATCCAGCGCGGTGCCATTTGGAACATAAACTGAGGCGACCCGCACGCCATTCACGGTCGCTTCGATATAGCGCGCCTCTTCGTCACCCGGGTCGCCCGGCAATGTTGTCAGGACATCCTCGATCGGCGACTTCGCCAGAATGGCAACCCCGTTCAGCGAGGGCTCGCCGACCAGCTCGATATTGTAGGGCAGATGCTCGAAGTGCTCGCGCGGAAACTTCTCCGGCAGGCATTTGGTCTCCTGCAGCAGCAACACATCCGGCTGCGCCCGCTCCAGCCAGGCCGTGACGACCGGCACCCGGGCACGGATCGAATTCACATTCCAGGTCGCGATTTTCATGTCTTTTGCCACTGGATCTTTTTTCTCGTACTGGACATCGGCACGTCGTGGGACTTCAGACGTCCGAATCGGATGCGCCAAGGTCTGCCAGAGACCGAAGGAAATTTCACCTTCTTTTAACAAACACTCCTCATGGTGCTTCCTGGTCCATGCGATCCTGGGAGTCCTGCCGCCCGTCAAGAAAAGTGGTGCGAGGCTCAGATTGCCAGGATCGCATGGACCAGGAAGTCGATATAGCAAGAGTGGGTTAAGAGTTGGTTGGGCTCGCGGGAACATGCGCCAGAACCAGCGTCCCCAGGGCGTTTCGACTGCAGCATGGCGACGATCCCTAGCCCCAACAACGCTGTCACCGGGTTGGCTCGCTTGTATCAAAACCGTCCGACGTGTTTCTAGCGGCAAGGCAATCTGACAACGCGCGTTAGGTTATACTAAAGCTGGGATCATATTGTCGTCAGGAATCCAATAATGGTCATTGATCGAAATTGTCGGCTAGAAAATCACGCGTTCATGGGAACGCGTCTTGCCGGTTTGAGCGATTTAGAGATCGGTGACCTCATAAGATCAGTTCCGAGACCGCAGCGTGGGTGGGGCAAAAGCGGTGCAATAAAGCTCGGATTGTTTGACGTCTTCGCGAAGCGAATACCGATAACCGAGATCGAGCTGGCGAACGTAGATTCAACCAAGAATCATTTTGGACTACCACCGTTTTACAGCTATGGGTTTGGTTCTGTCGGATTTGGTGTGTGGCGTGAAATTACCGCTGCAAAAAAAGCGAGCGACTGGGCATTGGCCAGCGAGTGCTCAAATTTTCCTCTCATGTATCACTACAGGACTTTGCGCCTCGAGGGAGACGCCCTGCCGTTGGACGCAGATAAACATGCGAGATATGTCAATTTCTGGAACAACGATCAGTGTATCGGAGGTTTTATTGAGGAGCGAACAAGGGCGACGCATGAGGTCGTGATTTTTCTGGAGTATTTTCCGAAGACACTGGTTTATGAATTGCCTGATAAGCTCGGCAATTTAGCTCATATAGTTAAGCAGATGAGCGGCGTGACAGATTTTATCCGTTCGAAAGAATTGGTGCACTTCGATTGTCATCATTTCAATGTAGTTACCGATGACAGTGACTGTTATCTCACAGACTTCGGGTTAGCTTCATGCCATGACTTTGAACTAAGCGTTGCTGAACGCGAGTTTCTAGAGCGTCATACATACTATGACAAAGCGACATTTATCGCGCGGGCGGCTAGTTACCTGACGGAACGATATCGCGCATCGCCCGACTCGCTCCGACGTGGGATTTTGGATCTGCTTGGCACTGTCGAACCAGAAAGTAACCTGAAGCTGCGGGCTCTCCTACTGGACAACCTAGAAGAGCTCGTCGCTTCCGGGTTAATGCATTTACCAGCAGAATATGTCGCTGAAATGATCAAATACCGAGAGGTCGTGCGCCTCTTTACGGACTTCACCCGGTCAATGACGATCACCAACGACAAGACCGCTAGATTCGATGACGAGCGACTTAGAGCTGCGGTCCTGACTGCTGAAAAGGGCGGATAGCTTGGCGAGATTTGCGGCTCCATCATGAGCCAGACTGCGCAAACTCGGATCAACCCCGCCCTTCATATACCCTACGTCCCGATCAGTCCCAGGCAAGTCAACGCCGCCCGGCGTCCGGGCTAGATCGCGAAGGAGTTGCCGCAGCCGCAGGAGGACGCGGCGTTGGGGTTGTTGACGCGGAAATAGGAGCCGGTGAGGTCTTCGACGAAATCGACCTCGCAACCCATCATATAGAGTAGCGACATGCCGTCGATCACCACAGTGGCACCATCGCGCTCGACCGCGATGTCGCCGTCCTGGTCGCTGGCGTCCAGGTCGAAGCCATATTGGAAGCCGGAGCAGCCGCCACCGGAAACGGTTATCCTGAGCTTCTGAGTACCGCCGCCCTCACTCGCCAGGATCTCACCGATGCGGCGCGCCGCGCGCTCGGTGACGATGAATGGGCCTGGGGGCGCATCACTTGATTTTGCTTGATTTTCAGACATAAACCTGACCTTTATTCAAGCGCTACGTCAAAAAGCTGTTGATCGTTCTGCCGACGCTTTCAAGATGTAAGCGCAGTCCGCCCTTTGTCAAACCGTCCCGTCGACCGTCCTCTCATGTTGAGCCAGCCACTGAAGGCCTATGCCTGCCGCCCGGAAGACAGCCGTGGGCGGCGCTTTCGGGAAGAAGAAAGCCCGCTTCGCTCGGCTTTTCAGCGCGACCGCGACCGCATTTTGCACAGCGCCGCCTTTCGCCGCCTCGAATATAAGACCCAAGTGTTCGTCAATCATGAAGGTGATCACTTCCGCACGAGGCTCACCCATTCTCTCGAGGTCGCTCAGATCGCGCGCACGATCGCTCGCTATCTCGGCCTGAACGAAGACGTCGCCGAGACGGTGGCGCTGGCCCATGATCTCGGTCACAGCCCCTTTGGCCATGCAGGCGAGCGCGCGCTGAACGCGGTTCTCGCCGATTTTGGCGGCTTTGATCACAACGCCCAGACGCTGCGCGTGGTCACGGTGCTGGAGAGCCGCTATGCGTCCTTCGACGGTCTGAACCTCACCTGGGAGACGCTTGAAGGCGTAGTCAAGCACAACGGGCCGATGGTGGATAACGTGCCGGCCTATATCGCTGGCTACAGTGCCGAGCATGATCTGGAGCTGCCGACTCAGGCGAGCGCGGAAGCCCAGATCGCAGCGCTTGCCGACGATATCGCCTATACCAACCACGACGTCGACGATGGTCTGCGCGCCGGTCTTTTCACAATGGCGGATCTCGGCGATCTGCCGATGATCGGCGGGATCATCAGCGGCGTTTCCAAGCGCTATCCGGATGTCGACGAAAGCCGGCTCATCCACGAGAGCGTGCGCCGGCTGATCAATCTGATGGTGAGTGATCTCCTTAGGGAAACCGAGCGGCGCCTTGCCGTTGCGGCACCCGGCTCGGCCCAGGCTTTGCGCGCGCTTAGCGACCCCGTGGTGGCGTTTTCGCCGGATGTGAGCGCATCGCTCATGGACCTTCGCGGCTTCTTGCGCAGCCATATGTATAACCATTACAAGGTGATGCGCATGGCGCGAAAGGCCGACCGTGTGGTGAAAGATCTGTTCGAGGTGCTCTTCGACCATCCCGAATGTCTTGCTCCGGAGTGGCAAGAAGCGGCGTCCGAAGGCGGCGAGGCCGGCCGGGCGCTGGCGATCAGCGATTACATCGCCGGCATGACCGACCGTTTCGCGCTCGAGGAGCATGATCGATTGTTCAAATTTTCAAAGCGTGACTCATGAATCTTTTCGAACAGCTGCGCCAAGGTGTGCTCGCCGCGATCGCCGACCGTCAGGCCGCCGGGGACCTTCCCGCTGACCTCCTGACAGAGCGGGTGACGGTCGAGCCGCCTCGGGATGAAAGCCATGGCGACGCCGCGACCAATGCCGCCATGGTCCTGGCCAAGCCCGCGAAAATGGCCCCGATGGCGATCGCCGAGATGCTTGCTCCCGAGATTGCGGCACGCGATCAGGTCGCGGCCGTCGACATCGCCAAGCCAGGCTTCATCAATCTTCGATTGCATAAGGATGTCTGGCGGGACCAGGTGCGTCTCGCCCTCGAGGCCGGCACTGGCTACGGCCGCTCCGATCTCGGCAAAGGCGAAGCCGTCAACGTCGAATATTGCTCGGCCAATCCGACGGGACCGCTTCATGTCGGCCACGGGCGTGGCACGGTCTTTGGCGATGCGCTCGCTAACCTTCTGGACAAGATGGGTTTTACCGTCACCCGCGAATATTACATCAATGACGGCGGCATCCAGATCGACCATCTCGCGCGCTCGGTTCACCATCGCTATCTAGAGGCGCTAGGTGCCGCCCCTTCGGAACCACCCGAGGGCATGTATCCCGGCGACTATCTGATTCCGCTCGGCCAAAAGATCGCCGAAGACGACAAGGATCGCTGGCAGCATGCTTCCGACGCGGACTGGATGCCGGTTTTCCGGTCACGCGCGATCGCCGCAATGATGGCGTTGATCAAGGACGACCTCGACGCGCTTGGTGTGCACCATGATATCTTCACCTCGGAGGCGGCGCTGGTCGCCGAGGGCGGCGTCGACGAGACCTTCGCGCTGCTCGAAGACAAGGGCCTGATCTACGAGGGGACACTGCCGCCGCCCAAGGGTAAACCGGTGGACGACTGGGAGGCAGTGCCGCTCCTCCTGTTCAAGGCAACCGAGTTCGGTGACGATATCGACCGTCCGTTGCGCAGCTCGAGTGGCGAGCTCACCTATTTCGCCAAGGACCTCGCCTGCCACTTCAACAAGCTCAAGCGCGGCACCAAGAAGCTCATAGACGTCTTTGGGGCCGATCACGGCGGCTATGTGAAGCGCATGCAGGCTGCAGTCAGGGCGCTCAGCCAGGGGAGCGGGTCACTCGATGTCCGCCTCTGCCAGCTGGTGAACCTTCTCGATGGTGGGCAGCCGATCCGCATGTCCAAGCGGGCGGGGCGAATCGTCACGCTTCGTGATGTGGTCGATGAGGTCGGCAAGGACGTGGTGCGCTTCATCATGCTCACCCGCAAGAACGACGCGCCGCTCGATTTCGATCTCGCTGAGGTTACGGAAAAATCCAGGGACAACCCGGTTTTTTACGTGCAATACGCCCATGCGCGCATACGCTCGGTCGAGCGCAATGCCGAGGAGATGGGGCTTTCGACCGACCCGGACGAGCTTAAGGGCGCCGATCTCGGCCTTCTGGTCGATCCGGCGGAGATCGCGGTTATCCGCCAGCTCGCGCAGTATCCGCGTATCCTGACGTCGGCCGCGACACACCGGGAGCCGCATCGCATCGCCTTTTACCTCGGCGACCTCGCTGCAAGCTTCCATGCCCTCTGGAATCAGGGTAAAGAGCAAGCAGAGCTTCGGTTTTTACGCGCTGATGCGCTGCCGGTCAGTAAGGCGCGTCTTGCTCTCATCGGTGCCGTCAGGGTAGCTATCGCTTCAGGGCTCGACGTGATTGGTGTCGAGCCGGTCGAGGAAATGACGTGATTGACGACAAGAAGAGCCGCCGACGAGCACGCGATTTTATGGCGCTTTGTGGGTGGACTGAACGCCAACAGATCGCCTTAGGCGATAAGGAAGAAAGCGGCTGACGATGGGCTTTCGGTTCTCATTGGCCCCCTTGCTCGCGCTGATCGCCTTTGCCGGATCGGCGGGTGTCGTCTGGTTCGCTCATATCGAAGCCGGCGAGATGACGCTGGATCGTCGCCCGCCGCTGGTCAAGGCGTCGAGCACGCCGCTCAAGCGCTCACCTGCGGATCCCGGCGGACGCGCCGTCGCCGATCTCGGCGGTGTTGGTGAATTGCTGCGCGATCAGCCCGCGGAAACGGAAGAACGGCTGCTGCCCAGTCCCGAGCAGCCGGTGACGCCCACCGATGACGGTGGCAACCCCGATGCGAGAGCAGCCCTCGAAGCGCTGGTCTCCGAGATCCAGAGCGATCGCTCCGAGGGTGGTCTTGGTGGCCCAAATCCCGATGCTCCGGTGAATTTTCCTTCCCCGTCCCGCCCCGGCAGCACTGTCGAGGCGCCAGAGCCGGTGACACCGGAGCCAGTGACGCCGCGCAGCGTCTCCTCTCTGGAAACGCCGGCGACCTCGCAGCCTGCAGAGCAGGATCACCAGGTGGAAACCGAGATCGCCGCGATTTCGCCGACCTTCGAGGCCACCGCCGATGGGCGATTTCGCGTCCAGCTCGCTGCCGTTCGTGAGGAGGCTGATGCGGAACGTGCCTGGGAACTCTTCCAATCACAGCTCGGCCCGTTCATCAGCGTTCTTCAGCCCTTTTTCGAACGTGCCGAGACCAGCAACGGCATCTTCTACCGGGTGCAAGTCGGCCCCTTCGGCGCAACGGAAGATGCTGACCGCCTCTGCGCTGAGTTGAAAAAGCAAGACGCGAGCTGTTTTGTTGTCTCCCGATAGCCGGGAGGTCGAAAGACAACGCTCTACGGCCACGGCAGCCATCGTCGGTGTCGCCGGAACGACGCTTAACGCTGAGGAGCGGGTGCTGTTTCGGGCCAAGCGGCCTGCGGGCTTCATCCTGTTCGCCAGAAATTGCGCCGACCCCGATCAGGTCACCGGCTTGATCAAAGATCTCCGCGACTCGATCGACAATGACGACGCACCGGTTCTGATCGATCAGGAAGGAGGCCGGGTCGCACGGCTGAAGCCGCCTCACTGGCAAAAGCTCCCAGCACTTCGCCGGATCGGTAACCTCGCTTCTCAGGACCTGGGTGCCGCTAGCTACGCCGCCTGGCTGCACGCTCGCCTGCTCGCTGCCGATCTCGAACCGCTTGGCATCACCGTGAACTGTGCGCCTGTGCTGGATCTAGGGTTTCCCGGCCAGACCGAGGCGATCGGCGATCGCTCCATCTCCGATGATTCCACCGTGGTCGCGGCTCTTGGTCGCCAGGTGATCGACGGCCATCTCGCCGGCGGGGTGCTTCCGGTGATCAAGCATCTCCCTGGCCATGGTCGGGCAACCGTCGACAGCCATAAGCACCTTCCCTGCGTCACCGCCGGCGCTCCGGAACTGGCCGAGGCGGACTGGCTGCCGTTCAGGGAAAACGCCGACGCTCCTTTCGGCATGACCGCACATATCCTGTTCAAGGAACTCGACGCGTCAGCCTGCGCGACCCAGTCAGCGGCGATCATTCAGGACGTCATTCGCGATCGGATCGGCTTCAAAGGCGTCCTGTTCAGCGACGATCTCAGCATGGAAGCCCTCGGCGGCTCCCTTGGCGAGCGTGCGGCGAGGGCCAGGCAGGCGGGCTGCGACCTTGCCCTTCACTGCAATGGCGATTTCGATGAGATGACAGCCGTGCTCGATGCGGCAGGCCCGCTCGAAGGCGAGGCTGCGAACCGCGTGGATCGGGCTTTGGCAAGACGGCGCCCTCCCGAGGCGTTCGACGTCGTCCAGGGCCGGCAGCGTCTCGAGCACCTCCTCGCCAACGCAGCACCGCCGACGGAGGCCGTCGGCTGATCATGGACTGGGCGGTCATCGGCCAGGTTCTTTCGGTCTGGTTCCTTCCGGTGATCATCGCGATCACTTTCCACGAGGCAGCCCATGCCTGGGTCGCCGAGCTCTGCGGTGATGACACCGCGCGAATGCTCGGGCGCGTCACCTTCAATCCGATCAAGCATATCGATCCCTTCGGCACACTCCTGCTGCCCGGCGTGCTGGTCCTGGTCGGAGCACCGTTTGTCATCGGCTTCGCCAAGCCCGTACCGGTCAATTTTGCCCGTCTCAACAACCCCAAACGGGACATGATCTGGGTCGCGATCGCCGGGCCGGCAATCAACGTCATCCTCGCCGTCCTCTCCGCACTCGCCCTGCATCTGGTCTTTCCGCCGACCACCGACGTTCACGCCTGGGTCTATGAAAACCTGCAGAATGCCATCCTCGCCAATGTCATCCTCGCGGTGTTCAATATGCTGCCCATACCGCCGCTGGATGGTGGGCGTGTGCTCACCGGCCTGCTGCCCCGTCCGCTCGCCTGGCGTTTTGCCCAGATCGAGCGTTATGGCTTCCTGATCCTGATCGCTCTGCTGCTCCTCTCCTTTTTCGCCAGCGATTTAGGCTTGCCCTTTAGCCCACTGGAGGCGATGCTCTGGCCGCCGGTCGAGGGGCTGCTGCACGTGATTGCCGCTGTGACGGGCCTCGCCCAGTGAGTTCGCGGCCTGTCTCGATGTTTCGTCTGACGCCTCTTTTGGCCCGCATGCGCAACATGGCAGACGGTTGACGATGACCGACCAAGCCCATCCCAAGCAGCACGGCAGGCCCACGCTCCACGTGGTCGGCGCCGAACCTGTGACCCATGCCGGCTTCGTGGTCGATCTCGACGGTTTCGAAGGACCGGTCGACCTCCTCCTGACCCTGGCACGTCAGCAAAAGGTGGATCTCGCTAAGATCTCGGTTCTGGCGCTCGCCGAGCAATATCTGGCCTATATCCAAAAAGCGCGCGATCTGAAGCTGGAGATCGCCGCCGATTATCTGGTGACTGCCGCCTGGCTGACCTACCTCAAATCCCGCCTGTTGCTGCCACCTCCCCATGACGACGACGAGCCGAGCGGCGAGGAACTGGCGGAGGCCCTGACTGAGCGCCTGCAGCGCCTGGATGCGATCCGGCGGGCTGCCGATATGCTGTTCACCCGTGCCCGCCTCGGCCATGACCGCTTCCCGCGCGGCGAGCCGGAAGGCCTGCGCATCCTGAAAAAGAGTCGCTATCGCCTTTCCCTTCATGACCTGCTGCAAGCCTATCTCGATCAGCGCACGCGCGGCAGCAAGCCCGATTACCGCATCGCCACTCCACCGGTGATGCGCGTCGAAGAGGCGATCGAGCGGATCACCGGGCTTCTCGGCGGGCCGGAATGGCAAAACCTGCTGGCCTTCCTTCCGCCGGACCTGGTCGATGATGAATTCCGGCGCTCGGCGATCGCCGCCCATGTCGGTGCCAGCCTGGAAATGGCACGAGATGGACTGGTGGAATTGCAGCAGTCAGCACCTTTCGGGCCGATCTATGTGCGCCGCAAAGGCCCGCGTCCGGAACAGGCATGAGCCAATATTTCGGAGGGAGGACGCCGCCATGGACATGACGCTCGCCAAGCGAATCGTCGAGGCTGTGTTGTTTGCGGCCGAGGAACCGCTCGATCTGCACACGATCCAGGCGCATCTGCCGGGCGAGCTGCACGCGCGCGATGTGGTCGACCAGCTGACCAAGGACTATGGCGAGCGCGGCGTCCGCTTGGAACGTCATGGCAATCGCTACGCCATCCGGACCGCTCCTGACATTGCGCCTTATCTGCAGCGCGAGACCGTGCAGAGCCGGCGGCTTTCCCGCGCGGCGCTCGAGACATTGGCGATTATTGCCTATCACCAGCCGATCACGCGCGCGGAAATCGAGGAAATCCGAGGCGTCAGCACCAATAAGGGTACGCTCGACCTCCTCATCGAGACCGGCTGGGTGCAGCCCAAAGGGCGGCGTGAGACGCCCGGAAGGCCCGTCACCTGGGTGACGACTCCGGATTTTCTCGACCATCTCGATCTGGAAAACCTGGACGACCTGCCGCGTATCGAGGAACTGATACAGGTGGGCCTGCTTGGAACGCCCGGCGCCCTTCGCGGCGAGACGGCGGAAGAAGCGGACGACGAGGAGGATCCCGTCGCCGTTACGGATACCGATCAAGAAGGCATACCCGCAGACGATCGCCAGGAGGCTTGAGCCCAGTACACCGGGTCCGGGCTTGACCCGGACGTGTCCAGGTCCTACCTCCCGATAAAGCCGTTCCAAGACTAATCAGCAGAAACGAGCCCCGATGGCGAACGCCGTGCTCGAGCGTCCGGAACCTCAAGAGTTGATCGACAGCGACAGCTTTCCCGAACATGGTCTCTGCATCGATCACCTCAGGCATGCCTACGGCAGCCGGTGTGTGGTCGAGGATGTCGCGTTCGGCTTGTCCGCCGGCGAGGTCCATTGCTTGGTCGGCCCAAGCGGCTGCGGCAAGACCACCATCCTCCGTCTGATCGCTGGCCTGGAGCCGCTCCAGGGTGGGCGCGTGATCATCGACCGCGAGGTTGTCGCCGAGCCTGGGCGCAGCATGCCGACCGAGAGCCGGCGTATCGGCTTGATGTTCCAGGATTTTGCGCTGTTCCCCCATCTGCGCATCGTCGACAATGTCGGCTTCGGTTTGAGCGGGCAGAACCGCCAGGAACGTCGAAAGCGCGCGACCGAGCTTTTGGCGCAGCTTGATCTCGCCGGCCATATCGATGCGTATCCGCATATGTTGTCCGGCGGTGAACAGCAGCGTGTGGCGCTCGCCAGAGCCCTTGCCCCCAATCCCAGGCTGATGCTGCTGGACGAACCTTTCTCCAGCCTCGATGCTACACTTCGCGAACAGGTGCGCGACGATACCATTGCGCTCCTGCGGGCGGAGGGCACCCCAGTCCTGATGGTCACCCATGACGCCGAGGAGGCGGTGCGCGTGGCCGATCGCATCCATGTCATGCTGGAGGGCCGGATCCTGCAGTCCGGCACGCCCGCCGAGCTCTACAGTCACCCGGCCAGCCCCTTCGTCGCCGGCTTCTTCGGCCCGCCCAACCGTTTCAAGGGCTGGGTTCTCGCAGGCGAGGTGTCGACGCCGCTCGGCCCCATGAAGGTCCAGAATCTCACCGACGGCACCGCGGTCGACGTGTTGATCCGGCCTGAAGGCCTGCATCCGACCAAGCAGATCAACGGCCACACGCCCTGCTTCGACGTTCATCGCATCCGCGATCTTGGCACCAATCGCGTGCTCGAGCTGAAGCTGCCCGACGGACCGGTGCTCACGGTACGCATGACCAGCTATGCAGACTTCGAGGCCGGCGATACGGTCACGGTCGACGTCGATCCGGGCCAGGTGCACATCTATCTGGCGGAGGCGCGTACGGGATAGCGCATTTCGTCGCTGTGAAACTGGCGTCGGCGTTGCGCCGTCTGGGGTTTTTTGCGACACTCCCGACAGGTGTTGGGAGGTCTTGCCGTGGAATGCCGTCAAGGTCGACGACAGTCCAGCGGCCACAGGAGGAAGGGTTACATGAGTATCGGCATTTGGCAGGTGGTTCTGATCTTGCTGATCGTTCTGATCTTGTTCGGCGCCGGCAAGCTGCCGAAGGTGATGGGCGATGTCGCCAAGGGCGTGAAGAACTTCAAATCGGGCCTGAAAGAAGACGAAGAGCCCGGTGACGACAAGGTTCTCACCTCGGATGCGACGCCCAAGCAGTCCGAGCAGACCATGAAGCAGGACGAGGCCGCCAAGAGCTGAGCCGTCGACGACGGCTGCATGCTCTCTTTCTTCGCTTAGGGAAACCCTGCCTTGTTCGATATCGGCTGGTCCGAGATGGCCATCATCATGCTGTTGGCGCTCATCATCATCGGGCCGAAGGATCTGCCGCGGGTCGCACGCACCGTTGGTCAATGGGTGCGCAAAGGCCGCATGCTCGCGCGCGAGTTTCAGACGTCGCTTGAGGACATGGCGAAGGAAGCCGAACTCGACGACGTCAAGAAGGAGATCGAGAAGGCCGGCATGACGGATCTGAAAAAGACCGTCGAGAACACCATCGACCCCAAAGGCGATCTGAAAAAGGCGTTCGATACCTCGAACGGCGCATCCGGCGAGGAGACGGTCGGCAAGGTGCTGAATGGCAGCGCCGATGCCAAGAAGGAGCCAACCTCGCTGCCAAAGAATGAGGCAACCGCTCAGCCGGCCACGTCACCGCCTGCCGCCGAGGCCAAGCCGAAGCCGAAGACGGCGGCGCGGCCGAAAAAGCCATCCACGACGGCGAAGAACGCAGCATCGACCGCCAAGAAACCGACGGCAAGAAAACCTGCGGCGAAAAAACCGGCCGCACCGAGAAAGCGGGCGGCCAAGCCGGCGGCATCGACCAAGAGCGAGGACAAGCCCTCATCCGGCGACGGTGGCGGTGCGGCCATGGCGGCGAAATCGAGCTAACCCATGGCCCTGATCAAGGATATCGACAACCGCGAAATGCCGCTCCTGGAGCATCTCCTGGAGCTGCGCAATCGCCTGATGTACTCCTGCGCCGCGATCCTTCTCGGCTTCCTGGTCTGCTACTTCTTCGCCGAGGATATCTACGCCTTCCTGGTGCAGCCGCTCGCCGACATCTATGAGGGTCAGACCGGCCGGCGCATGATCTATACCAGCCTTACCGAGGCCTTCTTCACCTATCTGAAGGTAGCGTTTTGGGCAGGTGCTTTCATCACCTTTCCCTTCGTCGCGTTTCAGCTCTGGATGTTCATCGCACCCGGGCTCTATCTAAATGAAAAGAGCGCGTTCCTGCCCTTTCTCGTCGCCACCCCCATCCTGTTCTTCACCGGCGGCGCCATGGTTTACTACTTCATCTTCCCGCTCGCCTGGCGCTTCTTCGTCAGCTTCGAGACCGTCGGCGGCCCGGACAGCCTGCCGATCGAGCTCGAAGCGCGCGTCGGCGAATATCTCGGCCTGGTCATGAAGCTGATCTTCGCCTTCGGCCTTAGCTTTCAGCTGCCGGTAGCGCTCACCCTGATGGGCCGGGTGGGCCTGGTCACCTCCGAAGGCTTAGCGAGAAATCGCAAATTCGCCTATGTCGGTGTCTTCGTGGTCGCTGCGGTGATCACCCCGCCCGATATCATCAGCCAAGTCGGCCTCGGCATTCCGATCATCGCCCTCTACGAGATCTCCATCTGGATGGTGCGCATGGTCGAGAAAAAGCGCGCCGAAGCCGAGGCGGAAGAAGACGAGGCCGGGACGGATGTTCAGACGACCTGAACGACCGGCATCTTCGCTCAGATCTTTCTGGCGCTGACTATGAAGTGAGTGAGCGAAAAGAAGAACCGCCCTTCATCGGCAAGCGCTAACTGTTCGTCGAACCAGGCTTTCGCCTCCTCTTCGGGCAGGTGGTCATGTTCGATGGCGTAGCGCTGCATCAGAACCATCATCATTCTGGCCAGCCCATCGGGCTTCAGAAGATCGTCGCAGAAGGTAAACGGGCGCACGTCGTCGACCACGAAACCGCCATCACGCAGGATGCCGGGAAGGATTGCCGGAACACATCGCTCGGCAAGGTGGTCATCCCACGACTCCTTCATTCGCTGCATTCTGTCGGGATGATCGCTGAACCAGATGAAGCTGTCGAAATGCATGTCGCCGACCACCAACCGTCCGCCGGATTTCAAGGTCCGGTGGGCCTCTCGGATCGCACCTTCGATATC
>JBCCIN010000097.1:0-13150 GCA_039028235.1 Pseudomonadota bacterium
GCGAGGCAGGATGCGTGGTTGTTGCTGGGCCATCTATGCCAGATGGATAGGGCTACATTGCTGGCCAGTGCCCTCGATGAGCTTGCACCGCAACACCGCCGCGCCTTTTCCGCCTTGGTGCAGCGACGCGCGGCAAGGGAGCCGCTCGCCCAGATCCTGGGGTCGAAGGAATTTTGGAGCCTCGACTTTCAGATTTCGAAGGAGGTGCTGTGTCCTCGCCCTGACTCGGAGTGCCTCATCGAAGCCGCACTCTCCAGGCTGAAAGAGGGGCGCAATGCGCAGAGCTGGGGAGGGCGGATTCTTGACATGGGAACGGGCTCGGGCTGCCTCCTTCTTGCCCTTCTGAGCGAGCTGCCCGCGGCAAGCGGCCTCGGTCTGGACATCAGCAAGAGAGCCCTGTCGATGGCCCGATCCAACAGTCAGCGACTGGGCTTGAACAGAAGAGCGGCCTGGCTTTGCGCGGACTGGGCGCGCGCGCTCGATGGCACGTTCGATCTGATCATCAGCAATCCGCCTTATATCAAGGCGGGCGAGCGGAACGCGCTCGCCCCAGAAGTCAAGGACTTCGAACCTGCGACAGCCTTGTTCGCCGGCGATGACGGGCTCGAAGCTTACCGTGCGATGGCCGGTGATCTCCGACGCCTTCTCGCGCGCGGCGGCTTTGTCTGCCTGGAAATCGGACTAGGCCAAGCGGACGCGGTGTCGGCTATTCTCCGCCAGCATCGGCTTGAAACCGTGGATCAGAAGCGAGATCTCGCCGGCATCGATCGCTGCTTGATCGCGGAACACGCCTGACGTGGGCGCAGGCCGGTCAAATCGACGGTCGCTTCGAAAGAGCGTGCTTTTTCGAACCTGGCAGTCCGCTCCTCCGTTGTCATATCCAGCGGTCGGTCCGAGGATCTCTGGACCGTATCCTAACGAGCGGAAGGTGCTGCCCGCCTGAAGCGTTCGAGTTCGGCAAGCTGCATGCCCGTTGCGTCGAGAAGTGCCTGAATGTTGCCGGCCCTGTTGGTGTTCTGCGTCGCCACGTCGAACGCCTCTGAATAAGGGCCTTCCTTCATCATCCGGCCAAAGCGCTCGCGCAGCTCGCTCAACAGGCTGGCTGTTCCGTCTCTTTGACGCGCCAACGCGAGCCAGAGCACGCGTTCCTGGTCATCTTCCGTCAATGACGACGGGTCGTCGTGGTCGTCCAGATAAGCGTCGATCACAGCGGCAAGGCGGGGCCAGCGGCGCTCGCGCCAGAGGATTTCGATCTGAAGGTATCGGGCCTCGCGCGAAGACAAGTCGCGCAACGTCCGAAGAGCATCATCCGGTCGATCCAGCTGCATGAGCGCTCGTGCCCGGGTGAGACGTCGACGTTCGTCGAGAGCGGTCAACTGTTTGACACCTGGCCCCTCAGAGGCGTCAAGGAGGGAAAGTGCCGGTGCAGCTTTGCCCACATTGAGCATCAGGGCCGCGATCTCGGTCGCGAGCTGCGTACGCTCCGCATCATCGGCGGCCCCTGCCATCAGCGCTTGCAAGACGTCGATCGCCTCCTCCAACAGGTCCAACTCTTCCAACAGGCGGGCGAGATGGCGATGCACCTCCCGGACCTCCGGTTCATCGGGAAGGAGATCGACGAAGTCGAGATAGATGGCATAGACGTCAAAGAGATCGATGCCCGGATCGTTTTCGCCGATCAGGACCCGAACATACGTCTTCTGGCGCTCCAGATAGAGCTCGTCATTGCCGGCGGCCTCGGGATAGAGATGGATGAGCCGCCGCCAGGTCATCAGCGCTTCACGCAGCGCGTTGGCATCCCGATAGCGTCTCGCCAGCTTGTCGAGCATGATCTCTTCTTGCGGATGACCCCGCCAAAGGGGCAGCTGGCGATCGAAAGCATCGCGTTCCTCCCGATCGAGGCCTGTGTCGTCGAGATCCAGGACGGCAAGTTGGAATTCGGCGCGTGTCCGAGCGATGGTAGCGGTGCCATCGGCCACGTTCTTGAGGAGCGCCCTTGCCTTTTCGATATCACCGGCGCGCTCGGCCTCTAGGGCTTTCACCTCATCGAAGCGTGCCTGGTCGAGCGGATTGAGCGGAAGCGATGCGAGACGCCTGACGCCCCTGCGCATCATTTTGTCGTCATTCGTCTCGATTGCCGCCCTCAAGGCGATCAGGCCAAGACTGAGTTTGAGCCGCGGAGGATAGGCATCGAGAACATCGCTTACCGCCTCCCAATGTTTGGCCGCGCTGTCCCATTGACCGTTCGTCGCCTCCAGCGCGCCACGCCAGATACCGATCTCCTTGTCATCCTCCAGACTGGGATCAAGCAGCAGGGTCGATGCCTCGGGGATCTGCCCGTTGAGAAAGGCGACAATGCCGTTTAGTGCCCGTTTCTGGCGGATGATGCCGTCGTCACCGTCATCCGGTATCATGGCTAGAACCGTACGAGCTTCGGTTGCGAAGCGCTCGGAAAGGAGGAGGCGTGCGAGGTCGAGCCGGGCCTGATCCCTTTTTTCGGGGACCGCTTTGCTGATGGCCTGACGTCGAATGCGCCGGTACTCGTTGACCAGATGCCGTTCGACACCGGAGCCTGCCAGATCGAAATAGGAATCCCGAACGTCGTCCTCTTCGGACTGCCGATCATCGGCCCGCGCACGCTTGACCGCAGGCCGTGGCACCGGCAGATGCGATGCTTTCAAAGTCTCCGGCCTCTTTTCAGCCATCGCTTCCAAGATGACCGGCTTCGTTGGAACGGTCTTCGCCATAGTGATCGTCGACAGCGACAGCCCGCCGGGGCGTTCGAAGGCGAGGCCACGATCGTCAAAGCTGGCGGTCAGTCGGTCGTTGAGCGTGCGCCAGGCTAGGCCCTGCGCCGTCGGCATAAGTTCAAGGTCGACGAAACGCTGCCCTTCTCGCTGACCGAGGCCGGCTTCCGAAAGCGGCAGGACGTCGAGCCGGTCACCGACCGATGGGTCAGTGACACGTACGATCGTTTGACCGGAAACCGACGGGACGAGCAATGACGCCGGATCTTCGGCCCTTTCGATCACCAGAGGACGCAGATCGGTCTGAACACCCACTGGTTCGATCGTCCATTGACTGTTTGCTGTTCGCATGACCTGGAAGTTGCTCGGCTGGCGCAAGCGATAGCGAATGGCGGTTCCGCCTTTGGCCGGTATGAAGGAACCCTCATTCAAGACGGCGGGTGGCGGGGGCATGCTGGTCAGAAGGTCGACGTCCGGTTGGTCGAAGACGACCCACAAGTGACCAGCGCGAACGAACACCGCTGCGCCAACCGGGCCGGTCCAATCGAAGGTCAAGGCAGACGGCGCCGTTTCGACAGCCGCTACTGCCTCGGGCTGAGCCTCCTCAACACTCGAAGTTGCGGTCGCTCGGATCGGCCTTTTCTTCGGAACAGGAGGGACATTGCCAGAAGAAAGCGCAGCAGTCTTGGAATCAATCCACGGCCGTTTTTTTGGTGTGAAGACGTTTCCAATGGGTCCTGCGGCGGGGACCGGAAGTGCCGAGGCATCACGAACGAAATCGATGATGGTCGTTGTGCCTCCCTCCGACTTGACCGAGGGTCTGATATGAGGTTCGAGCGTGAGCTGAAGCGCCGTGCTGTCTTCTCGGCTCATCGCTTGAAGCCCGCTGAACCAGGGTTTGAGGCCGCGCTGAAGATCGGTCAGCCGGGCATCGTCGATCTCCCAGGCGGGAACGATCCGAAGACGAAGGTCGTTCAACTGCTTGGCCACATCGACCTGCGTCGCATCTGGCCAGTTCATGGTGATGCGGAGGCCTTTGTCGATCGCCGCCGCTTCGATTATAGGCGCTGGTGACGAGGTCGGATCGCGAGAGAAGTCGACGGTGACGATGCGGTCTTCTTGTACCGCTAGGCTTGACATGACTCCGGGTTTCAGAGCAAGAGAGAGGGCTCTCCCCGCTGTTTTCGTTTGGTTCAGGTCGATGAAATTCGAAAGATTTCTGAATGTTGATGCAATGTCCAAACGCAGCGGCTCGGCAAAGCGCAGGATGAGCTGATTGGACGTTTCTTGCTGCTGAAACCTGGCAGGTTGCGCCCACTCGATCGTCAGATGACCCTCGTCCGCCCGCTGCCACGCGGTGAACGAGGGCGATGTATAATCCGCAGCGAATAGGGTCTTAGGGCCGGATCCCAGAACGGATGCCAGCAGGCACACCACCAACAGGGTAAAGCCCGGTCCGTGGCCGTCGATATATCGAGAGAGGCTAGCTGCCAAGACCTTGATCGTCCGGGCTCGGGCGTTCTTTTCGCTTGGCCAGTTCGGACGTGACACGCTTGGCGATTGCGGGATTCATCTTACCGAGCACGACGGCAGACTTCGCTTCTTTCATCCTCTCGACGACGTGCAAAAGGATCGGAATTTCGAGACGATTGAAGATTTCGGCGGCGGCTTTCGGCTTCATGGTCTCATAGATCTTGACCAGGCGAGCGAGCTTTTGCTCCTCGGCCTCATCAAGACCGGCCATCAGGGCTTCGATCCGTTCCTTGAGCTCGGTGAGGCGGCTGATCTGCTGATCCAGCCTCTCTTCCGTTCTTCCATTCAGCTCGGCCCGCATGTCGAGCAGCCGCTCGCGCTCATCGAGTTCCTGACGCCTGGCCGCCAATTGCTGCAGCGCCTTTATCTGCCCCTCGGTCAGTGTCGAAGGATCGAAGGTGATCGTCGACTCACCTGGCGGTTCCGGTCGGCTTCCCTGATCGGCCGGACCGGCTGCAGGCTCGGGGAGTTGTGTTGGCCAAGGGGTGAACCGGGCCTCGTCCAACGTGCCCGGCGGCGACGGGGGGGTGATCGAGCGCGGTTGGTCGTCGCGATCCGACCAAGCAGTGACGCCTTGATCCGTCGCATCAAGCGCGAGCAATGTCATCTTCAGGGTGGTCAGACAGGCGGCGAGGATCAAAGCTCCGCCAAAGGTTAGAAAACGACGGCGCGATCTGGCAGCGTGAGGCAGCGGTCGCGATGATGTCATCTCAGATTTTTCAGCCGCCGTCTTATATCCGCGGCGTGGCGATCCGTCGGGCTCGACGGCGCGCCGGCCTCCTCGGCATCGACGCTGTTCGGTGGCGGTGAGCCGGAAGATGCCGATCTTGCCTTGCCAATCTTGTCTTCAAGTTTTTCCGCCAATTGATTGGCGCGTTTGGTCATGAAGTCGAGCTCGTCGATCAGGCGCTGTGTACTCCGAGCTTCCTTGTTCAGTTTATTGCCGACTTCAACAGCCATCTTCCGCAGCCCGCCGAGCGCCGATTCAGCCCGGGATGTCGCCTGATCGAGCGAATGGACCATGGGCTGAAACTCGTTGCCGTCGACCCGAAATATCTTCAGCGCTCCGTAGAGCCTGAGACCTGCGCCCAGGGTGATCAGCAAGAGCAGGACGATCATGATATCCAAGGTAAGTGCCAACATCGGACTGTCTCTATCCCTGCATAGGGTTCACGGAGTTCGACCCGTCGAAAGGTCGGGGCGCGCTACTGGACCAACATCTCCTTCACGAGAACATCTCTGACCGAAGCCGGCTGAATTGTGTCGTTGATGCGCAGCAGAAGGTCTTCCTTGATTCGGTAGACACCGTCCGGTCCCGCCAACTCCTCAGGTGATACCGATCGAAAATAGAGGTGCAGATTGTCCAGAATGCGCGGTGTCATCTGGCGGACGATTTCCGCCATTTCCTCGCTGGACACCTCGAGGGCCGTGACCACTTTCAGGAAGCGCAGCCTTTTGCCGGTGACATTGAGATTTAACAGGAGATCCGGCAGATCGACGAAAACGACGTTCTCGGGCATCACCGGAGGCTCCATCTCCTCCATGGCCATGGGCGCCTCTTCAGCCATCGCTTCCCCACTGGCCTCTTCACCTGAGAACACGCCCATGAAATAGGCGCCGGCACCGCCTCCTGCGAGAAGAAGGACGGGCACGACGATCATGATGATGAGCTTCATGTGATCCTGCCTTTTCTCGTGATCTTCCCAGCCATGCGCTGCGTCTCTCCGCTTCGGGATTGGGCTAGAGCAGCTTCACCAGATGACATCGGTGATACGGCGCTTTCGTATCACGCCGTCTCGGTTCATCACGCTGGCTACTCTAACGGCTCAAGGTTAACAGCCCGTTAAAGCGGGCAATTTTCGCCCGCTGTCGGCAAATCTTGCCCCATCGAGATGTCTCGTCGCGCCTCCGAAGCACGGAAATCGAGGCCACGCCTCGCTTCGGCCGTTTGGCATGAAAGCTGCTTTTGGGTTGGCGGTGGAGAAAAATGCATGGAAACGACGACATCGATCGCTCTGTCTCGGCAGATCGTGCTCCGGCGCCAGATGGACGTGATCGCCAACAACATCGCCAATATGACGGCGACGGGATTTCGCGCGGAGTCGCTTCTGGCTGAGCAGGTGCCGGTCGACGTCGGCCCGAGGCAGACCGTTCGCTATGTGCAGGATGTCGCGGTGGTTCGCGACCTGACGCCTGGCGCGATGATCCCGACCAGCAACCCGCTCGATCTTGCGATCGAGGGCGAGGCCTATTTCGTCGTCGCGACGGAAGAGGGGGATCGCTACACCCGAAATGGCCAGTTTCGTATGAACGAGCTCGGCGAGCTCGTGACCGCCAGCGACGAGCCCTTGCTCGATATCGTCGGCGTGCCGATCGTCGTGCCGCCCGGCGGCGGGCCGGTGACGATCGCACCGGACGGCACCGTATCGACGCCTGACTTCGTGCTCGGTCGCATCGGCCTCGTCAGGTTCGACGATGCTCAGGATCTGCAAAAGGCCGGCCATGGGCTCTATCGCACGGATCAGGCGCCTGTTCCGGTTGAGGATGTCAGCGTGATCCAGGGCATGATCGAAGGTTCGAACGTGCGGCCGGTGGTCGAGATGACCGAGATGATGATGACGCTTCGTGCCTATCAGAGCACCAAACAGGTCGTCGATGCCCATCACGAACTCGAGCGGCGCATGATCGAGCGCACGCTCGAAGTCGGTGGATGATGACTGATGTCGGCAAGGGATGAGGAAACGCCATGAAATCACTGAGCATCGCCGCCACCGGCATGATGGCCCAGCAGCTTCATGTCGAAGTGATCTCCAACAATATCGCCAATCTGACGACATCCGGCTTCAAGCGCCGCCGGCCGGAATTCCACGATCTTCTCTATCAGAATCAGCGCCGTGTGGGCGCGCAGAGCTCGGATGTCGGCACGGTGGTGCCGGCCGGCGTCCAGGTCGGCCTCGGCGTCAAGCCGGCTTCGATCTATCGCGTTCATGAACAAGGCAACATGCAGCAGACCGAGAACCGACTGGACATCGCCATTCAGGGCGAGGGCTATTTCGTGGTCGAGCTGCCGACAGGGGAGTTTGCCTATACCCGGGACGGCAGCTTCCAGCTCAGCCCCGATGGCCTCCTGGTGAACGCCGACGGCTTTGCCATCAGCCCCGGCATCACGGTTCCGATCGATGCCACCGACGTCGCCATTGGCGCCAACGGCACCGTCGAGGCGAATATTCAGGGGCAGGTGGCACCGGTCGATCTCGGTCAGCTGGAACTCGCCACCTTCGTCAACGACGCGGGTCTTGAGGCCATCGGCAACAATTTCCTGATCGAGACGACGTCCTCCGGTGCAGCGACCATCGGCACGCCCGCCGCTGATGGTTATGGCGAGCTGCTTCAGGGGTTTATCGAAAGCTCGAACGTCAATCCGGTCTCGGAGATCACGGCCCTGATCACGGCTCAGCGCGCTTACGACCTGAACTCCAAGGTGATCACGGCAAGTGACGAAATGATGGCGACCGTCAGCCAGCTGAGGTGATGACATGATCTTACGCTTCGCTCTCGTTGCATCCTTTCTTGTCGCGATGGTGATGCCCGTCGCCGCCGATGAGCTGCCCGGCGACATGCCGCTGACCTCCGCATTTGCCGAGAGGCTCATCAGTGACCAGCTCGCCTCTCCTGTCGGCGATGACAGCTACAAGGTGAAGATCAGCCATCCCCGCCTGCCCCTCGGCAATCAGGAAGCGAGGCCGACACGCATCGTGATCGACGGGCTCCGTCACGATCCGTCGAGCGGACGCTTCAGTGCCGTGATGATCGGGACGGTCGAGGGCGAGCCTCGCTTCGAGCTGCCGATGAAGGGGCATGTTCAAACGCTGATCAGCGTCCCGGTTCTGGCGCGGCCGGTGAGCCGCGGTGATCTGATCTCTGCGGCGGATCTTGATTGGAAGTCGGTGCCGCCGGACGTGCTCGTGAATGTCAGCCTGACCGATGAGCAGCAGCTGATCGGCGCCGAGGCGCGACGCCGGCTCTCGCCGGGACGTGTGCTGACCAGCCGGGATGTCGGTCCGCCGCGGCTGGTATTGCGCGGCGAGCCGGTGCGTGTGGTCTACGCAGAGCGGGGTTTGACGCTCACCGCCGTCGGTACCGCGCGCGACGATGGCGCCTTCGGCGAGCCGGTTCGTGTGATCAACCCCGACAGCAGGCTGGAAATCCAGGGCATCGCCACCGGTCACCAGGAGGTCACCGTCGGCCATGCCGCGATGCCCGGTGCCGGGTCTTAGCAGGATAGTTCCATGATCTTTCGTCGACACCCGCTCGCCGTTTTCCTGACGACACTTCTGCTCTCTGGCTGCAACGCCTTCGATCGTCTGGGGCAGATCGGCGCCGAGCCGCCCCTTACGCCGGTCGGGCAGCATATCGAGCGGGCCAGCAAGCAGACGGTCACCATGCCGATGCCGGCGCCCAAGGCCGAGGTTTATCAGGCGAACTCGCTCTGGCGGCAGGGTGCGCGAGCGTTCTTCAAGGATCAGCGTGCGCGTGACATCGGCGACGTGCTGACCGTCAACGTGACCATCTCCGACGAGGCGAGCCTCGAAAACGAAAGCTCGAGGTCTCGGACCAACAGCGAAAATCTCGGTCTCGATAATATTCTCGGTGTCGAGAATCAGTTTGGCCGGTTCTTTTCAGGCAATCCCAGCGCCGGATCGCTGATCGACATGGACAGCAACGTCTCGAATCTCGGCAAGGGTGAGGTAACCCGCACAGAGGATATCAAGCTCAACATCGCCGCCGTGGTCGTGCAGCGCCTGCCCAACGGCAATCTGGTGATCCACGGCCGCCAGGAAGTGCGGGTCAACTACGAGGTGCGCGAGCTCTATGTCGCCGGGGTCGTGCGGCCGGAAGACATCAGCCCGGACAACACCATCGCCCACAACCAGATCGCCGAGCTACGCGTTGCCTATGGCGGCCGCGGCCAGCTCACCGACGTGCAGCAGCCGCGCTACGGCACCCAGGTTCTGGACGTTATCCTGCCGTTTTGACTCGAGGCGCGCCGGTCGTTACTTGCCTCTGTCCAGTGGTATGATGTCTGTGGCACAGCCAGTGCCAACGCTCAGAAACCTGGGCGCAAACCGTCAGGCCAGGCTAAGACGATCAAGAGTCAACGCCGTGGCGCGTCGCGGCCTGTTGGTCAAAGAACGACGCCGTGGCCGGCTTTTGCGGCAGTTCGAGTTCGAACGGGATCGAGCGAACGCGGCCGGTGCGCTCGCCTCGGATGATCTCGCCCTCGAAGCGGGTCGGCACCGGGTTCGGCACGAGCGGCACGGCGTCCTCGGCGGAATAGACCGAGATGTGCAGGGTGCGCGGGCGATCCGATCGGTTGGCGGTCGAGCCGTGCAGGAGGCGCGTGTGCATCAGGCAAACCGAGCCGGCGGAGCCGGTGCAGAGGCGGGCCTGAGCCTTGCTCGTCGCCGCAACCTCGTCAATAACGGCCCCGGTGAAGCGGCCGTCATGCCATAGGCCGTGGAGCGGGCCGCGATGGGTGCCGGGTGCCACTTCCAAAGGCCCGTTCTCCTCGGTGACCTCGTCGACCATCAGGAGGGCGGTCACCAGGTCGTCATTGCTGTGGGGCGTGAACGGAAAATCCTGATGCCACTTCACGACGGTCGCAGCACCCGGAAGCTTGGAGTTGATCTTGGTGTGGTGGAGCTTGACATCGGGACCGATGAGATCGGCGACGCAGTCGGCCATGCGGCCGTTTGCAGTGGCTTCAAGATAGGCGTCCGACACTTCGATCGGCGCATTGACCCGGCGAAGGGCAGGCGTTTCAGCCGAGTGGCCTTTTTCCAGATCGAAGCGCGGGCGGCCGTCCAGCGTCTCACCATAGGCCTTGTCATGCCCTCGGCTTTCCTCGACCCAGCGGGCGAAGTCTGTCTGGAGGCGCGCGAGGAGATCGGCGTCGACAGCTTCTTCGACCACCAGATAGCCATGTTCCCAGAAGAAATTTTTTTGATCGTCAGTTAGCGTCGCCATGTTGACCTCTCCTGACGTTGCCATTGCCGGACCCAACGCGAGGACGGCCACGTAGGCAATGCTAGACCATTTTCACGCCCTCCGCTTCCCTGAGATCAAGGCAGCCCTCCGCTGCGAATGGCTAAAACCTTTCGTCGAACAGCCGAAATCGCTATCTAAGGGGCAAAGAAACTCTAGCTTTGTACTGGATCCGCCATGCCCAGCGTCAGCGATATTCGCCAGGCGTTCCTCGATTACTTCGAAAAGCACGGCCACGAGGTCGTCGCTTCCAGCCCGCTCGTGCCGCAGAACGATCCGACGCTGCTGTTCACCAATGCCGGCATGGTCCAGTTCAAAAACCTGTTCACCGGCGTCGAGAAGCGGGACTATTCGCGCGCGGTGACGTCGCAAAAAGTGGTCAGGGCGGGCGGCAAGCACAACGATCTCGACAATGTCGGCTACACCGCACGACACCACACCTTCTTCGAGATGCTCGGGAACTTTTCGTTCGGCGATTACTTCAAGGAGCAGGCGATCGAGCTTGCCTGGACCTTCGTCACCAAGGATTTCGGGCTCGACAAGGAGAAACTCCTGGTCACGGTCCATTCCAGCGATGAGGATGCTGCCGAACTCTGGAAAAAGATCGCAGGCTTGCCTGACGAGAAGATCATTCGCATCCCGACCTCGGACAATTTCTGGTCCATGGGGGACACGGGTCCCTGCGGGCCGTGTTCCGAGATTTTTTACGACCAAGGCTCCGAGGTCGAAGGTGGACCGCCAGGCTCCGAGAATGAGGACGGTGATAGGTTCCTGGAGTTTTGGAACCTGGTCTTCATGCAGTTCGAACAGCTCGCCGAGGGCGAACGCGTCGACCTGCCCAGGCCGTCGATCGACACCGGCATGGGCCTGGAGCGCATCGCGGCGATCCTCCAGGGCGTCAAGAGCAACTACGACACCGACCTCTTCAAACGCCTGATCGGGGCGAGCGCCGAGCTGACCGCCACTGAGCCGGTGGGGGCGTCACACAAGGTGATCGCCGATCATCTGCGCGCCTGTTCCTTCCTGCTCGCGGACGGCGTCATGCCGTCGAATGAGGGCAGGGGCTATGTGCTTCGCCGCATCATGCGCCGTGGCATGCGCCACGCCCATCTGCTCGGCGCCAAGGATCCGCTGATGTGGCGGCTCGTGCCCGTGCTGGTCGGCGAGATGGGGCAAGCCTTCCCGGAACTCGGCCGGGCGGAAGCGCTGATTACCGAAATTTTGAAACTCGAGGAAACCCGTTTCCGCGAGACCCTGGAGCGTGGCCTCAAGCTCCTCGACGACGCCACGGCCAACCTGGCCGACGGTGGGCAGCTGGAAGGGGAGACGGCCTTTAAGCTTTACGACACCTACGGCTTTCCGCTGGATCTTACCCAGGACGCCCTTCGCGCCAAAGGCATGACCGTGGACACCGACGGCTTCGATGCGGCGATGGAGCGGCAGAAGGCCGAGGCGCGTGCGAGTTGGAAAGGCTCCGGCCAGCAGGCGGAAGAGCGCGTCTGGTTCGAGCTTCGCGAGGCCCACGGGGCCAGCGAATTTTTGGGCTACGAGCACGAGGAGGCGGAGGGGCAGATCGTGGCCATCGTGGTCGATGGACAGCCTGCTGACAGTGCCGAAGCAGGCGCCGACGTTGCTGTCATCACCAATCAGACACCGTTTTATGGCGAGAGCGGCGGTCAGATCGGCGATATCGGCACGATTACTGCAGGCGATGCTGCGGTGACCATCACCGACACGCAGAAGAAGGCGGGCGATCTCTGGGTGCATATTGGCAAGCTGGACGGCGGTTCGCTCGCCGTCGGCGACACGGTTCATCTTCGAGTCGACGCTGCACGCCGCGCGTGCATCCGCCGGGCGCACTCGGCGACCCATCTCCTGCACGCGGCGCTAAGGCGTCATCTCGGCAGCCACGTTACCCAGAAGGGCTCGCTGGTGGCACCGGATCGTCTGCGTTTCGACATCAGCCATCCAAAGGCGCTCAGCCCCGAGGAACAGGCGACCGTCGAGGCGGAGGTCAATTTTTTCCTCCGGCAGAACGACGAGACGTCGATTCGCGTGATGGCCCAGGAGGACGCGATCGCATCCGGCGCGATGGCGCTGTTCGGCGAGAAATATGGCGATGAGGTGCGGGTTGTCAGCATGGGCAAGGAGCCCGACGGCCGGACTACCTCCGTCGAACTCTGCGGCGGCACCCATGTCGACCGCACCGGCGATATCGCGCTCTTTAAGATCGTCGGCGAGGCGGCTGTGGCGGCGGGCGTGCGCCGGATCGAGGCGCTGACCGGCGAGGCTGCGCTGGAGCACGTCAATGGCGAGGAAAAGCTCCTCCTCAACGTGGCCGACGTCATGAAGGTGAAACCGAAGGATCTGCCGACGCGGCTGCTGGCGCTGGTCGAGGAGCGGCGCGACCTCGAGCGCGAGGTTCAGAAACTCCGCCAACAGCTCGCCACCGGCGGTGGCGGCCAGGAGCAGGACGTCAAGACGTTTGGAGAAATCCGCTTCGCCGCGAAGACGCTGCAGGACATTCCGGCTAAGGAGCTGCGCGGTGTTGCCGATGCCGTCTTGAAACAGCTCGGCTCAGGCGTCGCCGCCGTGGTCAGCGCCACCGACGGCAAGGCGGCCCTCGTGGTGTCCGTTTCCGATGACCTGAAGGATCGCGTCAATGCTGTCGACCTGGTCAGGAAAGGTGTGGTCGAGCTTGGCGGTAAGGGCGGCGGTGGCCGTCCCGACTTCGCTCAAGGCGGCGGGCCGGACGGGCAGGCTGCTGAAGCCGCGATCGGAGCGATCGAACGCGATCTCGCCGGCACCCTGAACGCCGCCTGAGC
>JBCCIN010000098.1:0-13144 GCA_039028235.1 Pseudomonadota bacterium
GAGCGCCTGCTCGGTCTCCGCTAGCGAGAACGTCCAGGGGCAGTTGGTGAGCGTAATCCGATCGTCTTCGACCGGCCCCGCCACCACCAGAACGGCACCATCGACCTGGCGTCCGTCGAGATAGGCGGTCGCCGCCTCGACGACGCCCGGGAAATCCTTGGTTTTCAGCGTCTTCTCGTCTTTCGGCCAGCCGTCACCGCCCACCAGAGCGAAGCGTGCATTCGTGCCGCCGATATCGCTGACCAGACGTTGCAAGGCCTGCTCCCTGAGCGCTGATGGACTGTTCGAACCGCCCGTCCTATGCACCAGCGGGATGTCGGGATCAACCGGTGGATGCCGCTTTCAATCGCAATGTCATCCCTGGAATTCGTCAGGATTAGCTTTTTGCATCCATAAAGGCGTAAAATTCAGCTTAACGGTTTATTGATGAATTGTTTATTAGTATAGTCGAATTGAATAAGGAGAACCGAGATCCGTGGGCATCCGCAGCCGGGCGGAGGGTGTCGTTGTGAGTGTGACATGGAAATGACGGTAGCGCCGGAACCCCTGGGAATTGAGCGCAAACTGAGCGAGCTCAAGGCCGCTCACCGCGCACTCGACGCCCGGATCGAGCAACTGGTTCAGGACAACTTCCCTGACCAGATCGAGGTCCAGCGGCTCAAGAAACAAAAGCTCGCCCTAAAGGACGTGATCGTGCGCCTCGAAAGCCACATGCTGCCCGACATCATCGCCTGATTTCCTAAAATCCGTGACGATTGAGTCCCCTGGGCATTGTTGGTCCGGCGATGTCGCTACGTCGTATCGGCCGCATGAGACTCTGACCAGCGCGTTCAGGAAAGTATCTGCGTTCATTCTTTCTTAACCCGCCGTAGTTATGCTCCGGCATGTCTCCCCTGGTCCTTGCGATCCTGGGAGACCGAGGCTCGCCCAAGCTCTCTTTGCGAGCGGGCAGATTCCCAGGATCGCACGGACCGGGGGACAGTATGGCATGGAGGGGTTAACGAAGAGCTAACCCGGAAAATTCATGACGCTTGGCGGTGGTGCTGGCGGAGGCGACGCAACACGTTGATATCGTGTATGATTCTGGTGCTGAAACAGGTTCATCACGATCCAACGGAGTTCGCTCCCGACATGGCGGAGAACGCCCCGTTCATGCCTGGCCTGTCACCCATTATGGGCAAGCCGGTTCAGCTCGCATTCGACGGCGGCCGGCTGAGATCGAGCGGCGGTCTGGGATTGCCGACCGACTCGCTCGATGTCTGGACGGTCCTTGTGCTTCCGACCGCGTTCGGCATGGTCTCGCCGAAATGACTGCGATGCGTTGCGCGCCGATCCCGCCTTCGGGATGGCGGTCGGTCGGCTGCCCGAGAGTGGCGCCGATCTCTGCTCGCAACCGACGCCGATCTCTGCTCGCAACCGACAATGTGCCGGCTTGAAAACCTCCCCGACAGGATCGCACTCGCTCATATGATGGACGCCATGGTCGAGCTCTACGGCGACAGCCACTATGCCCGCACTGACGCCATGACGTGGTACGAGCGCAACTGGATCGGCTACATCTTCGGCCGCGCCGGCTCTACGACAAGATATCTGTGCGCGGCCAAGCCGAGGATCTGATCAAGTCACACAAGCTGCACCTCGCCTCCGACCACACATCCTGCAGCAGCGCTGCCGCCAATCAGTTCCGGCTCCTGATCCACATGGCCGCCCGTTTCACCGAAATGGTCACGCGCATCAACGTCGCGCTGCCTTCGGCCTTCCCATATCAGAACAGCTTGGGACTCCTCATTGAACGCGCCGCAAAGCTGCTGCCTAATCACCAGGGCTGCGTGCCCGGTACTCAACCCGAAAAACTGCAACCTCAAACCGGCCTTCATGCGCATCCAGCGTCAAGAGGACGCTCGGCCGAAGCCAACGAAATTGACCGTCTCAAGCAGAGCTCATGAATGAAACGGGTTAACGAAGACCTAAAGTCGGATGAAAACCCAATACAGGCGTCACCGTTCGTCGATCGGGATTGATGCGGTCGGCATCAGAATGATTGTCTCGGCGGCTCGCGGAAACATGGCGGCATACGCCAATCCTGGTTCAAGTCCATGAGGTGGCCGTGCCACACGACGTCGTCACACCGTCAGGCGCCACGCGTAGAGAACGGCGGAAACCGCGGTCGCCAGGTTGAGGCTGGATATCGCTGGACGCATCGGCAAGGCCAGGCGTTGTTCTGCGCGCTCAATGATATCCGACGAGAGGCCGCGGCGCTCCGAGCCAAAGGTGAGGATAGCGTTGGAGGGAACGGCTTCCGGTCGAAACGGTTCGCCTTCAGGGTCGATGGCGATGATCGGGCCGGCGCTGTCGGGCAGCCGGTTCAGGTGAAGGACCGGAAGGGCGAAATGCAGACCTGCGGAGCCGCGAAGGGCCGCCGGGTCCCATGGATCATGCCGCCCGGAAGTCAAGACGGCTGACGCACCGGCGGCGGCGGCCACGCGCACCACCGCGCCGACATTGCCGAGATGAGCAGGATCTTCCAGCCAGATCGCCGGTGCTGCGCGCGATGACGAAAGGATGGTGGCGATATCCGCCTCGGGCCGTTTTGCCAGCGCCAGCACACCTGTTTCCGGAACCCTCGGTGCCAAAGCAGTGAAGGCCGCCGGCGGCAGGTCTTCGACCAGGCTTTCCAATAAGGAGACGATATCGGGTGCCAGGTCCCCGGCAAGCCGGAGCAGGGCCGCTCGATCGTCGGTATAGGCCGCCTCGATCTCCGCGTCGAAGCGAAGGGCATGCTTCAGCGCGTGCAGCCCGTCGAGGACGGCAAGGCGGGCATCCTTTCGCGCCTGACGGCAGCGCTCGATGAGCGCCCGCTCATCCCTCGCCGGCGGGGCGGGGATGATCCTGGCCTCCTGTTGGCCGAAGCCCGAAGCCGAATGTCGCCTTCGGCGACTCCAGGCTCGGCACGACCGGCGGCTTGTCACCGACTACGGCTTCAATCGCGTCGTCGACATGCTCGAGCCAGACGAAGTCGAGGGCGCTGCGCGCACTCTCGGGAATGTCCTCGAAATCCTTCCGATTGCGCGACGGCAGCATGATCCTCGTGATGCCGGCGCGATGCGCGGCGAGCACCTTCTCCTTGATCCCGCCGACCGGTAGCACCAGGCCACGGAGCGAAATCTCGCCGGTCATCGCGGTATCGTGCCGCACCGTGTCGTCCTTCAAGAGCGATATCAGCGCGATGAACATGGCGACGCCGGCGGACGGGCCGTCCTTCGGGATGGCGCCTGCCGGCACGTGGACGTGGATGTCGCTACGCTCGAACAGGTTTTCGTCGATGCCATAGCGGCGAGCGCTGGATTTCACCAGACTGAGTGCCGCCTGTGCGCTCTCGCGCATGACATCGCCGAGCTGACCGGTCAGGATCAGCTTCCCCGAGCCCGGCAGGCGCGTCGCCTCGACGAACAGGATGTCGCCACCTACCGGAGTCCAGGCGAGGCCGGTGGCAACGCCGGGCACCGATGTGCGCATGGCGATCTCCGATTCGACCCGCTTCGGTCCGAGAATACCATGCAGATCCTCCGCCTCGACCGTCACCTGCTGGTCCGTGCCCTCGGCGATGCGCATGGCGGCATGGCGAAGCACCGCGCCGATCAGCCGCTCCAGATTGCGCACGCCGGCTTCACGGGTGTAGTCGGCGACGATCGCGTTCAGGGCCTCCTCGGTGATCGCTGCCTGTTCCGGCTTCAGCCCGTTGGCGTCGAGCTGACGTTCGATCAGATAGCGCCTGGCGATCTGGAGCTTCTCGTCGCTGGTATAGGACGGCAGCTCGATGATCTCCATGCGATCGCGCAGCGGTCCGGGAATAGCATCCAGAACATTCGCGGTCGCCACAAACATCACCTGGCTGAGATCGAAGGGCAGTGCCAGGTAGTTGTCGCGAAAAGTGTTGTTCTGTGCGGGATCCAGCACTTCGAGAAGGGCCGATGATGGGTCGCCGTGGAAACCACCGCCGCCGAGCTTGTCCATCTCGTCGAGCATGAACACAGGGTTGATGGTGCCGGCTTTCCGAAGGCCCTGAACGATGTTGCCGGGAAGGGCGCCCATGTAGGTGCGTCGATGGCCACGGATCTCCGCCTCGTCGTGCAGACCGCCGAGGCTGGCACGGACAAATTCCCGGCCCATGGCATGGGCGATGCTCTTGCCAAGCGAGGTCTTGCCGACGCCGGGCGGGCCGACGAAGCAAAGGATCGGGCTGGAACCATCGGGGTTCAGCTTTCTGACCGCGAGATATTCGAGAATGCGCTTCTTGATCTTCTCGAGGCCATAATGCTCGTCATCCAGGATCTGCCGCGCTTTGGCGATGTCGATCACGTCGTCCGAGCGCTTCGACCAGGGAAGTTCGATCAGCCAGTCGAGATAGGTCCGGATCATCGAATATTCGCCGGCCGCTTCAGGCATGCGCTCCAGGCGCTTGAGCTCCTTCAGCGCATGCTGCTCCGCTTCCTCGGGCATGCGGGCCTTGGCGATCGCCCCACGAAGCTCCTCGATCTCGGCCTTGCCGTCTTCGTCCTCGCCCAACTCCTTTTGGATCGTCTTCATTTGCTGACGAAGGAAATATTCACGCTGCTGATCAGCCAGGCTCTCTTTGGTCTGCTCGCCGATATCGCGTGAGAGCTTCAGCACCTCTAGCCGGTGGCCGAGGGCGGCCAGCACCTTGTCCAGTCTCGCCCGGACATCGGTCAGCTCCAGGATTTCCTGCCGCTCGTCGGCGCGCAGATCCATGAAGCTGGTGACCAGGTCGGCTCCCTGAGAGGGCGCATTCAGGCCCTGGATGGCATTGCCGAGCTCAGGCGGTGCTTCCGGAAGCAGGGCCAGCACTTCGAGTGAGCGTTCCTTCAGCTGATGAAGCCGCGCCTCCGCTTCGGGGCCGTCGCCTTCGCTGTCAGCAAGGCGGTCGATTCGTGCGGCGAGATAGGGATAACCCTCCAGAAATTCGACGATCCGGAAGCGTTCCTGGCCCTGGCAGACCACATTGTGAGTGCCGTCGGGGGCGGTCACGTAGCGCAGCACACCGGCGGTCGTGCCGACCCTGTGCAGCTGATCGGGCGTGGGCTTTTCGATACCGGGGTCTAGCTGCAGAACGGCGCCGAAAGGCTGCTGGCCCTGGGCCGCTGCCTGGGCCGCCGCGATCGCCAACGGATGCTTCAAGGCTAGCGGCATCACTACACCCGGAAAGAGCACCACATGGCGCAGCGGCAGAATGATGATCGCATCGGCTGGAAGCTTCGGCTGTTCCTGGCTTTCGGTGCTTCCGATTTCGGAATCATTGGCGAGCGGCGTATCGGAACCCAAGGCCATCCGATAGTTCGCCATGTCAGGCCCGCTCATGGCAGTTTCCTCAAAGAGAGCATGAGACAACCATTTTTGAGTTCGCGCTGTCCGATCTCATAGCGGCCCGCTGGCAACTGCAGCTGCCGCTCGAAGCGCCCATGCGGAATTTCCAGCCGGCGCAGCATCATTCGGCTGGGATGGCCGGGCATCGGCCGGTTGCCGGCGACCACTAGCGTACCGTCATCGATCACCACCTTGAGATCACCAGGCTCGACGCCGGGAAGGGCAACGATGATGACGATGGCATCTTCGGTTTCGAGAACGTCGACCGGCGGCTCCCAGCAGGGTCCGCTTGCGTCAGGCCTTGCGGGCGTGAAGAACTGCCGGTGCAGCTTTTCCGCACGCTCGAACATCTCGACCGCGTCATGCCACATGAAGGGGCTGGGATTTCGTGATCGCATCCGCGCGCTCTTTTCCTAGGGCCATGCGGCCCACCGTTTGACTGAAACCTATGTCGTTAGCCGCCTTGTTATTTTCAATGAGGCCGCCACTCGCCCGATGGTCATCGTGCCACCAGCCTTTCTTTTAAGCGAAACTTCCTAACGGTTTATTAACCCTGATGCGGAATCATGACCTTCGCGTTGGCAGGAGACCAAGCCGACAGCACCGGACAACGGATCAGGGCGTGTTCGATCGTAGAGGCTGGTCAAAGTGGCCAGAACAGGAGGATCGTCGGCACCGCGACCGCGATGATCAGCACTTCGAGGGGTAGCCCCATGCGCCAGTAATCACCAAAGCGATACCCGCCCGGTCCCATGATCAGCGTATTGTTCTTGTGGCCGATCGGCGTCAGGAACGCGCAGCTCGCGGCGACCGCGACCCCCATGAGGAAGGGGTCGGGGCTGACATTCAGCCTGGTCGCGATGTCGATCGCGATCGGCGCTGCGATCACGGCGGTCGCCGTGTTGTTCATGACGTCCGAGAGCGTCATCGTGACCACGACCAGCAGCGTCAGCACGACCCAGGGCGCGTAGCCTTCGGCCAGCGTGACGATGGAGCCCGCGATCAGCGCCGTGCCGCCGCTCGCCTCGAGCGCCGAGCCGATCGGGATCATCGAGCCGAGCAGCACGATGACCGGCCACTCGATCGATTCGTAGATCTGGCGAAGCGGCACGATATTGGTGAGCACCATCAGCACCACAGCTGCGGCGAGGGCGATTGGCAGGTATAGCAGGCCAAGGCTCGCCAACAGCACGGCGCAGGCGAAGATGGCGACTGCGAGCCCGGCCTTGTCTCGCTGGATCACCTGAAGGCCGCGTTCGGCCAGCGGCAGGGCGCCGAGCCAGCTCGCGATTTCGCCAAGGCGTTCGCTTGGGCCGAGCAGCAACAGCACGTCGCCGGCTTCGATCTTGAGGCGGCGGACCCGGTCGGTGAAGCGCTGGCCCTGGCGGGAGACGCCGAGCAGGCTGACGCCGTGACGGTAAAGAAGCCCGAGGGTCAGGGCCGATCGCCCTTCGATGCGCGAGCCTTCCGGCACCACCACCTCGATCATGGTGATATCGTCGGCGGCATCGAGCATCGCCTTGGCCATGTCGCTGCTGGCGATCTGCAGCTTGAGGACGCCGGCGAGCTTGTCGAGCGCGCTCGGGGCGGCTTCCACGACCAGAAGGTCGTCCTCTTGGATGACAACGCGACGCGACATGCCGGGCAAGCGCTCGCCATTCCGGATCAGGCCGATGATCGATGCTTCGTTGTCGTCGGCGATGTCATCGAGCTCGCGCACCGCCTTGCCGATCGCCTTGGACCCTTCGGACACGCTGAGCTCGGCGATATAGTCCTTGAGATCGAACAGCTCCCTGCCGCTGTCATGCTCGCTCCTGGCGGCCGGGATCAGCCGCCAGCCGATCAGGGCGATGAACACCACACCGATCACGGCACAGACGAGCCCGACAGGCGCGAAGTCGAACATCTTGAACGATGAGCCCAGCGCGTCACCGCGAAATTCGGCGATCACGATATTGGGCGGTGTGCCGATCAGGGTGATCATGCCGCCGAGGATCGAGGCAAACGAAATCGGCATCAGGGTCAGCGCCGGGCTGCGCTTCGCCTTGCTCGCGGCCTGCAGATCGATCGGCATGAGGAGCGCCAGTGCGGCGACATTGTTCATGACGGCGGAAAGCCCGGCAGCGAGGCCGGACATGATGCTGATATGCGCGCCGAGGGACCGGGACGCATCGACCACATAACGTGCGAGAAGCTCGATCGCGCCGGAATTGGACAGCGCCCGGCTGACGATCAGGACGAGGGCGATGATCACGGTCGCCGGATGGCCAAAGCCGGAAAACGCGTCCTCCTTGGGCACCACGCCCCAGATGAGTGCGATGCACAGCGCGCCGAAGGCGACGAGGTCGTAGCGCCAGCGTCCCCAAACCAGGAACACGAAGACGAAGAACAGCAGGATGAAGAGGAAATTCTGGTCGCTGAGCACGCCCTGACCCGAAGATAGTCTCAGAGATTCAACACTTTAACCTTTGGCCAGAGGCGAGGCCAGTTTTTCCTGGCCATCCGCTCCCGATATTGCCGGAGCTTATGGGCATGCGCGCTCGCGAAGGGCGTCGGTCTGACCACGAGGTCGAACAGATCGTCCAGACCCAACGGTGCGATTACCTCGACCTGATCATTCTGGTTCAAACGCACGCCGATGGCCGTCGGCGTTTCGCACCAATGTTCGAGCGCATCATCGACGGATCGGTAAGGCGGATCGCCGTTGCGCTCGGCCATGCGCGCCTGATTCTTGACTTGCCAGGGACGGCCGGGAATGCGCTCGGCAAGCTTGGCATCGAGCTGAACGTCGAACATCTCGTCGATATGGGCGGAGTCGAAATAGATAACGTCGATATCGTTGAGTGGCGTCGACTCTTCGAAGCCGTGCAGGGCGTCCCAAACCCGGTTGCGCACAAACCCGGCCGTGATCCATCCATTGGGAAGCCTGAGCTCGCGCACCGCCGTGAGCGCCGCCATCATCGCCTGATCGGAACGGATCAGTTCGATGAGCCTGTCCTCGTGGGTGCCGACCATGCGGGCATCCTGCCCCAGCGGGCAGATCCCTGTCCACGCCAATGGCACTGGTGTTTAAGCCTCGAAAACAGGCCGACATAACCTTCAACCCATAAACGTCTTGTTAACCCGCAATCGATAAAGATGCTGGCCTGGTCCATGCGATCCTGGGAATCCGAGCCTCGCCCAACCTCTCCCGGCGTGCGGGCGGACTCCCAGGATCGCATGGACCAGATGGGGATGGTGCCATTCAGGGTTAAAGAAAGGGTCAAGACAACGAGAAAACCTGGCAGTCATGAAGAAGCCGTCGGAGCTCGGCTTTTTGGTTGAGACGGCCTGCAGGCATGTTAGGCTCGGTGTAACGAGGTGATTTGACGAAAGTACGAGCCAGCGGAGGCTATTCATCATGACAAACCAGCTGATGTCCACCCGGCAGACGGTGATCGGGCTACTGACCGCAGGTGCGCTCGGCCTCTCTTCCCTTGGCTCCCTCGTCGCCGCCGAGCTCAGAATCGGTAATGCCGGCGAGCCCGACACGCTTGACCCGCATCACGCCTCAGGGACCTGGGAAAATCGGATCATCGGCGACATGTTCATGGGCCTCACCACCGAAGCCGCCGACGCCTCGGTCATTCCGGGTGCTGCCGAAAGCTGGACGGTGAGCGATGACGGCCTCGTCTACACCTTCACGCTCAGGGACCATACCTGGTCCGACGGCCAGCCGGTCACATCAGGTGATTTCGTTTTCGCCATGCGCCGCCTGCTCGAGCCGGAGACCGCGGCGGAATATGCCTCGATCATGTACACGTTGAAGAACGCCAAAGCGCTGAACGAGGCGTCGATGGACGGCATGGAGAACCTGGGCGTCAAGGCGATCGACGACAAGACGCTTGAGATCACGCTCGAATATCCGGCCCCCTACTTCATCGAGCAGCTCACCCATTACACCGCCTTTCCAATTCCGGAGCACAAGGTCGACGAGCTGGGTGAGGACTGGGTGAAGCCCGAGAATATCGTCGCCAACGGTGCTTACGTCGTGACCGAGTGGGTGCCCAACACCCATGTGCGCGCGGAAAAGAACGAGGCCTTCTACGACGCAGCGAACGTCACGATCGACAGCATCATGTACTACCCGGCCGAAGAGCGAAACGCCGCGACCAAGCAGTTCCGCGCAGGCGAGCTCGACATGCAGTACGACTTCGCGTCCGAGCAGATCGACTGGCTTCGGGAAAACATGCCCGATGAGACCAGGATCAGTCCCTATCTCGGCATCTACTACTACCCGATCAACACGAGAAAGCCGCCGTTCGACAATGTCGACGTACGCCAGGCGCTCGCCATGTCGATCGACCGGGAAGCGATCACCGACAAGGTGCTTAAGACCGGTGAAATCGCCGCCTACAGCTTCGTGCCGCCCAATGCCGGCGACTATGGCGAGCCGGCTTATGTCGACTGGAAAGACGCGCCCTACGAGGATCGTGTCGCCAAGGCGAGGGAGTTGCTGGCGGGCGCCGGCTTCGGTCCGGACAAGCCGCTGGAGCTGCAGCTTCGCTACAACACCTCGGAGAACCACAAGAAGGTGGCGATCGCGGTCGCGGCGATGTGGAAGCAGATTGGCGTTCAGGCCGAACTCTTCAACGCCGAGGTCAAGGTTCACTACAACGACCTGCAGCAGGGGAATTTCGACATCGCCCGTGCCGGCTGGATCGCGGACTACAACGATCCCCAGAATTTCCTGTATCTGATGGAGACCGACACCGGGCCGTTGAACTATGCCGGATTCTCCAGTTCCGAGTTCGACGGCCTCATGAATCAGGCGGACGTCGAGACCGATGCCGCCAAACGCAACGATCTGATGCGTCAGGCCGAAGCCATCGCCATGGCCGAGATGCCCTATGTTCCGATCCACTACTATGTCTCGAAGGATCTCGTCTCAACGAAGATCCAGGGCTATGTGGAGAACACCAAGAACATTCACCGCACCCGCTTTCTCTCCCTCGCCGAGTAGGGACCGCAGGGCGGTCGGCCTTGACTTTGGGCTAACCGTCCGGCGTTCCTGACGCATGGCAACGTTTCTTTTCCGCCGGCTGCTGATCAGCATCCCGACGCTTCTGATCATCATCACCATCGCGTTCTTCATGATGCGGATCGCGCCCGGCGGACCGTTCGACGAAGAACGCGCGCTGCCGCCGCAGATCGAAAAGAACATGCTCGCCGCCTACGACCTCGATCAGCCGCTGGTCGTGCAATATTGGCGCTATCTGACCGGCGTGCTTCAGGGCGATTTCGGCCCCTCCTTCAAATATCGGGACTTCACCGTCGCCGAGCTGCTGATCACCGGCTTTCCGCCGAGCCTGAAGGTCGGTGGTATCGCGATCCTCCTGGCGATCGTCGTCGGCATCACGATGGGCACCATCGCCGCCGTCCGTCAGAACTCGGGCGTCGACCATGCGGTGATGGCCACGGCCATGACCGGCATCGCGGTCCCCAATTTCGTCATGGCGCCGCTGCTCACCCTGATTTTCGGTGTGTTTCTGGGCGTGCTCCCGGTGGCCGGCTGGGGCGGCGGCAGCGTTCGCAACCTGATCCTCCCGGTGATCGCTCTCGCTCTCCCGCAGATCGCCTATATCGCGCGCCTCACCCGCGGCAGCATGATCGAAACCCTCGGCGCCGACCACATCCGCACCGCCCGCGCCAAGGGCCTCTCCGAACGCCTGGTGGTCACCCGCCACGCGCTTCAGGGTGCCATCCTTCCGGTCGTCTCCTATCTCGGCCCTGCCGCCGCCCAGCTGATCAGCGGCTCCCTGGTCATCGAGCAGATTTTCGGTATTCCCGGCATCGGCCGCTACTTCATCCAGGGCGCCCTCAATCGCGACTACACTCTCGTGATGGGCACCGTGATCGTCTACGCCCTCCTCATCCTCATCCTCAATCTCATCGTCGACCTCCTCTACAGCCTCCTCGATCCCAGGGTCCAACACAAATGAGGCGGCAGCGAGCCGCTGCAGGCTTAACTTGTCTGGGGTCGAGGGTGGCTCTACGCCAAGCTTTCGTCGGTGACGGGAAGCTCGAAGGCCTAACGCCATGACGGACATGGCCGAGCTCAGGCAAGTCGAGCCCGGCGGCGCTGCCGCCCCCAGTGCACGGGCTTGGAGACGTTTGAAAAGAAACAAGGCGGCCATGGCGTCGATGGTCATTTTGGCGGTGGTCGCCGTTCTCACCATCATCGCGCCGATGCTGTCGCCGCATCCGATCGACGAGATCTACTGGGATCGCATCCAGGCCCCGCCGGATTTTGCGAACGCCCACTGGTTCGGCACCGACGGCAATGGCCGGGATCTGTTCGTGCGCACCTTCCACGGCGGGCGCATCTCGCTGATGGTCGGGCTTTTAGCGACGCTGGTGAGCCTGGTGATCGGGGTCACCTATGGCGCGATCGCGGGCTATGTCGGCGGGCGCACCGACGATCTGATGATGCGCATCGTCGACATCATCTACGCCCTTCCCTTCATGTTCTTCGTGATCATCCTGATGGTGGTGTTCGGCCGCCACATCTTCCTGATCTTCGTCGCGATCGGTGCGGTCGAATGGCTGACCATGGCGCGCATCGTCCGCGGCCAAACGCTCTCCCTCAAGAACCGCGAATTCGTCATGGCCGCCCGCGCGGCAGGCGCCACCGACGTCCAGATCATCCGCCGCCACATCATTCCGAACCTGATGGGCCCGGTGATCGTCTACATGACCCTCACCATCCCCCAGGTCATCCTGATCGAAAGCCTGCTGTCCTTCCTCGGCCTCGGCGTCCAGGAGCCGCTCACCAGCTGGGGCGTGCTGATCTCCGAAGGCGCGGAAACCATGGAAGCCGCACCCTGGATGCTAGTTTTCCCATCGATCTTCCTGGCGCTGACGCTCTTCTGCTTCAACTTCATCGGCGACGGTCTGCGCGACGCGCTCGATCCGAGGGATCGGTGACACGAGCCGTGTCGGGCCGGGCTTGGCATGTCCGCTTGCTCCGAGCAAACCGGCCACGAGCTGAAGCCACTGGTCGCCGGTATTGAGTGCCAAAAGTGGCCGCTTGAAGACGCATCCTTCATCGCCGAACATGGCCATCCAAATCCCAACTAAGATCTTATTCCTGTGACCCAGAAGCTCATGTAAATGGCCTATTGGTTGACTGCGCAAAGTCTTACCTTGATCGATCTTTGTCTCTGAACTGTTCCAAGAGGGCCTCGGCACCAGCCAAATTCCGCTTCGCTTTTTCGATATTGAAGACCACCTGGTCCATTTCGAAGACCTCAAGTGCCAAGCGGATCGCCTCGATGCCTTGAAACAACGTTGCTTGATCTTGGGACTTCTCAGCTAACGACCAATAGGCCAAGCCGATGTTCTCTTGCGTCATAGCCCATTGGAGAGGCACACGCTCACGGGTCCTTTCCTCCAGGGCGGCGCGATAGGCGTCTACCGCCGCCTCCAGGCTCCCCGTGCCGCTCTCGCGCTCGCCAAGGGTCAGGAGCACGTTGCCGAGATTATTCTGGGTCATGGCCCAGTCGAGAGGCACGCGCTCGCGGGTCCTTTCCTCCAGGGCGGCGCGAAAGGCGTCGACCGCCGCCTCCAGGCTCCCCGTGCCGCTCTCGCGCTCGCCAAGGGTCTGGAGCGCGTTGCCGAGATTATTCTGGGTCATGGCCCAGTCGAGAGGCACGCGCTCGCGGGTCCTTTCCTCCAGGGCGGCGCGAAAGGCGTCGACCGCCGCCTCCAGGCTCCCCGTGCC
>JBCCIN010000099.1:0-13112 GCA_039028235.1 Pseudomonadota bacterium
CGAATACGGTATCGATGGCGTCGTCCTCGGCGTGCCCTGCTTGCTGGGAAGCCGTGGGCTGATCGCCGTCGAGGAGCTGGCCCTCGCCAAGGATGAGCTGGCGGCACTCAAACGGGCCGCAGATGCGGTCCGGAGCCGTCTCGCCGGGACGGGCGTATGACCATCGAAACCTTCAAATCCGGCGGCCGGTTCGAGGAGATCGGCGCCTATGCGCGGGCGAAGCGCGTCGGCCCCTTCGTTTACATCGCCGGCACCACGGCGATCGAACCCTCCGGCAAGCTGCACGCGCCCGACGACTGCTATGAGCAGAGCCTCTACATCTTCAAGCGGATCGAGGAGGCGCTTGCCGAGGTCGGCGCCGAGATGCGCCACGTGGTCCGAACCCGCGCCTTCTTCGCCGACATGGCCGGCGGAGGCGCAGGCTATGTCCGTGCCCACGGCGAGGTGTTCAAGGGCATCGGCCCAGTCACATCAGGCGTCGAAGCCGGCCTCAACCAACCGGGCATGATGGTCGAGATCGAGGCGGATGCGGTGATCACGGATGACGAGGGACGGATAAGGTTGGAGAGGTGAGCGCGGACAAGAGGATAGCTTCTTCTCCGTGTCATCTTTGGGCGCCAGCAACCATCGCCTTATCTCAATGCACAAGCCATTGAGCATCAAAATAGTTGATTTATTGTAAGAATAAATCAACTAATGATGTTTTATATTCTCGATGTTATCTTGCCCTTTAGATAGGGCTGCAACCGGTCGATAGACGCACGACATGTCCATGTCGCTCAACGTCTGACTGCATGGGGACCTTTGGCCTCCGGATGATCGAGAAGCGCTTTAGGGGGGAGAGCCTCTGCCTGTTGTTGCATTGCTGTTAGCTTTCATGACGTTAGCCTCTGTGCAAGCGAACGCGGAGGAGGTGCCGGTCGTTCACGGCTGGGCTCCCGTCCTGCCGGCGGTGCGCGTGGACGATCAGGGACAGCCTGAGGGTTTCTCCATCGATCTTGCCCGGCGCATCGCCGAGATCGCAGGGTTCGATCTCGCGCTCAAACGCTTCGATTCCATTCCTGTCTGGATCAAGGGACAGACCGAAGGCGAGGCCGAGATGCTCACCGGCGCCGCTCAGCTGCCGACCCTTCAAACCACCAATCGCTTCTCGAAGCCCATCGCGACGGCAAGTATCCGACTGTTCGTTCGGGCCGAAGAGGCGAGCGGCATCGACCTCACCGATTTCGTCGGTCGCAAGATCGGAACCGTGCCGCCGGTGGCGGGCTCGGAGCCGTCGCCGCTGCTCGACCGCAATGTCAACGTGCCGCTGCCGTCATTGGGGACAGCTTTGATCAGGTTGTTGTCAGGCGAAGTCGACGGCGTATTGTTTCCCGAGGAATCAATGCTGGCCGAGGCTCATACCGCCGGCCTCGACCATCGGATCGCCACGGTCGGTTCGGCGATCAGGGAGTTTAATCGCGTCGTCGCGATTCACGAAAGCCGCGCTCATCTCCTGGAGCCTGTCAATGCGGCGATCGACGAGCTTGAGGCCAGCGGTGAGCTTGCAGAGATTCGGCGACGCTGGTTTCTCGAAGCACCGCCGCCCCCCCCCCGAAATCCTGACCGTCGGCATCGTCCATTTTCCGCCTTATCAGGTGATTAATGAGGACGGCAGCTTCACCGGACTTGCCGTCGAGGCCCTTCGAGATCTGGCCGCACGCGCCCATCTCGATCTTCAGATGGTGCCGATTTCCAATGACGCGTTCAGAGCCGGCCCCGGCGAGGGCGGCTATGACATGCTGCCCCAGGCCGGCATCTCGGACGAGCGGCGAAATCGTTTCGAATTCACCCGACCCATCGAGACCGAATGGGTGTCGATGTTCGTCCTGCGAGGCAGAGCGGCCGGCCGGGCCGGGCTCGACGACTTCAGGGGGCGAGCGATCGGCGTCGCGTCAGCCAATATCGGCCAGCGCATCGCCGAGGCCGAGGATGGCATCGACACCGTGGTGTACGAGGATCAGCCGGCCCTTCTGCAAGGTCTCCTTCGACGTGACGTCGATGCCGTACTGGTGACGGAGAGTTCCTTTTGGCGCGCCATCGACACCCAGGGTGTAGCCGAACGCATCGAGCGCCTGCGACCGCCGGTGCACGAGACGGAACGCGCCGTTGCGCTTCGCCGCGGCCTCGGCGTCGTGCGTGAAAGGCTGAATGCGGTTCTGCCGGCCTATCTGGCGTCGGCAGACTACCGCGCCCATCGAGATCGCTGGCTCGGTGACGAGATCAGCATTTGGGCTGATAGGCGCGTCCGACTGGTGATTCTGACTGCCGTGGGAGCGCTGATCGCTTTTGCAGGCTTGTTCGTCTATTCGGCATTTCGCCGCCGACATCAAATCGTTCGGGAACGCCGCCGTTACGCTGCCGAAATCGCGGAGCATATACCCATCGGCCTCCTCATCATTTCGCCCGAGGGACAGATCGACTTCGCCAATCGCGAGATCAGGGAGAAGACGCCCGACGGAAAGGAGACACTTGTCGAAGGACATTCCTATCGCTCGGCGATCAAGTCCCTGATCGATCGTGGCCTCGTCGACACGCAAGGCCGGGATCCGGGCGATATGCTGAAGGTCATGACCGAGGACGGTCTGGCGGACGGCTATTCCGAAGAGTTCCGACTTGCCGACGGCAGCGGTGTCTTTCTTCGCACCACCAAACGCCTGAAGTCTGGATCGGCGCTGATCGTTCGCCAGGACATCACGGACTATCGACGCCAGGTTCAACAGATCGAAGCGCTCAATGACGATCTCGAGGAGCAGATAAGACACGCCGAGGTCGCGAACCAGGAACTTCGCGCGTTTGCTTACGCCACCTCCCACGATCTCAAGGCGCCGACCAACACGCTGATGATGTCCCTCGAAGCGCTTGCCGAAAACCTGGAGAGCAAGCTTGAGGCTGATGACGCCGAGCTGATCGATGTCGCCAAGAGAACCGTCGACAGCATGCGCACCCTGATCGACGATATACTAACCTACACCAACACCATCGGCAGCACGCCTGAATGCGAGCCGGTCGACCTGAACAAGGTGGCAAGCGACGTCATCGAGGCCCTTCGCGCCGACATCGAGGTGAATGCCGCCGAGATCAAGCTCGCCCCGCTTCCCAGGCTCAAGGCGAGTCCGACCCAGATGCACCAGCTCGTGCAAAATCTGATCAGCAATGCCGTCAAATTTCACCGACCCGACCAGGCCCCCGCCATCGACATCGAAGCCACGGAAGCACCGCCCGGCTATGTCGCCTTCAAGGTCAGGGACAATGGCATCGGCATCGCGCCCGAGCAGCAGAGCAAGGTGTTCGAGCTGTTCGCCCGTCTCAATCGGCGTGGCGATTACGCCGGCACTGGACTCGGCCTCGCGATTTGCCAGCGCATCGTTCTCAATCACGGCGGCCGCATCGATTTGCAATCAACACCGGGAGACGGGAGTTGCTTCACGGTATTATTAGAGGAAGAAACGAATGATCCCCCATCTCATGCTTCTTGATGACAATGAAGACGATCAGATGTTCTACCGCCGGATCATCAAGAAATCCGGACTCGTCGAAGCGTTTCACCCCTTCATCATGGCTAAAGACGCACTGGCCTTCATGCGACGAGACGACCGCCCCGAAATCGACGCTATCCTTCTCGACATCAACATGCCCGGCATGGACGGTTTTCAATTCCTGGACGCCGCCACGGAGGAATTCGGAGACAGCTTCGCCAAAATCGCCGTCATCATGCTGACTACGTCCATCCTCGAGAAAGACAAACGCCGCGCCAGCCAATATGCGATCGTCAAGGACTACGTCAACAAACCGCTGGAGCAGGAGCATCTGGAGAAGATCGATCGGATGCTGCCGGACGAAAGACCCAAACAGTAAGCATTGCTGAAGCGCGTCGTCCCACGCGCACGAGACAAATCTATTGAAGCAGGATTAAGTCAAGGTCGGCTCTTCTGCTGTAGCCGAGGCTTTTCGATCCTCCCCCCAACATTTCCGACGTCGTCGATCCGTTTCCGCGACAGCGTTCGGTCGTCCGGCCTTTCCCGCCAATTGAAGCGTCCTGTCGAGCGTGTGCTGTATACAGAATGCAATAAATCAAGATCGGGTGTTACGAACGCCAGCGAGCCTCGATAACCATGCACACCTTCTCCAAATCGTGGGCGTGCGCGCTGGCCTTTTTGGGTGCGCTCTTGACAGTTAACCAGCAGGTAGCCCTTGCGCAGATCGCGATCGACAAGCTGAACGAAGGGGGCGGTGTGCTTGGTGGGCGGACGATCGAGCTTGTTGAGGCGGATGCTGGCGAGGATGTCACCGAGGGGGGGCAAAGCTTACGAAAATCTCGCCGAGACTGAAGACGTCGACCTCATCGTCTCCGGCAGCATCGACGGTATGTCACTCGGCTGGCTGCCGCGCGTGGTCGAATACAAGATACCGACACTGAACACCTGGACGTCCTATATCGGCATCATCGACATGCTGGTTGAGGACTACGAAACCCAAAAGATGTACTTCATGAACATCGCCTCCAAGGTCTGCGCCGACATCGCGGCGGTGCTGCGGCGTCTCAACGAGGAACTCGGTCTCACCATCCTGATCGCCGAACATCTCTACGTGCTGGAAACCGTCAGAATCCGAATCAACGGCATGGTCGACGATCCAAGAGCGAACGCCGATCTCAACAAAGCCTATTTCGGCCAGCAGCGGCCCGCTTAGATCCTGATGCGTTCGAGGAAGCGCGCGATGGCCGATGCGGTCAGCGCGTCATCGGATCTGGGGCAGCTGAAGCCGTCGATCCGCCGCTTTCCCTCGATGGCCACGAACAGGAGGCAGCGCTGGTCCTCGCCGTCGGACGGCTTGCCGGCGACCGTATAGACGAAACCCTCCGCGTCGTCGATCGAGGATTCGATGCCGCGGCCGACAGCGAGGCCGCTGCTGCGCAGGAGTTGCGAGAAATGGGCGGTGTAAAAGATCTCGCGACTGCACCAGCCGCGCACGTTCTTCAAGAGCTTGTGCTCGATCACCGTGGCGCGTTCCGCTTCGACTACCGCCATGACCTCGGCGTCGACGTCGAAGCCGTCGAACTTCTGCACCTCGACCAGCGCACCCGGTTCGACATCGGCGAGGCGCGCGAGTTTCGCTCGTCCTGACGGGCGAAGAGGTCCCAGGCCGATCCGGCGGGTGCAGTCCTGCCAGCCTGTATCCCTCAGCCGATAGCGGCGTGGTGCCCAGCGGGCCAAAAGGGCATCGGCGAGGCGCTGCTTGGCTGCCTGATCCAAAGACAGCGTCTTTGCTGCCGGCTCCTCGCGTGGCATCGGTTTAGGATCAGGCGGATCGGAGGGCCGTTGCTCCGGCTGTTCCGGGATGATCTGATCCAAGAGGCGATCGACCTCGGTCCGGGTGATCAGATAGCTCGACGGTTCCAGACCGAGACGCGCCTTCCATGCGGCGATCGCCTCTCGGCTCCATTTGCCGAGCACGCCGTCGATCGGCCCATTGTAGTAGCCTTGCTGATAGAGCGACCATTGCAGGCTCTTGCGCAAGTCTTCGGACAGGCCAAGCGCGGTTTCGAGCGCTTTTTGACCCAAAGAGGGCGCGCGCTCGGCGACGTCTGGAGACGGTAACGGCTCGCTTGCCGGCGCTGGTTGAGGAATCTCGGCAGGCAGCGGCTCGGGCTCAACCGTCGCCACAGGCTCGGCCTCCCGCAGCCCCTCGAGCCGTTGTCGGGCAAGGGGAACGAGCGGGCTGTCGGAATAATTTTCGATGAAGAAAACGAAGTCATCAAGATTCCGGCTGTCCTGAATTCCCTGCCAGAAATGGACGTCTTCGCCGACTGGCACCGGAGCGGGAGGCGGCTGAGGCTCCTCGACATAGGGCACGCCGCCTTTGAACACCCAGTTCGCATCGGCGGGGGTGGTTTCGTCCCTGGTCACGGCGATCTTGTGGTCGTTGCTCAGGAAAAAGAACTGGCCATCGCTGCCACGCAGATCGCGCAGCTGCGGCGTGATCCTGCCGGACCAGCCGGCGGCGTTCTTCTCGCGGGCGACGCGCTTTTGCACGTAGTTGATCAGCTCGTGGAGAGAAATGACGCCATCGGCCGCGTCGTCCTCCGTCGAGCTGTCGGCAGCTCCGCGCGCCGCCGCCAGAACCGAGTCGGTGAAGATGCTGCCGCCCCAGCGATCGCTGGCGATCGTCTTTTCGCCGCTGGTGCCGGCAGTGATCAGATGATGCGAGGGTCTCATCAGCTGTTCGAGGTTGAGCTCCTTCTGGTCCGACTGGGCGGTACTGCCGGCCAGCCCGCTGAAACAGGCATCGAGCAGAAACAGCACCTGCTGCGCGTTCAACAGCTCGTCCCAGCGCCGGATGTCTCCCATGCTGATCATCGAGGAAAACTGACTTCGGGCGGAATCGGCGAGCGGCAGATAGCCGATCTGTCCGCCGATGGCGTTTTGGCGCTGATCGCCATGGCCGGACCAGTAGAAGAGGAAACGGTCTTTCGACCCGACCATCTCGGGGAATACATCCACCATCAGCTCGCGCACGCGCCTCGCCGTCGCCTTTTCGTTGGTCAGCACGTGCACATAGTCGAAGCCGGCTTCGTTCAACAGAAAGTCGCGCATGCGGATGGGATCGTCAGCCGTGGGCAATGGCTGATAGCCGCCGGTGTAGTCGTTGATGCCGACCACCAGCGCATAGCTCTTGGAAAACTGCCGGAACCGGAAGAATTCGGAGAGAAGATCGCCCCAGACCGATCTGCCGTTATCCTTCAGATAAGCCTCGTCGATCCCCGCGGCAGCAGTCATGCCGTTCGCGGCGATGAGGCCGGCAAGAAAGACGAATATGGCGGCGAGGCGGCGCATGACAGTCACCGGCCGGATGTGCGCCGGAGTTCGATCAGCTTTTGCACGAGGCTGACCAGCGCCGTCAGGAAGGACAGAATCGATATCGCAAGAGCGATCCACGGCAGTGCTGAAGCATCGCCGCTTTTGGTTGCGATCGCCGAAGGCGCTTCGAGATATCGGTACCAGAAAAGGCCGCCGATACCGATGAGCAAAGCGCCGATAATGAACCAGGGGCGCTTCATGACCGATCCAAATAGATCTCTATCGATAGCGCTTTATATCAAGGGAAATCGGGTCCAACTGTGAACCAGGTAACTCTCACACGATGAATTTTCGGGGGACGTTCGAACTCAGCTGGTCCGGTCGTCTCGCCTCGCGATCCGTTGATTCCCCTGGCAGCGCTCACGACGCTGCTCCTCGAAGAACGCCTCGTCGAAGCTGACAGGCAGGCGCTGGGCTTCGTCGATCAGGCCGACCCAGCCGTCGTCGACCACGTTGAGATGCTGCCAAACGATGTCGCCGTCGCGATCGATTTCGAAAGCACGACCGCCGGTGGCTTCGGTCAGGAGAAGATTGCCGTTGTCGAGCCACTGATGCTTGCCCATGACCCGGGTGTAGAAGGGCTTGTCATCGCTGCCCTCGAAGTAGACGTCAGGCTCGGCCACCGCCGCCGCGGCATCGAAAATGATCACGCGGCTTTGCTGGGCCTCTTCGTCGAACGTTGCGGCATTGTCGAACACCGAGATGCGATCGCCGCCGATAAAGTCGGGATCGTGCTGGCCGACGAAACCGCCGGACTGCTGATAGACGATCTCTTCTGTCTCGGGATCGAACACCAGGATGGTGTGGATGTTGCGAAGGGAGACCATGAGATCGCCCGGGTCGAACACGTCGGACGAAAGATCGGGCGGGAAGACCTCGACATCGTTCAGATGCAGCGTGTCCCCTGTGGTGCGCGCACGATCGCGCTGGATATCGTCGAAATCATCCATGTAGAGCAGACCGTCGAGATCGTTCTTCTCGAGCAATTCGAGAATCGAGATCTCGGTCAGTATTTCACCGTCAGGGGTGACCTCGACCACGGTCGGCTCGGCGAAGGTCGGCACGTGGTTCGGAAAGCGTGGACTGGGCTTTTCATGGAAGATGCGCCCCGACGACCAGAAGTTGCCGGTGCGCGGGTCCCGGTGGAGCGAATGGTGGGTGAGATAAGGGAGGCGCCAGACGACGTCGCCGCAGACATCGAGGCGAAGCATGCCCTGAAATTCGAAATTGAAGACGAGGTCGCCGTTCTCCATGATCACCGCGCCATGGATGTGAGTACCCGGCTGCTGCTTCGGGCGCAGGGTCTCCGGCACGTGGTCGGCATCCGGCCAGAGTTCGAACCAGTCGATTGGCCAGACCTGAACGGGCGAGCCGTCGAGAGCAATGATTCGCGCCTCCAGGCGATGCTCGGACGTGGCTGACGTAATCAGCGTGAGGCCGGGCTGCGCCGTTGCCGGATCGTAGAACGTGCCGGAATCGCCATGGTCGCGCTGATAGTAATAGCCGGGCTTCTTTAGCCCGACGAGATGCAGCATGTCGGCGACTTGGTTCTTCGAAACATCCAGAACCTGGCCCGGCACCGTCAGAGGATGAACAGGATTTCTGTTGACGTACCATTGATAGGCGATACCAGCGCCAAACAAAAAAACGCCGAGGAGAACAAACCAAGCAATATCCAGATATTTCTTTCCTGTCATTGGAAGGCTCTCCAGTAGATCACATCACGTTTTCGGCGACCATCTTTCAAGTTTGTAACTTTAACGATGAAGCTTCATGTGCAGCGGACACTTCTCAATGTCGGATAAACATCCTCGGCAATGAATTATTCATTATAGAATTTTCTGGTTTGGACTTTGCCGGCATCGATCAACGCAGCGCCTGCCGTCAGCCCGTGGCTCTTGGCGTTCACGAGCGTTGCCGCTAGCCTTTCGGCCAGGAAAGTTCTGGAACTTGGGAGGCCATCGATGGCGGGTGCCATACGCGTTCACGAAACCGGCGGGGCGGACGCCCTTCGCTATGAGCAGGTCGAGGTCGGCGCGCCCGGGCCGGGCCAGGTCAAGCTCAGACAGACGGCGATCGGGCTGAACTATATCGACGTCTACTTCCGCACCGGCCTCTATCCCGCACCCGGCTCGCCCTTCACCCCCGGCCTCGAAGCAGCTGGGGTGGTCGATGCGGTCGGCGACGGCGTGTCCGGTCTGAACGCCGGCGACCGCGTGGCCTACGCGTCGCCGCCGCTCGGTGCTTATGCCGAGGAACGGCTGATGCCTGCGGACAAGGTGGTGCCGGTGCCGGACGGCGTCACCGATGAGCAGGCGGCGGCGATGATGCTGAAGGGCATGACCGCCTGGTATCTGCTTCGGCGCACCTTTCCGGTGGAAAGCGGCCAGACCATCCTGTTTCATGCTGCCGCCGGCGGCGTCGGACTGATCGCCTGCCAATGGGCGAAGGCACTTGGCTGCGAGGTGATCGGCACGGTTGGCAGCGAGGCCAAGGCCGACCTTGCAAAGGCCCATGGCTGCGCTCACGTCATCCGCTATGACCAGGAGGATGTGATCGAGCGGGTCAAGGAGATCACCGGGGGCAAGAAGGTGCCGGTGGTTTATGACAGCGTCGGTGTCGATACCTTCGAAAAGTCCCTCGACTGTCTCGCGCCGCTCGGCATGCTGGTCTGCTTCGGCCAGTCCTCAGGGCCGGTGCCGCCGTTCGATCTGGGTGTGCTCAACACCAAGGGCTCGCTCTTCCTGACCCGGCCTTCGCTCATGGCCTACACGGCCGCGCGGGAGGACCTCCTGACCGCAGCGAACGATCTGTTCGAGGTGGTCGGCAACGGCTCGGTCAAGATCGAGATCAACCAGCGTTTCCCGTTAAAGGACGCTGCCGACGCCCATAAGGCACTGGAGGGACGCAAGACCACCGGCTCGACGCTGCTCATGCCCTAGTGCAACGGCGCCATCATATGATTCATATGTCGCTGCTCTAGGTCTTTGGTTTTGCATCAATTTTTCCAAACTTCGCTGATCGCTATGTTTGGATCGATGCACTAGGTCGGCACGGCCGACGGCGTTCACTTGGCTTAGGTGACATTGTTCTGGCTAGGAGTGCACATCATGGAGAACAAGGCGCTGGTGCTAGACCTGGTTCAGTGGATCGGCGACGAGGCGAGGCCGTATGACGACGTCATGGCGGCCTGGCGCACCTCCTGTCCACGGCTGCAGATCTGGGAGGACGCCGTCGATTACGGGCTGGTCAGCAGGCGCGACGCGGGCGAACAAGGTATTCTCATCGAAGTGACGGCCAAAGGCCGAGCCTTTCTGCGCGAGAACGACCGCGTCCAGGCAAAGTGATTGCCGCATTCCTTTTGCCCCAAGTGGTTGAAAGGACGGGCTCGCTCTGCTAATTGACGCTGTCAAACTTCAACTTTTCGGAGAAATTCGTGCTTCGGATTATCTTGGCTGCATCGATGGCGGCCATCGCTGTCTCCGGCTTGGCCGGTTGCGCCTCGTCACCGCTGGAGGGACCGGGGGTTCATGCGCGGTCGACGGACCAGGGCCTGCAGCTCACCTTCGGCCCGGCCTTCTTCGATTACAAGAAGGCCGAACTCGATTTTGATAGTGAGCGGGAGGTCGAGCTGATCGCCAGGCTGCTGCGCCAAAAGCCCAACAGGCCGGTGATCATCGAGGGACATGCCGACGATATCGGCTCCGAGACCTACAATCTCGAACTTTCGATGGAGCGGGCCGAGGCTGTCCGGCAGGCTTTGATCGCCAAGGGTATCGATGGCGATCGCCTCGACGTTCTCGCCATGGGCGAGACGCTGCCCGCAGCCTACAACACGACGGAAGACGGACGTGCGAAAAACCGGCGTGTCGAGGTGATCATCCGCTAGCCTGAAGCCGCCTCGCCGCTTTCTGGTGCGCGTTCATTAGCTGACGCAGATCGACGTCGACCAACTGGCCGTCTTCGACCAACCAACGGCCGGCGACCATCACTCTGTCGGCGCGATGCGCACCGCATAGCACGAGGGCGGCGAGCGGTTCGCCATGGCCGGAGAAGCGCGGCTCATCGAGCTTGAACAGCGCCAGATCTGCCTGTTTTCCCACCGCGATCCTGCCGATGTCGTCCCGGCCGAGACAGCGGGCCGAGCCCTCGGTGGCCAGTCTAAGCGCGTCTATGTGGGTGAAGTCCGTCGAACGGCGATGGACACGCTGCAGGAGAAAGGCCAGACGCACCTCCTGCATCAGGTTCGAACAGTCGTTCGAGGCCGAGCCATCCACAGCCAGTCCTACAGAAACGCCGCCCGCCTGCAGATCTGCAACCCGGCAGACGCCGGAACCGAGCACCATATTGGCGGACGGACAATGCGCGACCGCTGAGCCAGCGGAGGCGAGACGTCTGATGTCGTCGTCGTCAAAGAAAACACCGTGGGCGAGCCAGGTTCGCCGGTTCAGCCAACCCTGCTCCTCCAGATAGTCGAGTGGGCTCATGCCGAAACGCTCCTGGCAAAAGCGGTTCTCGTCCTCGGTCTCGGCGAGGTGGGTGTGCAGGCGGCAATCGAGATGCTCGGCCATCACAGCGGTGGCGCGCATCAGCTCTGTGGTCACCGAGAAGGGGGAGCAGGGGGCAAGCGCGATCTCAATCATCGCGCCCGAGCGGTCGTCAAGCTGGTTGTGCTTCTTCACCAGGCGCTCGCTGTCGGTGAGGATCGCCCAGTCGTCCTGCACCACCTCGTCGGGCGGTAGGCCGCCGTCCTTCTCGGACAGGTTCATCGAACCGCGGGTGAGCACAGCCCGCATCCCGAGCTCCGTCGCCACCTCGATCTCGATGTCGATGGCGTTCTTCAGCTTTTTGGGAAAGACATAGTGGTGATCGACGCTGGTGGTGCAGCCGGAGAGCAGCAGCTCGCACATGGCGAGCTTCGCCGCCAAACGTACATCCTCTGGACGAAGTCCGGCCCAGACCGGATAGAGCGTCTTCAGCCAGGGAAACAGCGCCTTGTTCAGCGCCGGGCCGAAGGCGCGGGTCAGCGTCTGGTAATAGTGATGATGCGTATTGATCAGCCCCGCCATGACCACGTGGTGGTCGGCATTGACTTGCCTGGTGACGGGTGATGTCGGTTCGTGTCCGGAGGGGACAAGCTCGGTGATGGTCGCGCCGTCTACGACGACGCCACCGCCTGCGTCTACACCATCGTCGACGAGGATCGCCAAAGGGTTCCTGATCCAGGTCGCCATGAGCCTTTGTCCTCTCTTGGGCTTTTCCCAAGCGCACTCTGTCCTCTAGACTTCGTTCAAACAACCCTGCTCGATGGGGAGGCAATTCATGAGCATGATCAAAGGTCCCGGCTTGTTCCTGGCACAGTTTGCCGGCGACGAAGCTCCTTTCAATTCGCTGCCGGCCATCGCCAAATGGGCGGCGGAGCTCGGCTACAAGGGCGTGCAGATCCCGAGCTGGGACGGGCGCCTGTTCGACCTCGCCAAGGCTGCGGAAAGCGATGCCTATTGCGATGAGGTCAAGGGCATCTGCGCCGATGCAGGCGTCGAGGTCACCGAGCTGTCCTCCCATCTCCAGGGCCAACTGGTCGCGGTGCATCCGGCGTTCGACGAGGGGTTCGATGCTTTCGCCGCCACTGAGGTCCGAAAAAATCCGAAGGCGCGACAAGCCTGGGCGGTGGAGCAGATGAAGCTCGCGGCGAAAGCATCACGCCGGCTCGGCCTGGACAACCATGTGTCCTTCACCGGCGCCCTCGCCTGGCCCTACATCTACCCCTGGCCGCCAAGGCCCGCCGGCCTTATCGAGACCGCGTTCGACGAACTCGCCAGGCGTTGGAAGCCGATCCTGGATGCGTTCGACGAGGTCGGCGTCAACGTCGGCTATGAGATCCATCCGGGCGAGGACGTGCATGACGGCGCCACCTTCGAGATGTTCCTGGAGCGCCTGGGCAACCATCCGCGCTGCCAGATCAACTACGACCCCAGCCACTTCCTCCTTCAGCAGATGGACTATCTCGGCTTCATCGACGTGTACCGGGACCGCATCTGCGCCTTCCATGTCAAAGACGCCGAGTTCAACCCGAGCCCGCGCCAGGGCGTCTATTCCGGCTTCCAGTCCTGGACGGATCGCGCCGCACGCTTTCGGTCCCTCGGCGACGGTCAGGTCGACTTCAAGGGTATTTTCTCGAAGATGCAGGCGATCGGCTATGACAGCTGGGCC
>JBCCIN010000100.1:0-13099 GCA_039028235.1 Pseudomonadota bacterium
CGCCCTGATCACGGCGGATCTTCTCTGCGTCGGCGCGATCGTCTATCAGCTGCGATCGAACGGCTATGAGCTCGAGGTCGATCTCCTCGGTCAGGCGCGTATCGCAGGGTCAGCGCTGATCACTTTGGCGATCGGGATGCTGATTCACAGCAGCCATCCCGACACCTGGTTCTGGAACATCATCGGGATGGGTCTGACAGGGCTGACCTTCATCGTCGTTGCCCGAATCCTTCGCCCGATGGTCGCCCATGAGCGCGAGATGATCGAGCGCATGGCCGGACGACGGATTTTTGTGATCTAGTGCGTGCCGCTATGCTCGGGCTCGATTCGGGATCTGCTATTCAGGTGGGATAGCCGCGAAGGACCCCTTCCGGCAAGCGCCGCTTCGGTCCGTCGTCGACGATGCCTGCGGTGGTCTGCTGTTCATTACCGAGATTGGCCGTCAAGGCGCGTGCTGCACCGGCGACGGCGACGAGCAGCATCCAATCGAAGGTGTGCTTTTCCAGGAAGACCGGCTCCGACATGCCGATGGTCAGCATGGAGAAGCAGACCAGAGCGATCATCAGCGCAGGGGCGGTCGACGGATAGTAGCGTGCCAGGATGACGGCGCGTCCAAGCGTGGTCAGAATGATGCCCAACATCAAAAGGACGGCGGGCACGCCGAGGGCGACGAAGATTTCAAGCCAGCCGTTGTGGGAATGCGGCGTTTTCCAGTAGGCTGCATATTGTGCGCCAGGGCTAAGTTCGCCGTTCCAGAACGCATCGTAACCGTAGCCGGTAAAGGGCACCTTCATCGCATATTGCAGCGTATAGGTCCAAATCTCGGTGCGGCCTGTCAAAGAGGCGTCTCGCCCCAGCAATTCGAGGATCATGTCGTAGCTGGAGGCTGCGATTAGGGCGCCATGCCAGGCGATGGCCAGAATCGCCAGCGTGATCAGAGCGCTCTTTACGGCGTGGCCGCGCACCATGCGCACGGCGATCAACCCGGCGATCAGCACCAGGAAACCGAGAAACGCCGTCTGCGATGTGGTGCCAGCGAGCACCAGAAGAGCGAGTAGGCCGACCACCATGAGAACGCCGCGGCTCATCACACCTGCAACCCAGGCGGCGATCAGAATCGCGACGCCAAAGACCATGACTCTGCCAGTGGTGTTCTTGTGAAAGAAGATGCCGCGCCAGGACCCTTCGTGGTCCCCCTCGGTGTGCAAACCGTAGTCCGGAACGACCGCCACCCAAACCAGGCAGCCGACGACGAGAATGGCAAAGACAACGGTCAGGAATCGCAGGAGTGTGTCCAGGTCGAATCTGACAAACAGATAAATGCCCATTAGCGTGGTGATGGTGAGCGCAATGCAGCGTCTTGACGTGACCTCGGGTGCGACGGTCCAAAAATTCGACAGCCAAGCGATCACCACCAAAAGGGCGATCGGCCAGACCGCAGCGATGCCTAGGATCATGCGTTGCCAATGCAGCGCTGCCAGCACAGCGACGATGACGTAGGCGATCAGATAAACGTTCCTGATCGTGCCCTCGTAGGACAACAACTCATCAGCCGTGACATCAGCCGGCACCCCAAGCGCAAACCAATAGAAATGCGTGCCGGTCAGGATCACGACCGCAAAGGCAGCAAGGGCCATCTCAGCGATGCGCAGCATGGCGATCCTCGTCTCTTCTCGTTCGTTCGTCAGCCGAGCGCTTCGATCATCCGACCCGGCGCTCCTCTCATAGCTGAACTGGCCGGTCTTTCCCAGCCATGATCCGAAACCTGTGGCACGCCTCAATGCGAAAGCGACGCGAGTAACCTGCCATCGGGCACGGCCGTCGGCCTTTCTCGCCGTCGTTCAGAGTTCGTTCATTAAGCTGTGGCTAAAAAGTCAAACAACAGTGTCGACTCGGGCACTCAGATGGCGGTTGCGGGCTGATGGCACGCCTTTTGGGACGTCTGAATTGCCTATGTGAGACTGCTCGCCGAAGATTGTGGCTTTTGAACAACTGTATGTTTCGTTTTTGACACAACCCTGTCGATTAGGCCTATCATATCCCGAAGAGACAGCGTTATAAGACGACACATAAGGACGGATGAAGGAAGGAAATCAAGCGATGCGACGGCTTATTCTTATAGGAATTCTCGCCCTGGCCTTCACTTGTGCGATTTCGCTGACGGTGCCGTCGCACTACAGTCACTCGGGCTCGTCATCGATCAGCGACAGACTGTTGCAAATGGACCAGAACAAGGCCAGCAACACGCTCGGCTAAGCATCTTTCGTCGACGTTCGCATGTCATGCCTTCCGGCTGGATCGAATGCGGATGTCTGAGCCATCTGACGGCGACGGCGTGTGACTGAATCGCTACAGATGGCAACTCTTCGGAAGCGTGGCATCATCTGATCAGGTCTTAGGCAGACCGCAGGTCCATCTCTTCACATCCCAACCCGGCATCCTTTTGATCCACTCCGATGGGCGGAATTGCGCATGATGCATGCACATCTTTATGCCTGTCGGTGCCTCGAAGGACACAGGAAACTCGCCGCATTTGGTCGGCTGGCCCGCTAGGCAGGCAACGATCAAGAGCTCGTAAACTCAGGCCACCTCATCCTGCCCGGATGTTGTTTCTCACCGCGCCAAATCTCGCCGCAATACCGTCAGCCTAATAGCGGCTCCTTCTAAGAGCATGCCATGAATATGATCTGCCGGGTCCGCGCGGCAGGGCAAGGGCTTGCCTAAGCAATGCCCATGAAGGCTCTAGGCGAACAACAAAAGCTCAGTTAACGTGCTTTTTACGTCGGCAATGATCAAAAATGCGGCAGACGAGGCGACGACCAGCAGCAAGACCCCGGATTTCCGCCTCTGGCACGCAGATTGCAGAACCGTACGGCGTTGAAGCGATATCGCAAACGCTTCTGCCGCCAAAAACGGACGGGAGGCTTTGAAGAACTTGGTCAGCGCGGCCGATGTCGAGCTTGAAGCCGTAGTCAAACGATATGGATCGACGGTGGCGGTCGACGGCATCTCGCTCCGCATTCCAGGTGGCAGCTATTGCTGCCTGCTCGGACCGAGCGGTTGTGGCAAGACAACGACACTCCGGCTGATCGCCGGCCATGAGCAGCTTTCCGGCGGTGACATCGCGATCGGCGGGCAGGTGGTCAATGACTTGGCTCCGGCGCAGCGCGGCACCGCGATGATGTTCCAGAACTACGCGCTTTTTCCCCATCTCAACTGCCTCGACAATGTCGCCTTCGGCTTAAAGATGCGCGGCGTTGCGACCGCTGAGCGCCATGCCAAAGCCAGAGAGCTTCTGGAGCTGGTGCATATGGACAGCTATGCGGAGCGCCAGCCTTCGCAGCTTTCCGGTGGCCAGCAGCAGCGGGTCGCACTGGCGCGGGCTCTGACCACCAACCCCAGCGTGTTGCTTCTCGACGAACCGCTCTCCGCTCTCGATCCGTTTCTGCGCGTGCGCATGCGCGAAGAACTTAAGCGGCTGCAGATGGAACTCGGCATCAGTTTCGTCCACGTCACCCACAGCCAGGAGGAAGCGATGGCGCTTGCCGATCTGGTGGTGGTGATGAGCGATGGCGAGATCGAGCAGACAGGCGCGCCGAGAGACGTCTACAACCACCCGAAAACCCCCTTCGTTGCCCGCTTCATCGGCGGCCACAATGTGCTCGCCGGCACGGTCGACGCAGTTGACGGCGAGCATCAGCTCTTGCGCGGTCCCGGTGGCGAGCGTTTCGTTGTCGGCAAGAACGGTGCTGCACCCGGAAGCGAGGTGACCTTCGCTCTTCGCGCCGACAAGATCGCGCTTAACCCCGACATTGAGATGCAAGAGGCCGTCGGCGCCGATGTCAGCGGAGCATCTGCCAATGATGCCAACCGTCTCGGCGCGACGGTAGGATTAGTGGAATATCAGGGGGCCGTCGTCGCCCTGCGCATGCATGCGGAAGGCTTTGACGACTTCTCAATCACCATGGACGAAGCACGCTTTTTCGAACAGCCGGTCGCCGTCGGTGACCGGGTGATCGTCGGCTGGGATGCGAAGGATGCGCATCTTCTGAACTGAGGAAACCCCTTGAAGGGGAAATGACAAGGAGGACGTCATGACCAAGAAGACGAAGCACGCAGACAACGTGAAGCCCGACGCTACGGGCGTCTCGCGCCGCACCGTACTCAAAGGCACTGCCGCTACGGTCGGCCTTGCCGCGGGTGCTGGCGTGATCGACGGCTTTCCCGCCGTTCACGCGGACGATCCGATCACCATCCGCTATGCCGGCACCGGCGTGAACGCGTTTCGTGAGCTTGCCGAGAAGTGCAAGGAAGACACCGGCATCGAGATTCAATACACCACGCTGACCTCGGATGATGTGGTGAAGCGCGCGGTCACCCAGCCGACATCGCTAGACCTGCTGGACAGCGAATACTGGATGCTGAAGAAGATCGTGCCCTCAGGCAATCTGAAAGGCATGGATACGTCCAAGATCGCCAACTATGACAAGATCGTGCCGATCTTCACCAAGGGCGAGCTGCCGAATGGCGACAAGACCTCCCGCACCGGCATCGCGCCGATCAAGGTCAGCTACCTCACAGGCGGCGAGTCCACCGAGTTCGCGGAAGAGCCCACGGACTTCATGACCCTGATCCCGACGGTCTACAATGCCGACACCCTCGGCATCCGTCCGGACCTGATCAACCGCCCAATCGAGAGCTGGGCGGAGCTCCTGAACCCCGAGTTCAAGGGCAAGGCCTCGATCCTCAACATCCCCGCGATCGGCATCATGGACGCCGGCATGGTCGCCCAGGCCACGGGCGAGGTCGAATATGGCGACATGGGCAACATGACCAAGGAGGAGATCGACAAGACGATCGCGCTCTTGATCGAAGCCAAGCAGGCTGGCCAGTTCCGCGCGCTCTGGAAAGAGTTCAACGAGAGCGTCAACCTGATGGCGTCGGGTGAGGTCGTGATCCAATCCATGTGGTCGCCCGCGATCACCAAGGTCCGCCAGCAGGGCATCCCCTGCGTCTACCAGCCCTTGAAGGAAGGCTATCGCGCCTGGGCCGCCGGTCTCGGCATCCCGACCCATGTCGAAGGCAAGATGCTGGACGCTTGCTACGAGTTCATCAACTGGTACCTCTCCGGCTGGGCCGGCGCCTTCCTCAATCGCCAGGGCTACTACACCGCCGTCCTCGAAACCGCTCAGGCGCAGATGGACGAGTGGGAGTGGGATTACTGGATGGAAGGTGGCGAGGCCGCGAATCCCGTCGTGAGCCCGACCGGTGAGGAGATCGCCAAGGCCGGTGAGATCCGTGACGGTGGCTCCTACTGGGATCGCATGGGTTCGGTCGCCGTCTGGAACACGGTGATGGACGAGGACCGCTACATGGTCCGCAAGTGGAACGAGTTCGTCGCGGCGTAGCACGCCGGGGCATTACTTGCCTGACACGGGTGGAGACGCTTGGTGACTGGTTTCGGAATGCCGAACAAACACACCAGCCGTCATGCCCGGGCCCCGACCCGGGCATCCACCCGTCAGCCAAGCTTATGACCTTGGGATGGAGGGCACGGTTGGCCGTCGGTGACGAGGCAAGTTCATGAAGCGGCACACTGCCGCCGCCTATCTGCAGGCGGGTCCGTTAGCGCTCGTCTTTCTTGCGTTTTTCATCGTCCCGATGGGCCTCGTCGTCGCCGTCTCCTTCTTCGACTACCAAGCCTATCAAATCCTCATTCCCGACTTCACCACCCAGAACTACGACGACGTCTTCTCATCGGATGTCACCTGGCGAACCTACTGGAAAACGGTGCAGTTCTGCCTGATCGTCTGGGCGATCACCCTGGTGCTCGGTTTCACCATCGCCTATTTCCTCGCCTTCCATGTCAAGACGTTGACCTGGCAGATCGCGCTCTTCCTGCTCTGCACAATCCCGTTTTGGACCTCGAACGTCATCCGCATGATCTCCTGGATTCCGCTTCTCGGCCGAAATGGTCTTGTGAACCAGGCACTTCAGTCGATGGGCTGGGTCGACGAACCGCAGGAATGGCTGCTCTATTCAGACTTCTCGGTGATCCTTGGCTTCGTCCACCTCTACACGCTCTTCATGATCGTGCCGATCTTCAATTCCATGCTCCGGATCGACAAAAGCTTGATCGAAGCCGCCTACGACGCCGGTGCCACCGGCTGGCAGACGCTTTGGAACGTCATTATCCCGCTTTGCAAGCCCGGCATCGCCATCGGTTCGATCTTCGTGCTGACGATCGTCATGGGCGACTTCGTGACGGTCAACGTCCTAGGCGGCGGCAAGGTCGCGTCCGTCGGCAAGGCCATCTGGACAGAGCTTTCCTACCTGCAATTCCCACCGGCGGCAGCGAATGCCATCGTGCTCCTGGGCGTGGTCATCCTGATGATCGTCGCGCTGATGAGGATCGTGGACATCAGGAAGGAGCTTTAGCTCCACGTCTTCGCTTTCTCCGCGAAGCCCTTCGTCTGTGGCCCGACCAGACAGAAGCGCTGTCCGGTCGGGGCTTCCATCACCAGCCAGGTTCGGATGGCGGCGACACGCTTGGCGCCGAGGGCTTCGAGGCGCCTGGCCTCGGCTTCGATGTCGTCGGTCTCGATGTCGATATGGACCCGGCTTTCGTGATCGACTTTCTGCACCTCCATGGCGAGATCGTCCCGATCGGCGTCCAGGCCGACATAGTTCGCGTCGTCGGGATTGTCGCTACGTCGGATCGGATAGCCGAGCGCTTCACTCCAAAAGCGGGCGGCGCCGTCGAGGTCATCCGTGCGACAATCCAAGATGACGGTTCCCAATCGGCTCTTATGTGCCATATCGCTGCTCCTTCTCAGGCGACGGCATCCCGCGGTCGGCTCGACAGCTCACGAGCAGATCGCTGTCGGTTGCGGCCTCGCTCATTGGCATGTTTGCGATGGCGGTTCGGGAATTCAAGCCTCACTTTGAGCCCCGGTTCATTGTCCTCCAGGGCCAACGTCGCACCGTGCAGTCTGGCGACTGCGTTGACCAGGCTTAGACCCAGGCCGTTCCCTGGCGTGGTGGCGCGTGTGTCATCGAGCCGAACGAAGCGTTCGAGAACCTCGGGTCGGCTTTCGGCTGGTATGCCGGGGCCGCTATCGGCGACGGTGATGACGGGGCCTTCCCCAACGGTGATGGCGATCCGGCCGCCTTCGGGCGTGTACTTGATCGCGTTGTCCAGAAGGTTGGCAAGGGCCTGCGATAGAAGGTGTCGATTCGCGCCTAGCGTCTGACCGGGCGCGATCGACAGTTCGATGCTCTGCCCTTTGTCTTCGGCCAGCGGCTGGTAAAGCTCCACGACGTCGTTGATGATTGTCGACAGGTCTACCTCCTCGAATGCCGCGCGTTCGCTGCCGGCTTCGGCGCGGGCGATGTCGAGCAGCGCGTTGAACGTGCCGATCATGGACTCGGCGTCGCGCAAGGTTTGCTCCAGGACCGGCTGCAGCGCCTCACTGTCGTCGGCGAGCAGCGCGACCTCGATGCGCGAGCGCATGCGGTTGAGCGGGGTTCGAAGGTCGTGGGCGATATTATCGGTGACCTGGCGCATGCCGTTCAACAGTCGCTCGATCTGCTCAAGCATGGCGTTCAGATTGCCGGCTAGCTGGTCGAACTCGTCGCCGCGGGACGCCTTTAGCGCGATCCGCTGGCTGAGATCGCCAGCCATGATCTGCTCGGTGGTGCGGTTGATATTGTCGACGCGGCGAAGGAGCCCGCGGCTCATCAGAAGGCCGCCCGCGAGACCGAGCAGCAGGGTCAGGCCAAGGCCCCAGGAAAGCGCGTGCTTGATCCTGGTCTGTAGCTGCAGGCGTTCCTCGACCTCGCGGCCCACCAAAAGGCGGTAGCCGCCGCGCAGCCGGAAGCTCTGGGCGACGGCGCGGCGGTTCTCGGTGCGCTGACCATCCGGCTGCACCGCGACCGGAAAGGTGAGCCACCCTTCATTGCCCGGCTGCGCGTCCGGCCAGCGGTCGATATTGCCGGCGACCCAACCGCCGCCGGGATCGGTCAGAAGGTAGATGCTGGCGCGATGGGGCTGGGCTGCACTTCGCTGCTCGATCACCTGGCGAAGACGTGGAAGTCCCTGGGTTCGGTATTGCTCGGCAAGGCCGGCGATCTCGGCTTGAATGGTTTCCGCGGTCTGCTGGGTCATGAAGCCTGCGGTTGCAACGTAGAGGTAGCCCAGCAGAGCGAGCGCCGAGACGCCGAACAGACCGAGATAGATCAGCGTCAGCCGAAAGGCCGTTGTGTCAAGAAGCCGAATCGGGCGCACGTAGACAATATCCGGCGCCGCGTACCGTATGGATCAGCTGCGCATCGAAATCGCGGTCGATCTTCTGACGAAGGCGGCTGATATGCACATCGATCACGTTGGTCTGCGGATCGAAGTGGTAGTCCCAGACTTTCTCCAGCAACATCGTGCGCGTCATGACCTGACCGGCGTGGCGCATGAGCACTTCGAGAAGCTGGAATTCCTTGGTCTGCAGATCGATCGATCGGTCGCCCCTCGTCACCTTGCGGCCGAGAAGATCCATTTCCAGATCGGCGACCTGAAGCTTGGTCGACACCGGCGCTGTCTGAGGGCGCCGACCCAGGGTTTCGACCCGGGCGAGAAGTTCGGCGAAGGCGTAGGGCTTCACCAGATAGTCGTCGCCGCCGGCGCGCAGGCCCTTGACCCGATCGTCGACCTCGCCCAGGGCGGACAGGAACAGGACCGGCGTGGCATTGCCAGTGGCGCGCAGGTGCTGCACCAGGCTGAGCCCATCCAGGCCAGGCAGCATGCGATCGACGATCAGCACGTCAAATGCCTCGCCCGCTGCCTTGATCAGCCCGTCTTTGCCGTCCGCCGCGTGCTCGACCTGGTGCCCGCTCTCTTTCAGGCCTTTGACCAGATAGTCCGCCGCGTCAACGTCATCTTCGATCAAGAGAACTTGCATGCACGTCATCTAAGACATGGCGGAACCGGCGGCAAGCCACCGGCCCCACTCCACCTCCTTTTCATGCCAGACACCGCGACAGCGGCATCGCGGTCGACCGTGTTGACCTAGGCCTGGTCGATGCGGACGGCGACGAAGCGGTCCTGCTCGCCGCGCTTGATCAGGAGCAGCACGGCCTTATCGCCACGCTCTGCAGCGGCTTTGACGGCATCTGCCACGCTCCTGGGCTCGGTCACGGCCTGGTTGTCCGCTTCGATGATCACGTCCCCTTGGCGAAGACCTTTCTCCGCCGCCGGGCTGCCGGGGAGCACGTCGGTCACCAAGGCACCGCCCTGGCCATCCGGCAGGTCCATGTCAGCGCGGATTTCGTCATCCAGCCTGGCCAGAGCGAGGCCCAGCTTCGGTGCCTCCTCGCCGAGCTCTTCCTCGGCATCGAGGCCCGCAACCGTCTGCTCGGAAGGCATTTGAGCGATTTCTACGCTCAGCGTCTCCTCACCGCCGTTCCGCCAGACCACGACCTCGGCGTCGACGCCCGGGTCGGTATCGGCAACCGCGCGGGTGAGGTCGCGCAGCGAGTCGATGGTCTTGCCATCATAGCTCAGGATGACGTCGCCCTGCTCGATGCCGAATGCGGCGGCAGGGCCGTCCTCGGCGACGCGGGCGACCAGCGCGCCACGCGCTTCGTCGAGACCGAGGCCATCGGCGAGATCGTCGTCGAGGGCCTGAATGTGGACGCCGAGCCAGCCGCGCTCGACCATGCCGTCATCTTCCAGATCGGCGACGATCTTCTGGGTGAGATTGGCTGGGATGGCGAAGCCGATGCCGACATTGCCGCCAGTCGGGCTGTGGATCGCGGTGTTGACGCCGATTACCTCACCCTCAAGGTTGAAGGTCGGGCCACCTGAGTTGCCACGGTTGATCGGCGCGTCGATCTGCAGGAAGTCGTCATAGCGCCCAGCACCGATCTCACGCGCCTTTGCCGAGACGATGCCTGCGGTCACGGTGCCGCCGAGGCCGAACGGGTTGCCGATGGCGATCACTGCATCGCCGACGCGCACGCTGTCGCTATCGGCAAATTTGGCGACGGGAAGATCACCGTCACTCTCGACCTTGAGCAGAGCAAGGTCCGTGTCCGGATCCATGCCCATAACCTCGGCATCCAATTCGCGGCCGTCGTTCAGCGTGACCATCACCTCGTCGGCGCCCTGGATGACGTGATGATTGGTCACGATCAGGCCGCTTGGGTCGATGATGAAGCCGGAACCGGCACCGGCTCTCGGGCCGTGGGGACCGCGCTGGCCAGGCATGCCGCGCTCACCGAAAAAGCGCTCCATGAAGCGTTGCATCTCCTCATCCATGCCACCGAAATCGCGTCGCGGATGCACGCGCTCGGCAGCAGGATCACTATCGGCATTGACCTTGGTCGTGACCGTCACGACGCTCGGCATGATCTGTTCGATCAGGTCGGCGTAGCCCGCCCAGGGAGCGGCGGCGAGCGGCGTTGCTGTCTCGGCATGGCTCGTGGGAACCGCGTTGATGCCGACCAGGAGACCGATCGCTGCGGCGGAGGAAAGCGCAAGGGTCAGATTGGCCTTTCGACCGAAAGGACGTTTGTTCGTCTGAGAATTCGTAGCGTTCATCGACGTCTCCAGATAGGGGCCGACGGGCTTATCGAGAGGCTGACCCGACCTGGCTCCAGGTTTCAACTCGCAATTCGGGAGATGGTGCGCGTCGGTGAACGCCGCCTGTCATGGAGATGACAATTTTTTCATCTTGTCGGCCGACGCCGTCAGACGTCGCTGGCGGTCAGGCGACCTTCGCCTGCTCCAGCTGCTCGATCCGGCCGCCATGGTCATGCCAGGCTTCGGTGACCAGGTGGCGATAGCGCATCTGGAAATGCGACGTGGCGAAGTTTTCGGCATTGGCCCGGCAGTCCGCCGCGTCAATCGTGGTGCCGTGCTCTTCGAAGCGTCGTACCGCACGTCTGATCGCTTCCGGCGTCTGGGCGTCGAAGAAAAGCCCGGTCGGACGGGGCTGGGCGAGATCGCGCACGGTTTCAAGCGCCCCGCCGGCGCCATAGGCGATCACTGGCGTGCCGGCGGCCTGAGCCTCCACCGGCGTGATGCCGAAGTCCTCCTCCGGTGCGAAGATGAAGGCTTTCGCCCGGCGCATCTGGTCGGCCAGCGCCGGGAAGGGCTGGGGAGGGAGGATGGTGATGTTCGATGTCGCTCTGGCCTTCGCTGCTTTGAGCCCCGGACCGTCGCCGATGACAACGAGGCGCTTTTCCGGCATGCCGATAAAGGCGTCGACGATGGTCTCGGTGTGCTTGTAGGGAACGAAGCGTGAGACGGCGAGGTAGTGGTCGTCCTTCTCGGTCTTCAAATCGAAGTGATCAACATCGACCGGCGGGTGGATGATCGTGCTCTCGCGCCGGTAGGTCTTCGCGATTCGACCGGCGACGTAGGCGGAGTTCGCGACGAACCGGTCGACGCCGTTCACCGTGCGCAGATCCCAGAGACGAAGGCGATGCATCAGCCAGCGTGCCAGCATCCCCTTGAGACCGCGGTCCAGGCCGGATTGGCGGAGATACTCGTGCTGCAGTTCCCAGGCATAGCGCATGGGCGTGTGGACATAGGCGATATGCAGCTGGTTCGGGCCGGTTAGAATGCCTTTGGCGACCGCGTGGCTGCTGGAAAGCACCAGATCGTAGCCGCTGAGGTCGAACTGTTCGATCGCCAGGGGAAAGAGCGGCAGATAGTGGCGAAAGCGCGGCGAGCGGCCGAAGGGCAGGCGTTGGATGAAGGACGTCTTGACCTTCTTGCCATCCAGAAAACGCCGGTCCTGGCCCTCCATGATGTCCACCAGGGTAAAGACATCGGCCTCGGGAAAGCAGGCCAGGATCTCCGCGGCAACTCGCTCGGAGCCATAAAAATGGTCGAACCATTCATGCACGACGGCGATGCGGGCGGGCCTACCGTCGGAGCGAAGGAGCTTAGGGGCGGTCGGGAGCGTCCTCATCAGGCCGAGGCCTCGGCTTCGAGCTCGAGTTCCAGCCAGCGCTCTTCAGCCTGATCGAGCTCCGTCTGCAGATCCGCCAGGGTCTTGGATTTGGCCTCGAAGGCGGCGGCATTGCTGGCGTAGAGGTCTGGATCGGCGAGCGCCGCCTCCAGCTCTGCCTTGTCCACCTGGAGCTTCTCGATCCGCCGTTCGAGCTTCGCCCGATCACGATCCGCTTGGCGTTGGCGCCGGCCGGCTTCCCGATGATCGGTCTTGGCGCCAACAGTCTTGGCCTTCTCCGGCGAAGCCGTCGAGCCCCCGGCCGCCGGTCGGTCACTATAGCCGCCTGCATATTCGACCGCCTGGCCATCGCCTTCGAGAACGATCGTGCTGGTCACCAGGCGATCCAGAAAGTCGCGATCATGGCTGACCAGCAGCAGCGTACCGTCGAATTCGGCCAGCATTTCCTGGAGTAGATCGAGCGTATCCATGTCGAGATCGTTGGTGGGCTCATCCATCACCAGGAGATTGGCGGGTCGGGCGAGCTGCATCGCGAGGAGCAGACGGTTGCGCTCGCCGCCGGACAGGGCCTTGATGGGGGTGCGCAGCTGCTCCGGACGAAACAGAAAGTCCTTCAAATAGCCGACGATATGGCGAAAGCGTCCCTGCACCTCGACCTGGTCACCGCCGTCAGGACAGAGCGTGTGCCAGGGGCTTTTCGCGAGGTCCAGGCTGTCGCGCCGCTGATCGATGGTCGCAACCTGAAGATTGGTCCCTAGGCGCACTTGGCCCTGATCCGGATCGAGCACGCCGGTCAGGAGGCGGATCAGTGTAGTCTTGCCAGCGCCGTTCGGGCCGATGATGCCGACCCGGTCCCCGCGCATAATGCGCGTCGAGAAATCGCCGATGATGATGCGCTCACCGAAGCCCTTGGCGATGGACGTCGCCTCGATGACCAACCGTCCACTGGTCGCGGCACGCTGGGCTTCGAGCTTGACCTGACCTTCGGGGCGGAGGCGTTCAGCGCGCTCCTGGCGCATCGCCTGAAGACGGCGAAGACGGCCCTGATTGCGTTTTCGTCTGGCGGTGACGCCGAAATGCAGCCAGTCGGTCTCCGCTTCGATCGCTTTGGTCAGCCGGTGCAACTCGGC
>JBCCIN010000101.1:0-13099 GCA_039028235.1 Pseudomonadota bacterium
CGCGCTTATGGGAAGGCCGAAGGTACGCGCCACATCGGCAAGCGTCTCGCCACCACGCACCGTGTAGCTCACCACTCCCTGAACCTGTCGTTCCAACGCTATCACGCCGTCCCGCGGCATCATCGACGGTGTTGCCCGCTCGCCGATCTCGGCAAGCACGGCATTGACCTGCTTCATCTCCGCCGCCTGAAGTTGGCCTGCCGTGCCGAGCGCGCCCATGGCATCGGCGAGCCGCGCCATCCCCTCATGGCGCGTAACCAGCGCTTGGTTGATCGCCGGCCAAGTCTGCTGATTCCCGACGACACCGTCTCTCGTCAAGCCGGATGCATCCTGAAAGGCGCGCACCGCCTGGTCGGTCTGCAGACCGAAGGTGCCATCGGCGCTCAGCGCCGGCGATCCCAGGAGAATCAGCGCACGTTGCAAAAGACCAACAGCCCGGTCTGACGAGCCGAGTTGCAGGATCGGCAGATTGAATCTGCCGACATCCAGAGCGTCGCCGCCGCGGCCAGACAGCGTGGAAGAGGCCAGGGTCGACGTCGTGTTCGATCGAGCGCCATTCTCCGATCGCTCGGTCGTTGTCGAGCGTTGCTGCAGGTCCGGGCGAACCGTCCCCTGCTGCCCGTCGCCCGACGATGCTCCCCTGGCGAGCGCTGCGTTGAACGCGTTGCCGCGATCCGCACCATCACCAGATTGGGAAGACAAGCCTCGGTTCACCGACGCATTGCCTTCGCCAGGGCGCACGCCAGGAAGCGCTCTATCGGCGGGCAGATCGGCCACGATCCCATGAGCTCCGTCTTCTCAGAGCCAAAATCGGCCCCTTCGCAATCAATCCAATAAAAAACAAACAGCATAAAGCAGATCAAATTCCCTGCGACGTACGTCAAGCAGAATCGAGAGTTAGATGACTTTTTTAAACTTGGAAGCGAGAATATCTGCGAGCTTGTCGATCTATGCTGGCTATCCAAACAGCCGCTCTCGACAAGCGAAAAGCGCAACGGAGGCCCCGTCGCGGCATTGTGAGGGAGCGTGTCGTTTAAAGCCTAGCCTAAACATTCCACCTATCAACGGATGTGACGGGCTGCTATCGAGCAAGCACTGCTGAAGCTGGAATGGCGACGAGGCTGGAGTCGATATCATGGAGAAGGCGATGGAGTTCCCAGAGGCGACGAAGGGCCGGAGAGGCGTCGGACGTTGGCTCTTCGCCATCGGCCTGCTGCTGTTCGCTCTGGCGGCCCTGGCCTTCGCCTATGACCTCGTCATGGCGGCCAACGCTGGCAGCTATCGCGCGGTCGCTGCCGGCGAGCTTTGGTTCCGTCTCCATCCCTACAGCCTCAATCTCTCGCAGGCGGTCGTTCAACGCTACCTGTCGCCAGGCCTTTGGGATCCGTTGATCGTCAGCCTGCTGCAATGGCCGACCTGGTCGCTACTTGGCGCGCCCGGGGCGATCCTTGCCGTGCTGTTCTATCCCCACAGGAAGAAAGAGGGATAACGCCATGCCAATCCACGAGAAAAAGGACTGGTCGATCGCCGAAAAGGAGGCGACCGACGAGGATGTCTACCTGAACCGCCGGCGGATTCTGACGGCGCTCGGCATCGGCGGCGTCATCCTGGCAGCACCACTTGCCTTTCGCGGGATGCAGGAACTTTTGCCGACGCCCGAACCGCTCCCCCCACCAGAACCGGACCCATCCGCCGATCTCTACCCCGTCGACCGCAATCCGGCCTATGCTCTGGACCGGCCGCTCAGTCCCGAAGAGGACGTCGTCAGCTACAACAATTTCTATGAGTTCGGCTCGCATAAATCGATCGCATCCGCCGCACAGGCCCTGCGTATCCGGCCATGGCAGGTCCGGCTGGACGGCTTGGTCGAAAAAGAGCTGACGGTCGACATCGACGACCTGCTCAAAGCCATGCCGCTGGAGGAGCGCCTTTACCGGCATCGCTGCGTCGAAGCCTGGTCGATGGCCGTGCCGTGGAGTGGCTTTCCGCTGAAGTCCCTCCTGGATTACGCCAAGCCGCTCGGCAGTGCCAAATATGTGGTCATGGAGACCTTCCACGATCCCGAGATGGCACCGGGCCAGGGTGCCCGCTGGTATCCTTGGCCCTATGTCGAGGGCCTGACCATCGACGAGGCGGCTAACGAGCTCGCGTTCATCGCGACTGGGCTCTATGGCAAACCGATCCCGCGTCAGAACGGAGCGCCGCTTCGCTTGGCCGTGCCCTGGAAATACGGGTTCAAATCGATCAAGTCGATCGTCCGTTTTTCCTTTACGGAGACCCGGCCTAAGACCTTCTGGGAGGAGATCCAGCCTGCCGAGTACGGCTTTTGGGCGAACGTCAACCCGGAGGTGCCGCACCCGCGCTGGAGCCAGGCGACCGAGCGCCTGCTCGGCAGCGGCGAGCGCGTCCCGACCCTTCCTTACAACGGCTATGCGGAGCAGGTGGCGCATCTCTATAAAGACCTGCAGAATGAGCGTCTCTTCGCCTAGCAGCATGTGCAAAGCCAAGGATCCGGCAGGATGCGCAGCCAAAGGCTGACACGACGGCCGCCCTATCGCTTCCTGGTTGGCGCGTCGGCGATCTATCGCTGACAAACAGGCGCTTCGCCTCTCACAGCCTTGCCTTTTCGGCTTTTGATGGCAAGTTGAGCGCCAGCGCTCGGAAAGCGCTTGTTGTTGCCAGCTAGCTAAACATCCCGAGAGAGAGAAAGGTTGCGTCCGATGACAGGTTTCAAAGCCGGTGCGTCTTTCCTGGCATTGGTCGCAGGTCTGGTCACGGCGGGCACGACCGCGGCGATCGCCCACGAGTCGCCGGAGCATAATTGCGCCGTCGTCGGCCAGTGGATCGACCCCGCCACCGGTGACATCATGGCTTATGACCAGACGATAGAGGCCGCGGCCGGCTCGTCGATCGTCATGCTCGGCGAGGTGCATCCTCACGTCGAGCATCACCGCTGGCAGCTTGCAGCGATCGCCGGTCTTCATGGCCGCCGCCCCGACATGGTGCTCGGTTTCGAAGCCTTTCCACGCGCTGTTCAGCCGGCCCTGGATCGCTGGGTGGCCGGCGAGCTCTCCGAAGACGAGTTTCTGCGTGAGACCGACTGGAGCCGGAACTGGGGCTTTGATCCCGAACTCTATCTGCCAATGTTTCATTTCGCACGCCTCCACCGGGTGCCGATGGTGGCGCTCAATGTCGAGCGCGACTTCGTCTCGCGCATCCGGGACGAAGGCCTTGAAAACATACCGGAGGACGAACGCCGCGGCCTGACCGAGCCCAAGCCCCCCTCCAATGCCTATATCGAGAGCTTGGTCGCGACGTTCAGCCAGCATCTCGAATTTCGCAGCGAAAGCGAGGAGCCGGAAGAGGCCTCCACCCCGACCGAAGAAAGCGTCGAAGGCGGCGACGCCGAGGGAGAATCTCAAGACATCCGTGACGATCCCCGTTTTCAGCGCTTCGTGACAGTTCAGACCACCTGGGATCGAGCGATGGCCCTCGCCCTGGCGGAAGCCAGTCAGCGCGAAGGCTCACCCCTCGTCGTCGGTGTGCTCGGGAGCGGTCATTTGGAGCGAGGTTTTGGCGTCCCCTACCAGCTTGACGATCTCGGCGCTGAGAACACGGCGTTGTTCATGCCTGTAGCGCCTGTCGAGAGCTGCGAGGCCTACAAGGAGGAGGTCGCGGACGCGCTGTTCGTGCTTCCCCCGCTCAGTCAGATCGAAGATGCGCCGGACGGACCGAAGCTCGGCGTGATGATCGAAACTGCGGAGAACCGCGTTCGTGTGCTGCAGGTGATGGAAGACAGCATCGCCCAGGCCGCGGACATTCGAGACGGCGATGCCATCATCGAGGCGGCCGGCATGACTCTAGAGAACACCGCCGATCTGATCGGTATCGTGCAGCAGCAGGCACCCGGCACCTGGCTGCCGCTGTCGATCGAACGGGATGGGGAAACGCTGGAGATCGTGGCGAAGTTTCCGGCAGCCGCCAACGGCCATGGCCGGCCTTGAGAACCAGCCCATGGATCGATTGATGCATCTCGCCCGTCTCGCTTTGGTCATCGGCGCCCTCGGTCTGATGCCGCTTACCGGCACCACTGCGGCTGCCGAAGAACGACTGCACCACGACATCGACCTCATCATCGAGCCGGCGAGCGGCCAAATGAGCGCGACCGACAGGATCGATGTCGCCGGGCACGGGCATCTGGCGATCAAACCCGCCCCCGGCATTGCGATCGACACCATCAAGGTCGATGGCGAGGCAATCGCGCCGACAAGCGAAGGCGGTGTCACCTGGATTGCCTTGCCGAGCGAGGAGGCGCATCAGGTCGAGATCGTCTATGGCGGCCGTCTCGAGCAGGCCGATAGCCGGGCTGGCCTGTCGCCGATGATCACGGCTGATGGCGTCTTCCTACCTTACGGTATCGGCTGGCTTGCCAATGGCGGCTCCGAAGATGGTCAGGCGACCTACGTCCTGAACCTGGATGTCCCGTCCGCCTACAAAGCGGTCGCCACTGGCTCGCTGGTCGATGAGCAGGAGACCGAGGAGCGCTTCCGCGCGACCTTCGAAGCCCGGACGCCGACAGAACCACCTTCGGTCTTCGTCGGCGACTATCTCATCACCGAGCGCACGCACAACGACCTTCGCCTCCGCACCTACTTTCCCTCGGATCGCCAGGACCTTGCGACGTCTTATCTCGATCAGGTCGCCGGCTATATCGACCGGTTCAGCCAAGAGATCGGCACCTATCCCTATGACGGCTTCTCCGTGATCGCCTCGCCGCTTCCGGTCGGCCTAGGCTTTCCCGGCCTCACCTATGTCTCGTCGCAGATCCTCCATATGCCCTTCATGCTGACCCGCTCGCTCGCCCACGAGATCGCGCACAACTGGTGGGCCAACGGCGTGTTCGTCGACTATGCCGAGGGCAACTGGGCCGAAGGGCTGACCACCTATATGGCTGACTACGGCCTCGCCGAGACCGAGAACGCCGATGCCGCCTGGCAGATGCGGCTTGGCTGGCTCCGCGACTTTGCAGCCCTTCCCGACGATCGCGACCAACCGATCACCAGCTTTCGCAGCAAGGGCCATGATGCTGATCAGGTGGTGGGATACAACAAGGTCGCGATGGTCTTTCATATGCTGAAACAAGAGCTTGGCGACGATGTCTTCAGTACCGGTCTAAGAGAATTCTGGGACCGGCAAAAATTCAAGACTGCCGGCTGGAGCGATCTTCAGGCGAGCTTCGAAGCGGCGGCAGGTGATCGCGAACTCGATGCCTTCTTCGATCCGTGGCTGAACCGGAAAGGCGCCCCGGCACTCACGCTCGATCAGGCAGATCTGCAAGACCATGACGGTGGCCATACACTCGATCTCGCGATATCCAGCGATTCGACCGACTATGAGATGCTGATCCCGATCCAGATCGAGATGGCGGACGATATCCGGGAAAAGACCGTGCGCCTCGTCGACGGACAGGCCGAGGCGACGTTCGATCTCACGGAAAAGCCACTTTCGATCGGGGTCGACCAGCGCCACGATCTGTTTCGCCGTCTCGCCGCGGATGAGGCACCGCCGATCCTTCGGGACGTGACCCTTGCGGCAGACACCCTGACCATCGTCGCCGTGAACGGCAGCCCGTCGGCCGCCGAGGTCGCGGCGCAGCTGGCCGCGCGCACCCTCGACACCGGCCTTCGCCTTGCCGAAGCCGATGACGACGCGATCGACAGCTCACCGCTCATGCTGATCGGCACGACGGATCAGCTTGCCCCCGTCCTGGCCGCGGCCGGCGCCGGGCCAATCCCGCCGGCGCTCGCCGGACGGGGAACGGCCAGAAGCTGGGTCGCCGCGCGATCAGACGCCCCGCCAGCACTCGTGGTCGAAGCCGATGACGAAGCCGCACTCAGCGCGCTGCTCCGCCCGCTTCCCCATTACGGCCGCCAGAGTTTTCTGGTGTTCGAAGGCAGAAAAGCCATCGAAAAAGGCGTTTGGCCGACCGGACAAAACGCTCTCACCAAGCGGTTCGACTGACCAGCCTCAGGTCCCAATCGTCACCAAAGCATATTCTCCTACGGTTTCAACGCGCCATCGCGCCTTAGCGGACGAGATGCGCGAATGGTAAATTTCCTTCGTTAATTCTTGGCTAAGCCCCGGAAGGAAGGACCCCTGTCGATGCGCGCCCTGTCCCTCGCCCTCGCCTGCTGCACCGTCCTCGCCAGCCTGACCATCGCGTCGCCCCCCAAGGCCGATACCATCAAGGTCACGCCTGAGTTGACGGTTCTCACCAAAGTGCACACCAAGCCGGCTGACGGTGGCCCGCTGGTGCTTCGGGGCAGCGCCGAAAGGCGAGGCCTGGTCGACGGTCGCTACGGCAGGCCTTTGGTACCCAACCGATTTCAGCTCGGCGCCGGGGCCAAGCTCTGGATGACAGATCCGGTCGATGGACGGGTACTCGTCTGCGACGAACGCCGCACCAGCCGGGTCGGCAGCCGCTTCATCGGTTGTCTGGAAGGCCAGCTGCCTTATGCAGGGTTCGAATAGGGCAGAACGCGCGCTCAGACCAGAATGGCGAGCACCAGAATAAACAGCAGAAATCCTGCCCACCATTTCTGATCGAGAATGTAGAGGGCAATGATCAGCAAGACCAGAATGATACCAAAGGAAGTATCGTAGTAAGCCATGATGCCTCTCGCTACGGGACCGGCGTTCGGGTGGCTTGTCTTGCCGGTTCGGATTTCATTTTACGCTTTCTTGCGCGACATCATCAGTGTTGTCCAGGGGCCAATCTCGATACGCTGTCGAAGAGAGAGACCCTGTGTCCGATGGGCTGATATCACGTCACTGGCCTGACGGTCGAGCAGCCCGGACAGGACGGCGATGCCGCCTGCGGCGAGATTCCGGCTGAGATCCTTCGCCATGTCGCAGAGCGGATTGGCGAGGATGTTCGCAAGGATGAGATCGTATGGTCCGCTTAGACGGATCTGCGGATCGGCATAGCCCTCGCTTACCAGAGCCCTGACCTGTCCGGCGACGCCGTTTTGCCGGGCATTCTCGCCCGTGACCTCGATCGCCACCGGATCGTTGTCGACGGCCAACACTCTCGCCGGCCAGCATGTCGCCGCGGCGATCGCCAGCATGCCGGCACCGCATCCCATGTCGAGAACATGGCGAAAGCGCCGTCGACGCGCAATCCGATCGAGCGCCGTAAGACAGCCCTGCGTGGTCGCATGCTCTCCTGAGCCAAAGGCAAGCCCGGCATCGAGTCGAATAGGTGTCGTTCCCTCGGGCGGCGGCGTATCGACATGACTGCCATGAATCCAGAAGCGGCCGATCTGCCGGGGCGGCATGCTGATCTGAACTTCCTTCACCCAGTCCGCCTTGGGCACCGGATCGATGTCGATCGACAGCGAACCAAGGGCCGCGCGCTCGGCCAAAGGCTCCAGCAGAACGTCGAGATCCTCCTGTTCCGGTTTCTCCGCATGCAGCATCTCGACACGCCACTCCGCGCCGTCGCCATTCTCCGATCCGTCAATCTCGAACGCCGCGATACTTAGGGCATCGGCATCGATCGAGTCCAAAAACAGATGAACGGCATCGGCCGGAACGACAAAGCTACTTTTCCAGAAGGATTCCACAATCACTCGACACGCAGTAAGACTTGGCCGGGAACTTATGCCGGCGTCACGAAACTGTCGATGACTTTCTTGGTGCCCGCCTTATCGAAGGCAATTTCCAGTTTGTTACCATCCACGGTGAGCACGCGGCCATAGCCGAACTTGTCATGAAACACCCGCTGGCCGATCGCGACATCGCCCCGACTTTTCGGCAGCTCGCTCCCGAGAAGGCGCGCCTGCCCTTCGATGACGGGCGGCCGCCCGGCCGCGCGCATGCGGTTGAAACCGGGGCCACGGCCGCTCTTCGAGGCACTGTGCAGGTCGTCGAACCAGCCGCTCGCTGTCGGTTCATGCAGGGTCTGGCGCTGCAGGAAGTCGGTGTGCTCGGCCGGCAGCTCTTCGATGAACCGTGACGGCACGCTCGCCGCCCATTGATTGTAGATCCGGCGATTGGCCGCGTAACAAATGGTCAGGAGGCGGCGCGCCCGCGTGATGCCGACATAAGCGAGCCGGCGCTCCTCCTCCAGCGCCTTGGTGCCGCCATCATCGATCGCCCGCTTGTTGGGAAAGACATCTTCTTCCCAGCCCGGCAGAAAGACACGTTCGAATTCCAGACCTTTTGCAGCATGCAGCGTCATGATAGTCGCCATGTCGCTAGTCGGATCCTGGGCGTTGTCCATCACCAGGCCGACATGATCGAGAAAGCCGGCGAGTGTTTCGAAATCATCTTGGGCCTGCACTAGCTCCTTCAGATTCTCGAGCCGTCCCGGCGCTTCCGGCGTCTTGTCATTCTGCCACATCTGCACATAGCCCGACTCCTCCAGCACCGTCTCCGTCAGGAGCCGAGGCGGGGTCTCCTTGGCCATGTCGCGCCAGCGGGCGAAATCGTTAAGGAGCTGTGTGACGGTCGTGCGTACCTTGGGCTTCAGCTCATCCGTACCGATCAGCATGGCGAGCGCACCATAGAGGCTCGTATCGGCATCGCGCGCGGTGCGCTGAAAGAGTTGGATCGTTGCGTTGCCGAGCCCTCTTTTCGGCAGGTTGATGATGCGTTCCAGCGCCAGATCGTCGTCGGGCTGAGCGATTACGCGGAGATAGGCGATCGCATCCCGGATCTCCTGACGCTCGTAAAAGCGCGGCCCGCCGATCACCCGGTAGGGCAGGCCAAGGCTGATGAAGCGCTCTTCGAAGGACCGCGTCTGAAAACCGGCGCGCACCAGCACCGCGACTTCCGCGAGCCTGCCCTTCTCACCCTCGCCGTTATCGCGCTGCCAGGCCTCGATCTCCTCGCCGACGAAACGGGCCTCCTCCTGATCATCCCAGAGACTGGCGATCTGCACTTTCTCGCCGAGATCATCCTCGGTCCAGAGTGTCTTGCCGAGGCGGTCCCGATTGTTGGCGATGACACCCGCCGCAGCACCCAGAATATGACCGGTCGATCGGTAATTGCGCTCAAGGCGGACGACACCCGCTCCCGGAAAGTCCTTTTCGAAGCGCAGGATGTTACCGACTTCGGCGCCGCGCCAGCTGTAGATGGACTGATCATCGTCACCAACGCAGGTGATATTCTTGTGATCCTGGGCAAGAAGCCTGAGCCATAGATACTGGGCGACGTTGGTGTCTTGATACTCGTCCACCAGGATCGCCTTGAACCGACTCTGATAGTCCTGAAGGATCTCCGGCTCCTTGGCAAACAGCGTCAGGCAATGCAGGAGAAGATCACCGAAATCGCAGGCGTTCAGCGTCAGGAGCCGTTCCTGATAGGCCTGGTAAAGCTCGCGCGTCCGCCCGAGCGCGAACTCGCCGATGTCCGATTCCGGCACCTTGTCCGGTGTCTGGCCGCGATCTTTGAACCGGCCGATCAGCCCTGCCAGTACCTTGGGAGTCCAGCGCTTGGCGTCGAGATCGGCGGCCTCGATCACCTGTTTCATCAAACGGAGCTGATCGTCGACATCGAGAATGGTGAAGTTACTCTTGAGGCCGACCAGCTCCGCGTGACGCCGAAGCAGGCGAGCGCCGAGCGCATGGAACGTCCCGAGCCAGAAGCCCTCGACGCTGGTGCCCAAGAGCCCGCCGACCCGCTCGACCATCTCCCTCGCCGCCTTGTTGGTGAAGGTCACCGCCAGCACTTGAAACGGCCGGACGCGCCCCGTCACCAGCATATGGGCAAGCCTCGTGGTCAGCACGCGCGTCTTGCCCGTCCCGGCACCCGCAAGCACGAGGAGCGGCCCGTCGTCAGCGAGCACCGCCGCCTGCTGCTGCTCGTTCAGCCCATGGAGATAGGCCGGCATGTGCGATGCTGCGCCCCTCTCGGCCGGCAAGGGCTCGGCCTGGGTCATGATGCTCCCTCTCGCATGTCGTCTCGGCGTACCAGGATCGAACGCCGCTAACATGCTTCAAGGCCGCTCCGACGTCGAGTCTCGGAGACCGCTAAGCACTGCAGGATTGCTCTAAGTTATTGCGGCAGGCCGGAATCGTTCCCTGAGCGGACATAATGCTTGGTTCGGGTTCGTGCCATTTCCGGTCATTCGGCGGGCACGTCAAAAACTGGCTGCTCCAAGCTCGTTACGTCCTTGGAGCATGCAGGCCTGGCAAATAGGGCGCCGGCGTCAGTCCGTGCGGTGAGCGGCTGTCAAGCCCAACTAATGGAGGCCTTCGACACGCTCTGCAAGCAGGCTAAAGTCGCCTATGGCGCCAATCAGGACCGGTGACCTCATCTGACTACAGTGAAAAGCATTCTCACAAGGGCTTGCGCGCAATGCCCCAATTCAAAGCGCGCTCCTCGCATACATGCTCAAAGTCGAGGCGCGGCAAGATGAGATCCCAGACGAGGCGAACAGCCGGCGTCGCTCGCTCCTCGGGACAATAGTCCTTTGTCAACTCAGGCCTGTCTCTAAGGCCGGGGCTCTTGTCGATGGTCCAATCCATGTCGTCGAGAATCAGATAACCGCCAGGTTTCAGCAAGGCGTCGATCAACACCACGCCCAAGCCCGTCGAATCCCAGGTATGGCTGCCATCGAAGTAGCAGAGATCGAACGCCGGACGCGGATCCTCGCACATAAGCCGCTGCAGCTCCCAAGTATAGGACCGAAAGGCGAATTTGGGAGACACGCGATGCCTAAGCGCGACGGCGTCCAGCACTTCGAAGACATTGGGTGATCGGATTTTGGCATTCTGCTTGTCGATGGTAACAAGATGCCCACCGCCCTGGTCTTCAAGGATTGCTGCAAAATAAGCAGCGCTCTTGCCATGGGACGTACCGATCTCGATAAGCTCTGTCGATCCAGTCTCAACGATGAGCTCACGCATGTAGATCGCCTGGTCCTCTTGCATATGTGGCAAGTCGCGGAACCGCTTCGTAACCTCGTCAAATTTGCTCATGGAATTCTGTATCTTAAGCGCATGTTGCCACGCTCATGGGGGTGTTCTCCCAGATGTGCGGCGTGTGATTCAAGCCAGCCGAGACAGAAATGGAGCTGGCGGTTACAAGGAGCCTCTAAGGCAGAACGGAATTCGTCTTTCACCATCGTCCGAAAAACAGTATTACGCCTGCATACTAGGTAGATGCTTCCACATATTCAGGCTTTCCTGAGTATTCGCAATTGTCATCCAACGATGTATCACTGAGCGTTTAATTGCAAGAATCACACGGTCATGGTGAAGATAGGCATTTAATTTGAGAATCTTCTGCGGACAATTCTTAGGGCAACTGCCTCTTGTCCGCTCCCTGTTGCCGATGACAATTCATTAAAGTCAAGCTGTAAGGCTTGGCTACTCCGCTCAGATAGTCGAAGGAGACAGCATATCGGTGATTGGCCCTTATTCGCAAATCAACCGTCTCAAAGCATGCTGGATTCTCGACCTATTTGCCCCGTCATCAAATTAGCGGTTCGTCTAAACCATTGATAACAAAGAAAACACGATTCTCAGCATGACCTGCCCCGCGACAATCTGGTCGAGAAAAGCGCCGATAATGTTTTTCTCTATTTCGCCTGCCTCAAGGCCGAGGCCGTCCTCGACGATCTGCCTGAGGCAACGCCCATGATGGGTTTGCCCGCCTTCTGGCGAGCGATCACCTTGAGCACCAATTTCTGCCGGAGCATGCGTCTCTTCATCTCAGGCTCGGCGCCGCTCCTCGACGAGACCTTCCGCGCCTTCGAGCAGGAAATCGGCCACGCCATCCTGGAGCGTTACGGCATGACCGAAACCGGCATGCTCTGCTCCAATCCGCTGAACGGCGAGCGCAAGCCCGGCATCGTCGGCCCACCGCTCGCGGATGTCGAGGTGCGTGTCGCCGACAAGCAGGGCTCGATCCTCGACCAAGGGGGCGTCGGCGTCCTCGAAGTGTGCGAACCCGACGTCTTCAGACGTCTTCAAAGGTTATCGGCAGATGCCGGAGAAGACCGCCGAAGAAATCCGGGATCACCGCTTCTTCATCACCGCGACATCAGCCGCATCGATCAGGACGGCTATGTCCGTATCGTCAGGCGCGCCAAGGGCATGATCATCTCCGCCGGCTTCAAGGTGCCGAAGGCCGTTTTCTTCGTCGATGAGTTACCGCGAACCAGCATGGGTAGGTGCAGAAAAACCAGCTGCGCGAGCGCTACGCAGTCACCTTTCTGAGGGATGACGGCTAGCTCGTACGATTTTGATGATCGACCATCGGCCGGGCTGTGCTACCAACGGGGCCAAAGGATGAGAACCTCGGGCCGAATGTCATGACGTCAAAACCTGCTGCCGAACCGCTTTCCCCACTACCCGCCGACCAGCTTCGCCCCTCTTGCGATCCCGCGAAATTCGCGTTCGCGACCACAGCAGAGCTGGACGAGGTCGACGGCCTTATCGGCCAGGAACGGGCAGTCGAGGCCATCCGCTTCGGCACCGAGATCCAGCGAAAGGGCTTTAACCTCTTCGTGCTCGGCTCGCCCGGGCTCGGCAAGCATACCGCCGTCAGCCGGCATCTGGAGTATAAGGCAGCGGGCGATGCCAAGCCGTCGGACTGGGTCTACGTCAACAATTTCGAGGTCAACCACAAGCCCGTGGCGATTGAACTCCCTCCCGGCCGCGGCAGTGTTTTGCAGAAGGGCATGTCGGCAGCGATCGACCGGCTTACGGGCGCCATTCCAGCCCTCTTCGAAAGCGACGACTACCGCAATCGCCGGCGCGCGATCGATGAAAACATGCAGGGCTCTCACGCAAAGGCGATCGAGGCGCTTGGCGAGAAAGCCAAGGCAGCTGGCATCGCACTTGTGCAGAGCCAGCAGGGCCTCGGCATGGCGCCGATTGTGGATGGCGAGGTCATGCCGCCGGACGCCTTCAACGCCCTCCCAGAAGACGAAAAGAAACGCATCCAGGAGACCATCGGCGAGCTCCAAAAGGAACTTGCCGTGATCATGGAAGACCTGCCGAAGCTGAACCAGGAGCGGCGGGACAGGATCCGCGACTACAACAAGGAACTGGCAGCGGTCGCCGTGAACCAGGCCCTACGCGACGTC
>JBCCIN010000102.1:0-13081 GCA_039028235.1 Pseudomonadota bacterium
CGCGGAACAGGGCCTGGCTGAGGCCGGCCTTGGACGCGATCGCGCCCATCAGCACGAACATCGGCACGACCGAGAGGTCGTAGATCGAGAACTGGCCGTAGGCGAGGGTTTTCAGCTGATTCAGGAGAAGCGCCGGGCCGTTGACGACAGCGATGCCGACGCCGCCCACCAGGATCATGGCGTAGGCGATCGGCATCCTGATCGCGATCAGTGCTACGAGCACGGCGAGACCGATGATCCCAAACGTAACGGATTCGATCACGGCGGTGCGCCGCCGGGCGTTGACTTGTCTGAGTCCAACAGGGTGATGACGGCGGCGATCGCGAGGAGGACAAGTGACAAAAGTATGGGAAGGAAGGCGAGCCAGACGGGGAAGCTCAGGATGGCGGTGGTGTAGCCATATTGGCGCTGGTCCATCATGCCCTGGAACATGCACCAGAGCAGGATGAGGCTGAAGGCGAGCGCGATCGCGGCGGCGAGTTTTCGCAGATGGCCGACGGTCCTCTCCGAGGCGCGCGCCGTGAAGATGTCGGCGGTGACGTTGGCGTTTTCGAGCTGGCAGTAGGGGAGAAAGGCAAACGCGGCGACGGCGACGCCGATCTGGGTGGTCTCGAAATCGCCGGGAAACGGCCGCCAGACGACGCCGCCGATCACCGAGAGGACATTCACCAGGATGATCCCGAGCAGCAGCACCCCGCCCATGAGCGCCCATCCATGAATCGCCCGCCTGGCGAAGTCCAGGTAACCCACGGGGCGGGTCGCCCCTTAGCGGGAGGCGTGCTTTTGAATGAGGGAGCGTGCCTTTTCGACCAGGGCGGCGCCGTCGATGCCGTTGGCTGTGACCTCGTCGACCCAACGCTGAGCCACCGGTTCGAGGGCGGCGTCGAAGGCGGCGGTTTCGTCTTCGGTCAGCGTGATGTGGGTGTTGCCGGCCTTCACTGCGAGGTCGATGCCGAAGTCGTCGGATGCGCGCCAGACCTCGCCGACCTTGGCCCACCAGTCCGGGCCGGACGCGTCTTTGAACGCCTGCTTGACGTCGTCGGGCAGGCTGTCCCAGCGGGCCTGGTTCATGGAGACCTGGAAGGTGGTGGTCCCGAAACGCGTCTCTTCATGACCCTCTACCTGGTAGGTGGTTTGGTCCTGGATCTTGAGAGGCGGAATGATCTCCCAGGGGATGAAGGCGCCGTCGACCACGCCCTTTTGCAGGGCCTGCGGCAGTTCCGGCACTGGCATGGCGACGGGCGCGGCGCCGAGCGCTTCGATGATCCAAGCACCGGTGCGCGTCGGGATGCGCATCTTCAGGCCTTCGAGATCGGCGGGCGAGCGCACCTCCTTCTCGCGCATGTGGATACCCTGGCCGGCATGGACGTGGAGGAACATGACCTCGACGCCCTGATACTCCTGACGGAGATCACTCTCGAACATCTCATGAAGCGCGAGATTAGCGGCGACCGGGTCGTTGACGTAGACCGAAGGAAGCTCCATGACCTCGGTGCGCGGGAACAGGCCGGGCGTATAGCCGTTGACCGTCCAGACGATGTCGACCACGCCGTCGCGCACCTGATTGATCAGCTCCGGCGGGCGGCCGCCGAGGGTCATGGAGGGGAAAATCTCGATCTTGACCTTGCCGCCCGAATTTTCCTCGACCTGACGCGCCCAGGGTTCGAGCATCTGGGTGTGGGCAGGCGCTTTGGCGCTCAGGAGATGGTGAAGCTTGAACTCATGCTCTTGCGCGGTGGCACCACCAGTGGCTAGGGCGAGCGATGCGACGGCAACGATCGCGCCGACACTCAACATATGCATGGTCTGGGTCTCCCTTGAGCATGTGACGCGCCAAGCACAAACGACCTCGCGTTCAAGCCTGAGTCGATTCGGCCTTCGTGGCCCTTGTTCATTTCTTTTAAGACACGGAGCGTCGTTGGTCCATGTCGCCGCAGATGCGAGGCTCCGTTTCATCCGGTAAGGTAGGCGCCAAGGCTTAAAGGGATTGAATCCAATGAGGCGGCCATGACCTCTTCGCTCTTCGATCACCCGCATTTCAAATCGCTGCTCGGGCACGATAACGTCGCCGGCTTGTTCACGCCGGAAGCCGAGATCGACGCGATGCTGCGGTTCGAAGAAGCACTGGCTCTCGCCGAAAGAGATGCCGGGGTCATTCCGCCGGACGCCGCTGCCGCGATTTCGGAGGCGATCCTTGCGTTCACGCCAAATCACGACGCCCTCGCTGCAGGTGTTGCCCGGGACGGTCTTGTGGTGCCGTCGCTGATCAAAACACTTCGGGAAAGCCTGGACGAGGTGTATCGCTCCCACCTGCATTTCGGGGCGACCAGCCAGGATGTCATCGATACTGGCCTGATGCTTCGGCTGAGGACGGCGATCTCGGTCCTGCGCGACGACATGATCGTCCTCACAGCGACGCTTGACCGGCTGACTGACGAGCAAGGTGACCAAACGCTGATGGCTCGAACCCGCATGCAGCGGGCCCTGCCCATACGCCTTGCCGATCGCTTCGCCATCTGGCGGCGCCCGCTGTTCGACCTCGTCGAGGGGCGTGGCCGGCTGGATCAGGACATGTTTGCGGTCCAGTTCGGCGGACCGGTGGGGACTCTACACCAGCTTGGCCAGCTTGGGCCGCATGTACGCAAGCTCCTGGCGGAGCGCCTCGACCTCGTCGATCCCGGTTGCTGCTGGCACACCGAACGCGGAAGAATCGCTGATCTCGCCGCATGGCTCTCCAAAGTGAGCAGCAGCCTCGGCAAGATCGGGCAGGATGTGGCGTTGATGGCGCAAAACGAGATTGGCGACGTCGTGATCAGCAATGGCGGTCGGTCATCTGCCATGCCGCACAAGAATAATCCGATAAGGGCCGAGTTACTGGTTACGCTGGCACGCTACAACGCCGCTCTGCTAGGCGCGATTCATCAGGCCTCGCTTCATGAGAGCGAACGTTCCGGCAGCGCTTGGGGACTCGAGTGGCTGACCTTGCCACCGATGATCGCGGCAAGCGCAGCGGGCCTATCGAACGCGGATGCCATGCTGGCAGAGCTTCAATTTCACCCATCCTGACCTGCGACCTGCGGCGACGCTTGTCGCGATACCCCAATGCCAGCTTTTCAAAGCGGCGAGTTCTCTTGTTGCGGCCCGGCAACATGCCTGACTCGTTTCGAAAAACAATCCATATGGTAGGATTAACCTGCTTGACTTTCAACTTTTCGACTTTAGGGTCGCGCATCGAGCGCAATCTGAAAGCGGGCCAAACGGGAGTAGTTTCGGTCGCCTCCGCGTCGTCCTCGAGAGTGGATATCGATGAAGTCATCACGTGATCATCAACAGAACAACCTCGAATCGATCGATCAAAGCTTGATCAAGACCGTCATGCAGACCTACAGCGACTGCAAAGCAAGCGGTCATGGTGAAATGGCGGCCCGCAACGCAGCGATCGTTGCACTGCGCGAAGCTCTGCCGACCTGGAATTTTCGGGCATCCTCCGACATGGTCAGCCAAATCATCGCGGTTTCCGGCCCTGCCAATCAAACAGCCTGAGCTGAACCCGCACAGGAGTAAGCTAGCAGTCCAGCGTGCGCTCACGTTCCCATTCGGTGAGATGGCGGGCGAAATCCAACCAATCGGCATGTTTGAGCTTGGCGTAGGCGTCGACAAGTTCGTCACCGAGGCCGGCGCGCAGGACCTTGTCTTTCTCGAACAGCCGAAGGGCGTCCAGCAGATTTAACGGTAGCTTCGGCACGCCCCTGACCTTATGTCCTTCCGCATACATATCGATGTCCAGGCGCTTTCCCGGCTCAGCCTCGTTGGCAATGCCGTCGAGGCCGGCGGTCAACAGGCCCGCTTGAAGCAGATAGGGGTTGGCGGCACCGTCGGCGAGGCGGACTTCGAAGCGCCCGTTATCGGGCACGCGCACCATATGGGTGCGGTTATTGCCACTCCACGTAACAGTGTTGGGTGACCAGGTCGCGCCTGAGAGCGTCACCGGCGCGTTGATTCGCTTGTAGCTGTTGACGGTTGGATTGGTGACCGCGGCGAGCGCGGTCGCCCGTTTCAGCACGCCGCCAAGAAAGTTGTAGCCAAGCTTGGACACGCCAAGCTCGTCCTTCTTGTCCAGGAAGAGATTCTTTCGGCCGGCCTTGTCCCAGATCGAGATGTGTACATGGCAGCCATTGCCCGTGAGATTGGCAAAGGGCTTCGGCATGAACGTCGCCCGCAGGCCGTGAGCTTCGGCAACGGATTTCACCATGAACTTGAAGAAGCAATGCCGATCGGCGGTGGTCAGCGCATCGCTGTAATCCCAGTTCATTTCAAACTGGCCGTTCGCATCCTCGTGATCGTTCTGGTAAGGCCCCCAGCCGAGCGCGATCATATAATCACAGATCTCGCTCACGACATCATAGCGCCGCATCAGCGCCTGCTGGTCATAGCAGGGCTTGGCCTGCCGATCGTCCCGATCGGAGATATCGCTGCCATCCGGCTGGATGATGAAGTATTCGCATTCGACGCCGGACATTGGACGAAAGCCTTGCGACTTGGCCGACTCCAGTACGTTTTTCAGAACGACACGAGGTGCATGGCCAACCGGCTGATCCGCCATCATCAGATCACCTGCGACCCAGGCGACCTCCGGCTTCCAGGGAAGCTGCATGACGCTGTCGGCATCGGGTACGGCGAACATGTCGGGATGAGCCGGCGTCATGTCGAGATGCGACGCGAAACCGGCAAAGCCTGCGCCGGTGTTTTGCATCTCGCCGATCGCTTGCGCCGGCACCAGCTTGGAGCGCTGCACACCGAAGAGATCGGTAAAGCTGATCAAGAAATAGCGGATCTTCTTGGACTTCGCGTATTTCGCCAGATCGGTCGCCACGGCAGCACCTCCTCCAGGTCTAGAAACAGTTTCGACCCGCTGGTTTTGCTTTGCTATGTCAAGGCTTTCTCTCTTACACCAAGCCTGTCGACGACACGAGTCGATGCTGTGAAATCGTCGAACGTATTGTAGGCCGGTGTTTCTTCCACGGCCTTTCCTTGCCTACCGGGCACCCACTCACTGAGCTCATGCAGCGTCCGGTGCTGCCGTGTCGCAGGGCAGCCTGAGCGTAAACGTCGAGCCCTCGCCTGCTTTCGAGACGAGCGTTATGGCGCCACCATGTTCCTTGGCGAGCATTTGCGCGAGGTTGAGACCAATTCCCGTGCCGGCGATACCGACCGATGTCTTCGCGCGGAAGAAGCGCGTGAACATCTTCGCCTGCTCATGCTCGTCGATGCCGATACCATAGTCCTGGACAGAAATGAAAACATTATCGTCATGACGCCAGCCGCGGACATCGATCCTGTCCGCTTCCGGGGAGTATTTTGCGGCATTGGAGAGTAGGTTGGTGATGATCTGTGTCACGCTTCCCGAGTCCGCGATGATCTCGTCCGGCAGGGCAGCGTGGTCGACGATCACGCGATGCCCGGGCGTGATCTCCTGCTGGAGTTCACAGCAGTCCAGGAGGATCGCTCGAAGGTCGATCGACGCTGGACTAAGCTTGATCTTGCCGGCTTCAGCCTTCGCCGCGGTCAGCATGCTTTCCATCAGGCGCATCATGCGCTTGACCGAGTATCGAATGGTCTTGACTCGGCCAGTAACGTCCTCTGCCGACAGCCTGTCGACTTTACGCTCTATCTGCTGGGCATTGCCGTCAATAATGGCAAGCGGCGTGCGAAACTCGTGCGAAGCCATGGAAACGAAACCGCGCTGCAGCTCGCTCACATATTTCTCCTGCTCGAGATCCTTTTGGACCTGCGCATATTTTTCTTCGGCAAGACGCTGTTGTTGCTGCTCAACCTCAAGATTGTCCAGATGGAGGTTGAAGAGAGTCACCAATTCTGCTGCTTCTTCGCCTGGTTCGACGTCGAGCCGTTTCTTGAGATCGCCTCTACCCTGCGCCAAGCCTGCCAGAAGCTTCTGCAACTCGCCGGTCCCGAGAGTAGCACCATGTTCGGCCTGATTGAGTCCAGCCATTTCACCGGCGGCATCGATTCGGAGTCCCCAGAAGAAATCGATGATCTTGAACGTGAGGAACGCGATCGCGAACACCCAACCGAAGACGATGACGGAGCCAACAAGCTGCACCATGAACTGATCGCCTCTGCTACCGAGAGGCAAGGCCTCTTCGGGCGCGACGAGGGCCACCGCAATCGTACCCCAGACACCAGCAAATCCATGGACAGGGATGGCACCGACCGCATCATCGAGACCGCATCGCTCCATAAGCTCCATGCCGACCAGGGCGAGCCAACTGCCGGTGATGCCCAGGACGACAGCCCCACCGCCGGTCACGAGATCGCAGCCAGCGGTGACGGCGACAAGGCCAGCGAGAACACCGTTCATCATACGATGCGGCTGAAATTCGGTGTCACGTATGTGCCCCCATAGGAGTCCGGTGACACCACCGAAGGCGCCCGCAATGACGGTCTTGACGATGATCGGAGCGATCACGGCAGTTCCGGCAAGGGCCGAACCGCCGTTGAAACCGATCCAACCGAACCAAATAAAGAAAAGGCCAAGCGTCGCCAGCACCATGCTGTGGCCTTGAATGCGCGTCGGTCGTCCGTTGTCGTCGAAGCGGCCCAGGCGAGGCCCGATGATTATCAGCGCCGCCAGGCCTATCCAGGCACCGACGGCATGTACGACCGTCGCGCCGGCGAAGTCGATGAATCCCCAGCTCGCAAGGAAAGGGGCATTATCCGAGGACAGAAGATCTCCCCAGGTCCAATGGCCCACCACGGGGTAGATGATGATGGTTACGACCGGAATCGCCATGAGGTAGGCGGAGAGGCGCATGCGCTCGGCGACAACACCTGACATGATCGTGGCCGCCGTGCCGCAGAACAAGGCCTGGAAAAGAAAGAAGGCATAGGTCTTGTCGTCGAAGTGATCAAAGCCGATGAAGCCGACATCGAAGCCGATCAGTCCCTCGATGCTCGGCCCGAACATCACCATGAAACCGAGCACGCTGAAACAGATCAGGGACAGGGCAAAGTCAGCCAGGTTCTTCTGGGCCACATTGATGGAATTTTTGGAGCGAACCATGCCCGCTTCGATGAGCAAGAAGCCCACCTGCATCAGGAAAACCATCGCACAGGCCGCGATCATCCACACAAGATCGAGATTTTCCTGAAATGACGACAATTGCTGTTGCAGCGTCGTCAACTCCTCGACCTTCACCAGGGCTGGCGTGGACGCTGCGATCTCCCGTGCAAGTGAGGGCGCGGCGACAGCGCAACACCCGATCAGAATCAAAGAAAAAGCCCAATACATGCCCGATGCAAACTGGCCGGCAGTCAAAAGACAGGGGGGACTATCCACGAAATAGGTTAATTTTGCGTTTCCATGACGGCCGGCTCACCGCCGGCGTCAATACAGATTGTCTCGAAAATCCGCCCGAAGCCGTGCGCCGGGGCAGGGACAGGCAATCCTCGCGGGCTGATCAGCGGTGGTTGGCGAGGTTTCGGCTATCGGGTGCCGGGAATCCAGCTGGTCCCCGCCAAGGGCACCCCCGCCATCGCCGCGGCTTCAACGGTCAAAGCAGCCAGATCTTCGGGTTCGAGGTTACGCACATGGCTCTTGCCATTGGCGCGGGCGAGCGTCTGCAGCTCCAGAGCCAGAACGCCGAGATAATTGGCAAGCCGCCGGCCCGCGGCGATCGGGTCGAGGCGCGCAGCGAGGTCGGGATCCTGGGTGGTGATACCGGCGGGGTCGTTGCCTTCGTGCCAGTCGTCATAGGCGCCGGCGGTCGTTCCCAGCTTTTGGTACTCGTCTTCCCACAATGGATCGTTATCGCCGATGGCGACGAGGGCGGCGGTGCCGATGGAGACGGCATCGGCGCCCATGGCGAGGGCTTTGGCGACGTCGGCGCCGCTTCGGATGCCGCCGGAAACGATCAGCTGAACCTTGCGATGCATGTCCAGTTCCTTGAGCGCGCGGACGGCCTCGCGCACGGCCGGTAGCGTCGGAATGCCAACATGCTCGATGAAGACCTCCTGGGTTGCGGCGGTGCCACCCTGCATGCCGTCGACCACGACGACGTCGGCACCGGCTTTCACCGAAAGGGCGGTGTCGTAATAGGGGCGGGCGGCGCCGACTTTGACGTAGATCGGCTTTTCCCAGGCGGTAATTTCGCGGAGTTCGGTGATCTTAATGGCGAGGTCGTCTGGCCCGGTCCAATCCGGGTGCCGACAGGCGGAACGCTGGTCGATGCCTTCGGGCAGGGTGCGCATCTCGGCGACGCGCTCGCTGATCTTTTGTCCCAGCAGCATGCCGCCGCCGCCAGGCTTGGCGCCCTGCCCCACCACCACCTCGATGGCATCGGCTTTGCGGAGATCGTCCGGGTTCATGCCGTAGCGGGACGGGAGGAGCTGATAGACCAGCTTTTCCGAATGGCCGCGCTCTTCCGGCGTCATGCCGCCATCGCCGGTGGTCGTGGACGTGCCCATGGCGGTAGCGCCGCGGCCAAGCGCTTCCTTGGCCTGCGCGGACAGCGAGCCGAAGGACATGCCGGCGATGGTAATGGGGATGTCCAGCTCGATGGGTTTTTTTGCAAACCGAGTCCCGAGGACGACGTTCGTCTCGCAGCGTTCGCGGTAGCCTTCGAGGGGGTAGCGGGACATGGAGGCGCCGAGGAAGACGAGGTCGTCGAAGCAGGGCACGCGCCGCTTGGCGCCGCCGCCGCGGATGTCGTAGATGCCGGTGGCGGCGGCGCGGCGGATCTCGGAGAGGGTGTGATCGTCGAACGTCGCGGCTTTGCGCGGTGTGGTGCGCAGGATGCGATCATGGTCGGCCATCAGTAGGCTCCGACATTGTCGATGTTGAAGTTGTAGAGTTTTCGCGCGGAGCCGTAGCGTTTGAAATCCGCGGGATTGGCGTCGACCTGGGCCAGCGCCAGAATCTCCGCAAGCTCGTCTCGATGCTCGTCCTGCATGTCCTTCTCGATGCAGTCGGCGCCGAGGCTCTTGACGCTGCCGCGCACGAACAGGCGGGCTTCGTAGAGGCTGTCGCCGAAGTCCGCGCCGACATCGCCAAGCACCACAAGCCGTCCGGCCTGCGCCATAAACGCGCTCATATGGCCGATATTACCCTTCACCACGATGTCGATGCCCTTCATCGAGATGCCGCAGCGGGACGATGCGCTTCCCTCGATGACAAGGAGGCCGCCATGGCCGGAGGCGCCTGCATATTGTGAGGCGTCGCCGGTCACCCGGACCGTACCGGACATCATGTTTTCGGCAACACCGGGGCCAGCATTGCCCTTGATCGTGACCTCGGCCGCCTGGTTCATGCCGGCCGCGTAGTAGCCGGTGTGGCCGTCGATCTCGACGATGACAGCTGCATTCAGACCGCAGGCGACGGCGTGTGCGCCGTTTGGGTTGATCACGCGAAAATGACCACCCTGCTCGCTACCATTATGCTGCTGCAACCGGGCATTGACCTCACGAAGCTCCAGCTCCGCCAAATCAACGACGTCGACGTTCGACATCGACTTCGACATCAAGCTGCCTCCTTGCCCCAGCTGTAGACGGTCGCCGGCTCGGGCTCCCAGACACATGCGTCGGCGACGCCTGGGAGACTTGTCAGAGCCCTGTATTCGGAGGCCATGGCGACCCAGTCCTCGGTCTCGGCGAGGATGGCGGGCTTGCAGGCGATGGGGTCGCGCAGGACGGCGAAGCCGTCAGCCGTACCCACGCAGAAGGTGTAGAAACCATCCAAGTCGAGGATCGACTCGTCGAGGGCCTGATGGAGGGTTCGGCCTTCCAGGAGTTTCGCCGTGAGGTAGGCGGCGGCGACTTCGGTGTCGTTCTCGGTGCGGCAGGTGATGCCATGGCGGCGTTCCAGCTCGGATCGGAGCCAGTTGTGATTGGAGAGCGAGCCGTTGTGGACGAGGCAAAGATCGAGGCCGGTGGAAAAAGGATGCGAGCCGGCCGTGGTCACCGCACTCTCGGTTGCCATGCGGGTGTGGCCGATAACATGGCTGCCACCCATGGCCGCGAGCTCGAAACGTTCAGCAACTGCCGCCGGCAGTCCGGCTTCCTTGTAGATCTCGATCACCCGGCCGATGCTCATGATCTGGAGATCGGGATCATAGGCTTCGATCGCCGCGGTCAGAAGGTCGGGATCGCCATCGCAGATGAGCACTGCATGGGAGGCGACGTCGTCGATCGTGGCACTGAGCTGCAGCTCGTCGTTCAAAAGCTCGGTCAGCCGGTCCCAGTCGAAGTTGTCATCGGGATGGAAGAGCGTGAGCTTGATGGTCTCCTCGTTCTCAACGGGATCCTGATAGATCGCGATGCCCGCACTGTCCGGCCCGCGATCGCTCATCTCTATCAGCATTGGCGTGAACAGTCGGCCAAGCTCCGGCTCGAGCGATGTTTTTTTTAGATAGAGCCCGACAATACCGCACATGACACCTCTCCCCGAAACGAGAACAGCGATCGCTCGCACCGCGAGAAGGCCGATTGCCGCCTTGGCGGGGACGTTAAGGGGGAGCCGAGGGCCGGGTCAACAGATCTCGATGCCAAGATCGAGCAGCCAATTGTCCAGCGCTGCTCCCCTGCCGATCTGCGTGGCCTGAATGGAACGGAAAAGCGACACTGAGATCGATGTCCTACTTTCTTGTGCTGACCCAATCCCGCCATAGCGTTCTGTATCAATAAGAGGCGCGCTCTCGGAAAACTTGATCAGTTCAGAAGGGGGACACTACAACACTTAAGGCCGCTGACCCGGCCAGTCGTGACGTTGGGCCATTCGCACGAAGGCATCGATGGCCGGCGTATGGCGACGACCAGCGACCGTAACCAGCGACACGGTCCGGGAAACCGCCGGTGCCGTGACCGGACGGGTCACGATCCCTGGCATCTGCGGGCCGAACTCCGGCATGATGCTACAGCCGATCCCGGCCAGCACCATGGCCTGGATCCAGTCATCCCGTTCGGTTGAGTAGCGCACCTTGGCGTCAAAGCTTTCCTTCACGCCCAAGGCCTCGAAGTAGTCGGTGAACTCGCAATGTAGCCGAACCAGATAATCTTCGCCGTCCAGTTCGGCGACGGGAACCTCGTTCAGCATTTCGAAGCGATGTCCGCTGGCGAACGCCACGGTATAACGCTCACGATAAAGGCCGGTCGCGCGGAGTGAATCGGGTAGGTCGGGCAGCGCCAAGAAGGCGATGTCGATTTCTCCCTCCAAGAGATCGGTTACTAGGCTTCGACCGGCAACCTCACGAATGGTCAGGGTAAGATTGGGCAAGGCCTTGTTCAAGGCCGCCACGAAGTCGATCATTTGCCGGGCAGCGATGGTCGACATCACGCCCAAATGCACCGTGGGATGTTCCAAAGCCCTGAACCCGGCCGCATCCGCTTCTGCAGCTGCTGCGGCTTCGCTGATCCGTTCCATATGGGGCAGTATCAAGCGCCCCAGTTCGGTCAAATGGGTGTGGTTGCGCTCGCGATGAAAGAGCTCGCCTCCCAGCTTCGTCTCCAGCTTCTTGATAGCACTGGTCAAGGAGGGCTGCGCCACATGGCATTGCTCGGCCGCCCGGGTGAAGTTCAGGGTCTCCGAGACAGCAAGAAAGTAGCGAACCTGATGCATTTCCATAGCTTTTGCCTTGGATAAATGAAGTTCAAAGCAGATCATGCGCTGTCTTGCACTAAAATCAATAGGCAAAGCCTATTGAATCGATAGGAACTCGGTATTTCCCTTCGTTCTCTCGCGAGGCCATGTTTGATCCATCAGAAGACGAGTTCGCCAATCAAGGAGATAAAAGAGATGACAAGCCTCACAATCGATACTCCCTTCTTTCGCGCCATCCGCACAGCCATGATCGGCGTCGGACTGGCTCTTGCGACCTTTGCCGGTGCGGCGACAGCCGAGACCGAGGTCAACATCAACAAGGGCTATGCCGTGCATGGCTACGACGTCGTCGCTTACTTTACCAAGGGGCAGCCGACTGAGGGCTCCGACGAGTTTCAAGCGACCCATGACGGCGCCACTTACCGCTTCGCCAGCGCTGAGCACCGTGACGCCTTCAACGCCGATCCTGCGAAGTATGCGCCGCAATATGGCGGCTACTGCGCATTCGGCACCGCGATGGGCCGGAAGTTCGACGGCGACCCCCATGCCTGGAAGTTGGTTGATGACAAGCTCTACCTGAACCTGAACAAGGGTGTTCAAGAACGCTGGCTCACCGACGTGCCGGGCTTCATCCGCGGCGCCGAGAACAACTGGCCGATCATTCGCTCCGTCGCTGATTCCACGCTGGAGTCCAGCCCGCCCGCCGGCCTGACCCAGGGCGCGCTCTGATACGCTAAAGGCTGCAAAAAAGGGGGCCGCGCAACAGTTGCGCGGCCCCTTTGCAATAGCCAGAAGCGGGTGGTCAATCGCGGTCCCGGCGCCAAAGGTGGGGCCGGGGCCGACGTCGAAAGTTTCGGCGTTCAGCTCGACCGGTCTCCCGCGTGCGCATCGCCTCCCGGCTTCCAGCCGGGCCCGGCGAATGTCCGCATCCAGACGTCATGCCAACTCGCCGCTTTTCTCACGTCCTTCCAATATTGGGGCACTTCGGAAAACCAGATCTTCAGTGGATTCACGCTGTCGAAATCGCGTGTCAGTCCGTAGTTCGGTGTCTCTTCCTCGACCTGGAAGGTTTTGAACAGGCGATCCCAGACAATGAGGATGCCCCCATAGTTGCGATCAAGGTATTTGGCATCGCTGCCATGGTGGACCCGGTGATGGGAGGGAGTGTTCAAGACCCACTCAAGCGGGCCGAGCTTGCCGATCAGCTCAGTATGCAGCCATGTCTGATAGGCGAGCACGACGAGGCTGCTGAAAATGATGAGTTCCGGTGGGAAGCCCATCAAGACCATCGGGAAATGCGCGATGACGGACCAGACGCCTTCGAGTGGTCCGAAGCGAATGCCGGTGATGATGTTCAGATAGCGCGAGGAGTGGTGCACCGCGTGCTGCAGCCAGAGAATGCGGATCTCGTGGGCAAGCCGATGCTCCCAATAATAGACTAGATCGGCGACCAGCACGGCGAGTAGAACG
>JBCCIN010000103.1:0-13078 GCA_039028235.1 Pseudomonadota bacterium
GAGCAGGGCGCTTGCGGATGTTCAGTAGCAGCCACGGCGCGCGAGAGCCCAAAGAGGTCGTAGGTTGCGGCTGAATTGCACATAAGAACTAACCGCCTGGCAACCGAATTGCACGAGACCATGAGCCCCTCCTCCACCCGAAAACATCGATGTCGGAGAGCGCCACCGCAAACCCACCCCGCCGCCTGAAGCCTTAAGTCAACGCTACGGCCCGCGGCCATTAGGAGCCGGGCTGGTGTTGGGGGGCGGCTTTGGCGAAGGATTCCAGGTCTTGGCAGCGGTCGGTGATGGTGCGGATGGTCGGGAAGGGACCGAGGTCCACTTCATAGCGTTTGGCGTTGTAGACCTGCGGAACGAGACAGATGTCGGCGAGGGTGGGTTCGTCGCCGCAGCAGAATTCGCCTGGCGTGTCCTTGACCATCGCTTCGAACGCCTTGAAGCCGTCGGCGATCCAGCGGTGGTACCAGATCATGCGTTTGAGCTGATCGCAGCCGAGATCGTTTTCGAGATAGCGAATGACCCGCTGATTGTTGAGTGGGTGGATGTCGCAGGCGATGATCTGGGCGATCGAACGGATTTTTGCGCGGGCGGCGGCGTCGCCAGGAAGAAGCGCCGGCTCCGGGTGGGTTTCTTCGAGATAATCGATGATCGCGAGCGACTGGCCGATGCGGACATCGCCGTCTTCGAAGAAGGGAACGAGGCCCTGCGAATTGACCGCGAGATAGTCTTCGGTGTGCTGACCGCTGGCGCGCAAGTCGATCGGGATCTGCTCGACCTCCAGGCCCTTGATGTTGAGCGCAATGCGCACCCGGTAGGCGGCGCTGCTTCGCCAATAATCGTAAAGACGCATGGAAATTTCCTTGTCGGCGTTTCGGTGGTTCAAATGACGGCTGTGGGCAGCGGCCTGCCGGCGAAATGGGCGCTCAGATTGTCCAGGACGAGATTGCCCATGGCGTCGCGGGTTTCGACGCAAGCACTGCCTTGATGTGGCTGCAGCACGACATTGTCCATCACGATCAGGGCCGCGGGCACCTCGGGTTCATTGGCGAAGACATCGAGGCCGGCGGCACCAAGACGACCGGATTTCAGGGCATCGATAAGGGCGGGTTCGTCGACCACGGAACCGCGCGAGATGTTGATAAGCCAGCCTTCGGGGCCGATGGCGTCGATGACATTGGCGCTCACCAGGCCTGCGGTCTCGGCACCGCCCTTGCAGGACACCATCAAGACATCGGCCTTGTGCGCCAGATCGACCGGGTCGGCATGGTAGTCATAGGCGAGTTCGGGCTTTCGATTGGGGCCGCCATAGATGATGTCCATGCCAAAGACTTTGGCGCGTTCGGCGATCGCCTGGCCGATGCGGCCCATGCCCAGGATGCCGAGTGTCCGGCCGGACAGCGAGTTGGAAAGTGGCGGGTCCCCGTCCTTCGGCCAGCGGCCATCCCGAAGATACCGGTCGTTCCAAGTGATCTTTCGGGCGACGTCCAGGAGGATGGCCATGGCGAGTTCCGCAACGCCGACGGTCAGCACATCCGGGGTGTTGGTGACGCGAACGCCCCGCGCCTTCGCGGTTTCGAGGTCGACCGAATCGACGCCGACCCCGAGCACGGCGACGATTTCGAGCGCGGGCAGGCGCTCGATCATCTCGCCCGTAATGCCGGCAATGCCGTTGGTGACCACGCCGCGGACGGATGGCGCGATCTTGTCGATGAGGGCGCCGGGATCGGCTGCGTCCCAATAGCGGTGCAGGCTGTAGTCGGCGTCGAGCTTCGCGGTCGTGCCGGGATGCACGTCGAGAAGTTCGAGGATGTCCGGTTTACTCATGCTCTTCCCCAGGAGGACTCTGGCAAGTCAACGCAGTCCGCGTCGGACTAGTAGGGCCCACCGGCCTTGTCGCCGCCCTCGCCTTCGCCGCGCGCGACCTTGATGGCGTCCTGGCAGGCACCGGCCAGGAGCCGGCCGTCGGAAGCGATGGTGACGAATTGGTAGCCTTTGTGGACGCACATGCGGGCGTAGTTGGGGTCCATGGTGTGGATGCCGCAGATCAGCTTCCGCTTCTTGCAGCCATCGAGGATCTGGTCGAGCACGGCGACCATCTCCGGCTCCTTCAGGTCGACGCGCTCCTTGGCGCCGTAGCTCTGGCAGAGATCGGCGGGGCCGATATAGACACCGTCCAGGCCATCGGTGTCGAGGATGGCGTCGAGATTGTCGACGGCCTGCTTGGTCTCGATCATGGCGAAGGTGAGCACGCTGTCATTGGCGTGGGCCGGGTAGTCAGTGCCGGCGTAGAGCATGGCGCGGGTCGGACCGAAGCTCCGGAAGCCTTTGGGCGGGTAGCGGCAGGACTTCACGAACTGCTCCGCCTCCTCGGCCGTGTTGATCATCGGGCAGATGATGCCATAAGCGCCGGCATCAAGGCATTTCATGATGATGCCGGGTTCGTTCCAGGGAACGCGCACGGTGGGGGTCGGGTCCTTGTGGGACATGGCCTGCAGCATGCCAAGCGCAGCCTGGTAGTCGACCGGGCCGTGCTGCATGTCGATGGTCAGGCTGTCCCAGGGCTGGGAGGCCATGATCTCAGCGGCGAAGCCGTTCGGGATCTGCACCCAGCCATTGATCGCGGCCCTGCCGCCCGCACAAAGTTCCCGAAGCCGATTGGCCCGCATTCCCGCCTCCCTTGCATGATCGAGGGCTCTATGTCTGAACCAGGTCTCGAATTCATGCAAGGGGACGGCAGCGCCGCCGGGCTGGACTAGAAGGGGATGCGGGCCTTTCGCCTATTCCTGACGGATGCCCTCGGCGCCGATGACGAGCTTGATCTCGTCGCCGACGATGTCGCCGTCCACGCCATAGGTCATGCCGAACTCGCTGCGCTTAAAGCTGCCAGTGGCGTCGAAGCCGAGCGCATAATGACCATCGCCAAAGGGGTAGTTGGCGGCCTTGTTGAAGGTCACGTCCAGCGTGATCGGCTTGGTGACGCCGAGGAGAGTCAGATCGCCGGTGATCTTGCCCTCTGTGTCCGAGAGTTTATCGGCTTTGGTGGCGACGAAGGTCATCTCGGGAAATTCGCCGACGTTCAGGAAGTCGGTACCGCGCAGATGCTCGTCGCGCTTGTCGTGATTGGTGAAGACGCTATCGGTCTTGACGGTGATCGTTGCTGACTTCAGCTCCTTCGCTTCCTCGTCATAGGAGAAGCTGCCCCCGCTTTCGAGGAACATGCCGGCCATGTCGGAATAGCCGATATGGCTGACGAAGAAGGTGATGTAGGTGTGGGTCGGATCGAGCACGAAGTCGGCGGGCTCGGCCTTTGCGGTGCCAGGGTTGAAGGCCACGGCGCCGGCGAGCAGGAACGCCGCGCTCCCGACGCCAAGTGCCTTGGATTTCAATGACTGCGACATGGCAACGATCTCCATTTTGGTCAGACGGTCTGCGGGAAGACTTGGTCGAGAGTATAACCAGTTACAAGCACTTGTCCCGCTTATCAACGGATCGTGACAATCCGGCCTCATGGGCTGGTGTTCGACGATGGCTAGGCCTAGTCTCGGTCCCGAACGATCACGACGAATTGAGGTACGTCGCCATGGACCAGAAAGAGGTACGTCGCCATGGACCAGAAACTTGCGGCGATGCGTGAGGATTACCGACAGGGCGGCCTCCACGAAGCTGACGTTGCCGCCGATCCGATCGCCCAGTTCCAGCGCTGGTTCGACGATGCGGTCGAAGGTGGGGTTTACGAGCCGAATGGGATGACGCTTGCCACCGTCGGCGAGGATGGCCAGCCGAGCGCTCGGATCGTGCTGCTCAAGAGCCTGGATGAACGCGGACTTGCCTTCTACACCAACAAGGACAGCCGAAAGGGCCGGCAGATCGCCGCCAATGCAAAGGCTGCGCTGACCTTCTGGTGGGGGCCGCTGGAGCGTCAGGTGCGCTTCGAAGGCGTGCTCGGCGATGTTGAGCCGGACGAAGCCGATGCATATTACGCGAGCAGGCCGCTTGGCAGCCGCATAGGCGCTTGGGCCTCACCGCAGAGCCAGGTGGTCGCGAGCCGGGACGTTCTCGATCAGGCGGAACGGGAACTCAGCGAAAAATACACGGACGGCAACCCGCCCCGCCCGCCGCACTGGGGTGGCTATCGCCTGGTGCCTGCTCGGGTGGAGTTCTGGCAGGGGCGCAGTTCCCGCCTGCACGATCGCCTGTGTTATCGCCTCGCCGACAGCGAGTGGGTGGTCGAGCGGCTGGCACCCTGAGCCTCGAACGTCGAGATCGTTGGCTTATACCGACCGCATGATGCTGCCATCGCTGGCCCGCTAAAGCGAATCCCGATCGGAACTCATCGGGACGCACGCTCTATATCGCTATTTCGCTGCATTTCCTGATCGAACAGGTGGTCTCACCTCTCCGGGAACAGCTCTAGGTCACGCCGCCTGCGCTCGATTTCCGTCCGTCGTTAGGTCTTCGTTAACCTCCTGATGTCATGCTGTTTCGCGGTCCATGCGATCTTGGGAATCCGCCCGCCGGCTGAGAGGTCGAGTGAAGCTTGGACTCCCAGGATCGCATGGACCGGCAAGACATGCCGGAAGGTAAACATCATGTGTTAAGGAAGGATGAACGCGGGCGGCTTCCTTGAACACTTGGTTCAGGCCTTTGCACGGCAGGCCTTAGAGATCGAGGAGCGCCTTCACCTGCTCCAATGTGTCAGCATCCGCGGGCTTCTTGTCGGTGCGCCAGCGGGCGATGCGCGGAAAGCGGAGGGCGACGCCTGATTTGTGGCGGGTGGAGGCGTTGATGCCCTCGAAGGCGAGTTCGAACACGTGGTGTGGCGTGACCGAGCGCACCGGGCCGAAGCGTTCGATCGTGTTGCGCCGGATCCAACGATCGAGCTCGCGGATCTCGCCATCGTCGAGGCCGGAATAGGCCTTGGCGATCGGCACGAGAGCATCCTCCTTCCAGACGGCGAAGGTGTAATCCGTGAACAGGTTGGCGCGGCGGCCGGAACCTGCCTGCGCATAGATCATGACGGCATCAATGGTCAGCGGATCAATTTTCCATTTCCACCAGTCGCCGCGCTGCCGGCCGGTGCCATAGGCGGATGAGCGGCGCTTGAGCATCAAGCCCTCGACACGCCGGGAGCGCGACTCCGCGCGAATTTCGGCGAGGTCCGCCCAGGACTGAGCGTCAATCAGTGCCGACACCATCAGCGGCTTGCCAACGGCCTCGACGATGGCGTCGAGGCGCCGCCGGCGCTCGGCCTGCGGCAGCGGACGCAGGTCCTCACCGTCGTCCTCAAGCAGGTCATAGGCGAGAAAGCCGACGGGCGCCTCCTTCAGGATCTTGGGGCCGATCTTGTCACGGCCGATGCGCTTTTGCAGTACGGAGAACGGCATGACGCCGTCCTCGTCCCAGGCAAGGATTTCGCCGTCGAGCACAACACCGTCGGGCAGCTTCTCCGCGATAGCAACAAACTCGGGATAGCGCTCCGTGACCAGTTCCTCACCGCGCGTCCAGAGATAGGCCTCGCCGGCGCGGCGGATCAGCTGGCCGCGAATGCCATCCCATTTCCACTCGGCGAGCCAGTCGCCGACCGGACCGAGTTCCTCGGGCTCCTGCTCGAGCGGCGAGGCCAGAAAAAAGGGATAGGGTCTGGATCGATCGTCGTCAGCAGTGTCCGGGTCGAGGAGTTTCCGGTACCAGTCCGCGGTCGGCTGCCATTGTCCCATCAAACGATGGCTGATCGCTGGACGCGGCAGATCGGCCACTTCGGCGAGCGCCCGCACCACCAAAAGCTTCGAGACACCGACGCGAAAGCCGCCAGTCAGGAGCTTGTTGAGGAGAAAAATCTCGGCGCACGGCAGATGGTGCCACCAGTCGGTCACCAACGCTTCCTGGCCCTCCGCGGACTGGCCGCGAAGCGGGAGGATGCGCTCTTCCATCCATCGAGAAAGCGACAGCACCTCGCCCGAGGGCTCGACGAGGCTCTGATCGACCAGAAGGGAGACCGTCTCTGCGCTGTCACCAACGGCGGCATGTGCGTCGGTCGCGAGCCATTCGGGAAGGCCCGTCGCATTCAATGCCCAATCTCTCAAAACCCTGCCCGAGATCAACCGCTTAAGCCGTTGTCCCGTCAGAAAAAAGACGGCCCAAGCGGCATCTTCGGGCGGCACCTCGCGAAAATAATCGACCATCGCCTGCACCTTGGCGTTGGTCTTGGTCGTGCGATCGAGATCGGCGTAGAGCTGGCTAAAGCGCTGCATCTGTCGAACGTCGACTTCGCGCCGGACACCGGCTTCGTTTACTCACCATCGTCGCCCTCACCTTCGAACAGGGTTTCAAGGGGTTCGGCGTCGATTTGCATCTCCTCCCTCAGATAGCGCGCGAGGGTGTCGCTATAACCGTGGGTCGCAAAAACCTTCTTCGCGCCGGTCGCCTGGATGGTCTGCAACAGGCCCGGCCAGTCCGCATGGTCGGAAAGGACGAAGCCTTCGTCGAAGCCGCGGCGGCGGCGATGGCCGCGCACGCGCATCCAGCCGGAGGCAAAGGCCGTGCCACAATCGCCCATGCGCTGCATCCATGGGGAGCCGAAGGCAGAGGGCGGGGCTACGACCAGCTCGCCGGCGAAGCTCTCGCCCTTGGTTTTATCGAGGACCGGCACGGTCTCGGGCAACATGATGCCAGCGTCTCGATAGGCAGGCATCAGCGCATCGATAGCGCCGTGGACAAAGATCGGTCGTTCCGATCGACGCCCTATCTCGCCAAGCAGGCGTTGCGCCTTGCCGAGTGCGTAGCAGAAAATGACGGATGCGCGCCCCGCAGCGGCATTCGCCGCCCACCAGCGCATCAGCTGGTCCATGACTTGCTCGATCGGGTCCCAGCGATAGATCGGAAGCGCAAACGTCGCCTCGGTGATGAAGACATCGCAAGGCACCACCTCGAACGTCTCGGCGCTCGGATCGTCGTCGCATTTATAGTCGCCCGAGACCACCCAGACCTCGCCATCCACCTCGATCCTGATCTGCGCCGAGCCCAGCACATGACCCGCCGGATGAAACGAGGCGACGGCGTCGCCTAGCTGGACTTTGTAGCCGTAGTCGTGGGCCTGGATGGCGGTGTCCTGTCCTAGTCTTTTCCTCAGCAAGCCGACGCCGCTGGCCGCGGTGTGATACAGCGTGGAGCCAGGGCGGGCATGATCGGCATGGGCGTGGGTGATGAGGGCCCGTTCCACCGGTTTCCAGGGATCGACGTAGAAATCGCCTGCCGGGCAATAGAGGCCCTTTGGCGTTAGGGTGATGATCTCCTTCATTCGGGCAGGCCCAGGCATTCGGGCAGGCCCAGGAGATCCAGATGGCCGACGGTCAGGGAAAGCGCCGACGTCTGAATTTCCAGAAGGCGACGTGCGCGCCAGGCGTCAAGCGGCAGATCCGGATCGAATTCGCCAGCGGCCTGAGCGATCCCGTCGACCATAGCACTTAGGATCGACTCATCGGCGGGACCAAACACCCAGTCGCTGGTCGCCACCCGAACTCTGTGACCGGCATGCTCCAGGCTTTCCACGAAATAGTCGGCAGCATCCGGACCGAGTGCTGGGCCGAACCCCTTGTCCGATCCCTGATGCCGGCAAAAGGCCATGGTGATCGCGGCGTCAGCTGGATCGATCGGATCCCAGATGACCCTGCCGTCGAAGGAGAGCGTCATCAGCACGGCAGTATCACGGCAATGACGCGCCAGCCGATCCAGCCACGCCGCCGAGGTCAGATCGAGCAGGGCAGCTGATGTCACACCCATGCCGGGCCGAAGTCGCAGGCTTTCCAGGCCCTTGGCAAGGTCGAGTTGCTCGACCATCACATCGGCAGTTGCCGGCTTAGTCATCTCCAGCCGAGCCAAAAGCTGCGGGTCATGATCGACACAGATCCAACGCTGGGCGCTCGGCAGATACGGCGCGAGGTAGCGAAGGTTGGAGCCGGTGCCGGAGCCAAGGTCGATCAGCTCGGGCGCCTCGCCGAGGGCATCGACGAAGGCCCGGGTGAGGTCAGGATCGCGCACCGCGTGATCGTAGGGCTCGCGAAGGGCCAACCAGGTTGGATCGAAGGTCATTGGGCGCTGATCCAATCGAGAACCTCAGCAAACTGCCGCGTGGACTCCTCCCAACTCTGGAGAGCTTCACGCGCGGCAGCAGCGCCATCTGCCAATCGTCGGTATTGCTCCCCGCCCGTCAGGACCGATCGCATCGCGTCTGCCAGCGCTGCCGGCTTGCCCGGCGGCACGAGGAGGCCTGCCCCCTCCGGCACCGTTTCGGGAATAGCGCCCGCTGTGGTCGAAACGACCGGCAAGGCCCTTGCGAGCGCTTCGGTCAGTACCATGCCGTAGCCCTCGTGATGGGAAGCGAGAACGAAGAGATCTGCGCCGTCATAGAGCCTGGCCAACCCCGCCTCGTCCTGCTCACCGGTCTGGGCGACGCGTTTGGAAAGTCCGAGAGTTTCGGCCTGGTGCTCGATCTCGGCGGCATGCTCCGGATCCCAGTGGGCACTGCCGACCAGATTCAGATGCCAGTCCAGGTCGAGAAGGTTGCCGAGGGCTTCGAGCAGCGTCAGATGGCCCTTCCGCCTTGTCAGCGAACCAACCGTAAGCAGCTGCCGCGGCTTGTCGGCACCTGAACCACGGGCCGGCCGCGCCGGCTCGACTCCGGGGAGGACGACCGAGACTGTCGCCGGGTCGATGTCGAACTGGACAAGATCCCGTCTCGTGCCGGGGCTGGTGACGATCAGGTGGGCGGCTCGGTGCATCAGCAGTCCCTCGATCGAGGCCATGCTGGCACTTTCCTCAGACGTGAGACCGGTCTCCATGCAGAGCGGATGATGGATAAGACCGATCCAAGGCATCGGCAACCGATCGATATGATCTTGGAACGCCGGCAATGCCAGCCCGTCGATCACCGCCAAATCCTGACCGAATCGCTCGATTATCGCCTCGGCGGCGTCCACGGCCTCCTGGTCGACATCGGGAAATCGGCCTGGAAGCTCATGCACAAGCACTGTTCGCCCGAGGGCGCGAAGCCCCTCGACGATCTGCCGATCGTAGACATAGCCGCCGGTGCGCTGATCGATCGGCCCCGGCACAACGATATGGAGGGGTCCCATCATCAGCCACCTAGCGACATCTCGTAGCTCGCCCAGGCGACGTGACTCTCACCGAGCGTCACCTTGATTCCAGCCATCGCCGCCTTGGCTTCGGCACCGAGCGCGCCGTCATGAATACGTTTGGCGACTTCCTGCGCGATATGCTGGGCAAGAACTTCCGTGGTCGTGTTCATGCCTTCGAACTGCGGCAGTTCGTCAAGATTCTGGTAGTTGATAGGCTTCAGCACCGAGGCAAGAAGCTCGCTCAAGAGGCCGATATCGCAGACGATTCCATTCTCGTCGAGGGTCGGACGGCTGAGCTCGAGATCGACCACGAAGGTGGCGCCATGCAGCTTCTGGGCAGGCCCGAAGACCTCGCCCTGGAAGCTATGAGCGATCATGATGTGTTCCCTGACGACTAGGCGAAACATGGTTTGATTCCCGCTGGTTGTGGCTATTTTTGACGGTAGGTTATGAGCTGGCACATGATGTCGTCCCCACCCTCGACCAGCTCCGCCATGATGGTCGGCAGCTGAGAGAAATGGCGAGGCGGGGCAAGCAGAATATCGAACCGCTCGTCAGCGAGCAGGCGAAGAGCGAGGGACAGGCGCTGCCGGTGACTCCGGCGTCCGCGCATCGCAGGCGCGATCTGCCCGACCTGGCTCGAGATCAGTCTGAGCCGGCGGCTGTGAAAGTCCTCCCCGAGCGGCAGGGAGACTTCGCGGTCGCCATACCAGCTGAGATCGAGGATCGACGCTTCGAAACCGGCGAGGCCAAAGGCGGTGCGCAGCCCATCGGGATGACCGCTCGCATGGATCACCAGATCCGCCTCGCCCTGTGCCTCGTCGGCAGTCACGAACGGCAGGTCGAGCGCCCGCGCGATCGCCGCTTTTTTCGGATTGACGTCGACGATCTGAACCTGCGTTCCCGGATGATCCGCAGCAAGGCGTGCCGCCAACACGCCGACCACACCGCAGCCGATCACCACGATCCGATCGCCAATGCGCGGTGGCATGTCCCAAAGCCCATTCAGCGCCGTTTCCATATTGGCCGCGAGCACCGCACGCCCGCTGGCGACGGCCTTGGGTACAGGCACGACAGCATGGGCTGGAACCACGTAGCGGTCCTGATGCGGGTGGAGGCAAAAGACGCGCTGGCCGATCAGCTTTTTGACGCCGGCGACGACGCGGCCGACCGAGGCATAACCATATTTCAAGGGAAAGCCGAAGTCGCCCTGCTGAAAGGGTGCCCGCATTTTCTCGTGCTGGCTTTCCGGCACCAGGCCCTGAAACACCAGCGCCTCAGTGCCCCGACTGACACCGCTCGCGATGGTCTCCACCAGGACATCGTTTTTTCCTGGTTTCTCAAGAGCTTCGGCGCGCAGAGCTCCCTGGCCGGGTCCGAAGACCCAAAAGGCGCTCGCTTCCTCCGATGCCATTTGTTCCGCCTCTGCCATCAGCCCTGACCGTCGAAACAGCACTCGAAAAGCGTATCGTTGCCGAGCCTGAATTGGCGGATCGGCGGCCGAAGGCCTTTGGCGACGTCTTCGATCTCAGCGAGCACGATGCTCGGACGCCCGGAGCCCAGAATGACGGGTGCGACGGTGATCTGCAGCCGATCCAGACAGCCAGCTTCAAGAAACCGGGATATGGTCATACCACCGCCTTCCACGAAAATCCTGTTCAGCCCCAAGGCTCGAAGAGCTTCAACGATTCGCGCCGGAGAAAGTCCCCCCTCCTCATCGTCAAGTCCGATGATCCGAGAATCGCCATGGCGTTCGCACGCCCGTCGCTCGCTTTCCCGACAAAGAAGTAAGGTCTCGACCGCGCCGTCGGAAAATACCTTCAGGTCTTCACGAAGCCGTCGCCTTGGATCGATAACCACTCTCACGGGCGAGCGCCCTTCGATGCCGCGCACGGTCAGCTGCGGATCGTCATAGCAAACCGTGCTGGCGCCGACCACCACGGCATCGGCGAGCGCGCGCATGCGGTGATTGTGCCGAACGTCTTCCGGACCGGTAATCCAACGCGATGCACCATTGAGTGCAGCAATGCGGCCGTCCAGGCTCTGCCCGAGATGGGCGACGAGGAATCCGTCTCGATCCACATGGTTCAGTGGGCCATAGAGATCGATGAGATCGCGCGTCTTCTGGCCCGCTTTCTGGAATAGTTTGGTCAGTTGAGACGTTGTTATTTCGTTGCTAATGTCCTGGCGTCGGATCGGAGAGGAGCCGAAGAGATCTCGTTGAGTCAACAGGAGCCGCCAGGCTTGGTCATGCTCGCTCCTGTCTTTGGCATCTTCGAACTCAGAGCTCACGACGATATCTCCGCTGGACGACAAAAGACGATTTTTCTGTGCTAGGTAAGGGCGCCGCTGCACTCCAGGGCATGCAGAAGAACAAAAGTCCTGGTGAATAGAATAGGCATCGGTGTTGTTTTCTTCATCTGCGGAGTTGACGACAGGGTCGGTGAGACACTGCCAGATCTCGGAAGAAGGACGACGTCCCGGAGACAGCGTGAAACGCCGCCCTTGATGGCATCGCCGAAATCCGGGCAGGTGCGCATTGCGTACCGCTAACGACAATGAAGCTGGAAACAAAAGACGTCATGTCGGAATTAAGAGTTTTTCTTCGTCAGGAGGCGTTGCCCGATACCGGCGGTGTGCTCGCCAGCAGTCTTACGGTTGCGGTGTTGACGATCGGTATCGGCTGGTATCTCGTCCAGGAATCCGTCTGGCAGACTCAGCATCTTCTGGCAAGTGGCGTGAGCTTCTGCATCCTTGCGAGCCTGATCAACTTCCTCTGGATTTCGAGGACCGGCGGCAGACGCTTCGGCGAAGCCAATCAGGCGACACTGCTTCGGGCCGGCCTGGTCTGCCTGATTGGCAGCGCCCTGGTGTCGAGCGGTCAGGATCAGCAGATTGGCTGGCATCTGACTGGTTTGATCGCCTTGGCACTCGCGCTCGATGGCGTCGACGGATTTCTCGCAAGGCGACTCAATCTTGCCTCCGACTTCGGCGCACGCTTCGACATGGAGATCGATGCGCTGCTGCTCTTAATTCTTTCCCTTCTGGCCTGGCAGACTGGTCAGACCGGGATGTGGGTTATGGCGATCGGCCTGATGCGCTACGGCTTTGTTGCGGCAAGCTGGATCTGGCCACGCCTTTCGGCCCCGCTGGCGCCCAGCTTTCGCCGAAAAACCATCTGCGCGCTGCAGGGTATCGCTCTTTTGACTTGTCTCCTGCCGCCACTCGATCAAACTGGAGCGTCGGCGATTGCGCTTGTAGCACTAAGCGCTCTGATGGTTTCGTTTGGTCTGGATATCAGAGCGTTGCTGCGAGAAACGAGACCGCTATCGGCTATGGGAGAGCCTGCCGACACTTGATCGCGATCAAACGCATATCATATTCGACATCGATGGCGGATTGCGACAACGATCTGTTAAATCGGAGCTTATGGGCACCGAGAAGCAAGTAAGGGTTCGAGGAACGCGTTGATGAGTTCCGATAGACATGACAGTTCGGCATCCGACGCCTTGAGCATGGTGTCGGTCAATCGGGCTGTCGCCGACCTGAGGCGCGGCAGTTTCGTGGTCATTGAAAGCCAGGGTGAAGCCACCCTGACACAGGCCGCGGAAACGGTAACGGCCGAGAGCCTGGAGAGACTTGGCCGTTCGGGCCAAGGTCAGCCACGGCTGGCCATTACCGCTAATCGCGCGCGGGTGCTGGATTTTCCCGCGTCGACATCGCCTGTGGTGCTGTTGCCGATCACCGGTTCTGTCAGTGCCGATACCGTGCGCAGCCTGGTCGATCCAACATGGTCGCCCACATTGTCGAGAGTGGCCTCGGCGCCTCTTCTGCCGCAGCCGATCGCGTTGCTCGAAGCGGATGACGAAAGCTGCGCCTCAGCCGCGATCCGCCTCTCCAAGCTCGCCGAGATGCTGCCGGCTGCGGTCACGATTCCCCTTGGC
>JBCCIN010000104.1:0-12995 GCA_039028235.1 Pseudomonadota bacterium
AGGCCGTTCGAGGACGGGCTCGACTTCATCAGGCATAACGGCCATGTCACCCGCATCGCCGAGGGGTATTACGGTGGCTTCTTCGGCTATCCAAGCCTGACCATGCGCTCCACAGGCGGCTATCTCGGCCTGCTTTCAGCGTGCGACAAGCCCGCCGAGATGTGCATCGTCCACCTCTATCGCCGCGACGGCGACAAGCTCGCGGAAAACTGGATCTTCATCGACCATCTTTACTTCTTGAAGCAATTGGGCGTCGATCTCCTGGAGCGGCACCGACGGATGCATGCGCCAGCACAGTTCGAATAGGATAGACTTGCCGGTCACTCGGCATCGAAGAGTGGCGTCTATGGCGGTCCTGAGGAACTGAGGAGTCCGATCGAAAAGCATGAGCGACTTTCACACGCAAAATAAGGTCCTGGTCGCCCCTCTGCGCGCGGCAATGTATGACTTCGACGAAGCCGGCGTCAGGGCGGCACTGCAGGCGCTCATCGCACCGGATGCGGTGATCCACATGGCCCATCCGCTGGGCGATCTGACCGGACCCGAGGCACTTTACAACACGTGCTACGCGCCATTGCTCGCGGCAATCCCGGATCTGGAGAGGCGCGACTGGATCGTCATGGGTGGACGCACCGAGCATGATGGCGACTGGATCGGCTGCGGCGGACATTACTCGGGAACCTTCGTGGCGCCTTGGCTGGATATCCCGCCGACAGGCCATCTGGCCCATATGCGTTTTCATGAATTCTACCGGTTCGAGGACGGTCGGATCATCGAGATCCAAGCCCTTTGGGACATTCCCGAAGTGATGATGCAGGCGAACGCCTGGCCCATGGCGCCGTCCCTCGGACGGGAATATCACATACCCGGCCCGGCGACGCTTGATGGGCATGTGCCGGGGCCTTGGGATGTCGCCAGGGCACAGACATCTTGCGACCTCGTTGTCGACATGCTGACCCACATGAAACGCCATCCTTCGAAGGGCGGGCCGGAGGTGATGGAGATGGCGCGGTTCTGGCATCCGAAGATGAACTGGTACGGACCCGCCGGCATCGGCACCGGGCGCGGCATCGCGGGTTTCCGCAATTGGCACCAGATCCCGTTTTTGAACGCCATGCCGGATCGCGGCCAATATGTGGACGAGATCACCTATCATTTCTTCGGCGATGGTGATTACACGGCGGTCACCGGCTGGCCCAACATGATCCAGACCGTCACTGACGACGGCTGGATGGGCATCGCACCGTCGGGCAGGCGGATCACCATGAAGTCGCTGGACTTCTGGCGGATAGAAAACGGACTGATCCGGGAAAACTGGGTGATGGTGGACATACTGGACGTCTACCGACAGCTTGGGGTCGATGTGTTTGCGCGGCTCAGCGAGTTCAACAAAGCGCGCGTGCCCGGTCGCATCCCGTTCCCGATCGGCGATGTTTGAGCCGGCTTGTCCAAGAGCTCATCCGAAAAGTTATCGAGCGATCTCAGCGTCGTTTGGCCTTCACCGACTGACTTCGAGCGGGCCTCGTGCCGCTTTGTTCCTTCTTCGGTTCCGACAGGCTGGCCAGCGCCTTTTGCAAGGCTGCTGCTGCGGTTCGGCGTTCGTCGTCTGACATGAGGTGCGGTTGGGTCGAGAGCTTGAAGTGCGGCAGGTCCTCGCTGATGTCCTGGCTCTGCTGGTCGAGGTCGTCGCGAAGACCGAGCACGCGATAGCTCGCGATCTTGTAGGCGATGCCTTTGACCTGCACCTCGCCGACCTCCTGACAGAGGATCTCGTCCTTGATCTGGGCATAGGTCTCGTAAGAGATCAGGATCTGGCCCGCTTCCGCCTCGGTCTCCAGCCTGGATGCGAGGTTCACGGCGCCGCCGATGATCGTGTAGTCCATGCGGTCTTCGCTGCCGAAATTGCCGACGGTGCAATAGCCGGTGTTGATGCCGATCCGACAGGCGAGCGGCCGCTCGATCCCCGCGTCGCGCCAGATATGGGCCAGCGATGCAATGCGTTCACGCATCGCGATCGCCATCTTGACGCAGGCCAGCGCATCCTCCTTGACGCCGCGCGTCTCCGGATCGCCGAAGAAGATCATGATCGCGTCGCCGACATATTTGTCGACGGTCGCACCATAATCGAGCGCGACCTCGGACATGGCGCTGAGATATTGATTGAGCAGCTGGGTCAGCTCCTCGGATTCGAGCCGGTCGGTGGTCTCGGTGAAGTCGACGATGTCGGAGAAGAAGACGGTCAGCTTCTTGCGCTGACTTTCGAGCTTGACCTCCTGCTTGCCGGCGAAAATCGAGTCGTAGACCTGAGGTGACAGATATTTGGCAAGCTTGGTTGAGAGCGCCTCCAACTCCTTGTGTTTCTGCGCGATCTCTTCCGCCGCCAGGCGCTGCTTTTCCGCAAGCGCGTTCAGCTCGTTCTCATTTCGATCGCTGATCCGAACCAGCCGTCGGGTCTGGCGAAACAGCTTTTTGTAGCTGCTCAGCAGGTTGTGGAAAGCGTCCCGATCCGGTTCGCAGCCGAAGCGACGTTCGGCGAGGCGTGTTTCCGCCGCCGCGACTATCGCCTCTTCGGCTGCGAACAGATCATCAGCCATCGACGATCATCTTTTCCAGATGAAACCTGGCGTTTTCCAGCTCCTCGCCGAACTCCTCGCCCAGTTCGGCCATGGTGTCGTCTTCCTCGTCGAACATCCAATAGACATCGATCGACGCCCCATTGCCTGCGGCGTCTTCGAGCTTATCCATAAGGGTCATGATCGCCTTGGCGCTGCTGCTGTTGAAGTAGATCAGCTCGAACTCGAAACGGCAGGCACCGTCGCCAAGCTCGGTGAGATAACCGTCCAGCGCCTGAAAGAGCGGATTGTAGAACTGCGTGACATCCTCCGGGTAGGATTCGCCACTGATCTTCAGTCGGTGGTTCTTGAAGTCAAACGAGACCGCCGGTGATCGGTCGGTCGCTGCAATGTCGATATTGTTCATCGCTCGTGTTCCAATCAGATACAAGCACGGAGGGCAAAAAACGCGTGCTCAGCGTCGACATCGGTGAAGTCAAAGTCGATCGGTTCCGACGCGCGCCGCGCGATCTCGATAAAACCTATGCCGGCGCCCTTGCTGAACTCGTCGGGTCCAGACTTGAGTTGCGCCTTGTAGGCAGCTTTCAGTTCGTCCTTACTCATCCCCTGGAGGGCCGCAAGCCGGTCGCGCAGACGCTCGGTATCGGCGTGCTGGATGAGATTGCCGGCATGCACGATATAGCCATTGGCCTCCTGACCGACCGTCAGGATGCCATAGCGTAACTCAGCCACGGCGTCGGCGGAGGCGCCTGGCGGGATCTTCTCGGCGGAATAGCGGATGATGTTCTGCATCTGCTCGACGAAAACGGCGAAGACGCTGCGCATGGTTTTGCGATCCGCGTCCTCGATCGTCATCTTCTGTTTGATCGCCTCGCCAACGCCGGTCAGGACCTGCTCGGTCACATAGCCGCTATAGGCGAAGATCACGCTGTTGCCTTGCATGATCGTCCTTAGCCCATAAAGATCCTTGGCCAGCATGAAGCTCTCCTAGGCAATACCCGGTGTAAATCCCAAGACGGTGACGTCGTCGCGCCGAGCCTCGGAGCCCTGATAGGCATCGAACATCCGCTTCAGGGTCTCGGCTTGCGCCGGCAGGGGGTGATCGGCGTTGTCGGCGAGGCAGCCGAGAAAGCGCTTCTTGCCGAACGAACGCCGCCGTTCGCCGCCAATCTGGTCGATCAGACCATCGGTCGTCATGTAGAACGAGTCAGCACCATTTAGATCGAGCACCCTATCGTTGAACACGGTGTCCGCTGCAAAACGTCGGTAGCCAATGCCCTTCTTGTCGCCCCGGATTTCCGCGAAATCGCCGCCGTGTTTATGAAATAGCGAGAAGCGCGCGCCGGAAAAAACCAGCTTTCGTTCGGCATCGCTGACAAAGCAGATACCGGCATCGAGACCGTCATCGGTCTCCCCGTCCGCCTGATCCTGTCCGAGCAGGCTTTGCAAATTCCGGTGCAGCTCGGCGAGCACCAGGCTCGGCCGGTCGACACCGCTTTCAAGCGCGCGGTCGAGCAAACCGCAGGCGATCAAGGTCATGAACGCGCCGGGGACCCCATGGCCTGTGCAGTCACCGACAATGACCGCATAGCCGCCCGGCATCGGATGATGCCAGAAAAAGTCGCCGCCAACGATGTCCCGCGGTTCCCAGATGAGGAAGTGATCGCCGGTCGACTGACCGATCGCATCCTCTGCCGGCAGCATCGCGGACTGGATACGGCTTGCGTAGCGCAGGCTTTCCATAATGAAGCGATTGGCATCGGCCAGCTGCCGCTCGCGCTCGAGCTGCTCGGTGATGTCGACATCGAGGCCGGACAGGCGAACCGCCCGGCCACCGGCGTCGCGCTGCACCCGCATCAGCGATTCGACCCAGATGTCGCTGCCGTCGCCACGCACGAAATGCTCGGGCACGCGCATCACGATCTCACTGCCCTCAAGAAAAGCATCGACCTTGGCAATCGTCGCCTCGGCCTCGTCGGGATGGAGATGCTCTTCCCAGGTCGTCGCGGTCGGTTGGTAAGCCTCGGGATCCTGGCGCATCAAGAGTGTATATTCGCGCGACCACCAGACGTCGCCATTGGCGAGGTCCACGTCCCAAATGCCGACACCTTCCATCGACAGTGCCAGCTGCAGCCTGTCGGAAATGCGCGCGAGCTCTTCTTCGCGCTGCTTGAGTTCGGTGACGTCGGTGAACACGCCGACCCTGCCGCCATCTCGCGTGCGCCGTTCGCTGACCTGCATCCAGCGGCCGTCCATGCGTCGGTTGACGGTCGGCTCATCGGGAGGTTCGCGGAAGGCCTTGACCCGCTCCTCGATCCATTCGTCTTCTCGGCCGACGGCGGCATTCAGCTTGCCACTATGGGCGACCGCGGTAGCGATTTCCCGAAAGAATGTCCCCTCCTCGATGACATCGGCATTCCCGGGAAATCCATCCTTGTAGCGCTGATTGAACAGAATGAGCCGGCTGTCCTTGTCATAGAGACAAAACCCTTCGCCGATAGTCTCGATCGCATCGACCAGGCGCTGCTCGCTTTGCCGCCTTGCCTCCTCCGCCCGCTTCAATTCGGAGATGTCATAGAACCAGGCGATACGTGATCCACCGGAGAAGCTGGTCTGCTCGCCCTGGTCGTCGATCTGTGTATAGGAGAGAAGCCCGTCGAGCGGATTGCCATCCTTCCTTTGCCAGGAGACCTCCTGATTGATGAGCTGGTCACCCCGATCGCGCGCCAGGTCGTTGATTCGCTCGCGCTGCTCGGGATCCGTCCAGAACCGCCGCGTGTCAAAGCCCGATAGCTCTTCGTCTTTGTAGCCGAGCATGTCCCGAAAGCTCTGATTATAGAAAACCAAACGGCTCTCTTCGTCGACGACGAGCAGACCGGCAGGACAGACATCGAGAATTTTTCGGATTTGCTGCCGATTGGCATCTTGAAGCGCCTGGATCAGTTCTTTGATCGACTGGCGCATGACATCCAGATTGCGTGCGAGGCTTCCGACCTCGTCCCGGCCGCCGACGTCGATCGTCGCTTCCAGATCACCGGTGGCGATCGCCGATGCCGAGTGCTGAAGCTTCGCAAGCGGCTTTGCGATATAGCGTCTCGAAATCATGATCGATGTCAGCGCGATGGCGGCGATGATCAGAACGGTCAGCAGCAGGGTGCCGATGATGTTGATCATGATGGTGTCGCGGATGGCCGCACGGGACACGGCGAGCTGCAGGGTGCCGATGGTTTCATCCTGATGGCGAATGTCGACCACGCCTGTCATGAAACCCGACGCCTTTTCAAGGTCAGCAAAGGCATTCTCGCCGAATTGCTCCCGTGCGTTGGTGGCAATCGCAGCACCGTCGACGACCACGCTTGCGAAGGCGATCTGATCATCCAGGAGCAGCGCATCGACAAAACCTTGGGCCGAATAGTAATCCACATTCCAGATCGGAATGCGCAACGCCACTTCTGCGAGCTTGAGTGAATTCGACAGGGTTGTCTCAAGCTGGTGTTCGGTACGCGAGAAGTTGATCATCACCGCGGCAATGGCGAAGACGATGAGGACAAAGGTAATGATGGCAATCAGCGTATAGCTGAAACGCTTGCTGATGGATGTATAAGCCTCGCCCGTCATCAGTATCGATTGTCCACCTGATTCGGGCCGCTCTTCGATGCTGTCATAATATTGTCACATTGAGACCTTGGCTCAGAAACCTGTCAATACAGATGCCGTTCGATCATCTTGTGGATTTGGCCCTGCCGTTGCAGCTCGCCGAGCGCCTCGTCGAACTGCTTGACCAGCGTTTCGCCATCGGGATGTGCGCGTGAAACGATGAGATGCTCGATCGCCTCGCGCACGGGCTCGCCGCTCATCCGGAAATCCTCTCGATCGTCAAATAGCTTGTCGATCATCGCCCAGCCGATGATGTCGATCACCCGGATGACATCCACGCGCTGCTTGGCGAGCATCTGAAAGCAGAACTCGATGTCGGGCGGCCGCACCAGTTTGATCTCGTTGTCGGCCACCATGTCCTTGAACCCCTGCAGGCTGTAGCCCACCGGCACACAGACACTGTGGCCTTTCAGATCCTCATAGGTTGTCGGTGCAAAGCTACCATCGGACCAAGTGAAGAAATACTGCCTGAACGTGTAGAGCGGTACCGAGTAGTGAAAGCTTTTCTCTCTTTCCGGGTTCTTGCTGTAGGGAAATGTCCCCAGATATTTGCCGCTCGCGACATCTTCGTAGCCGCGCTGCCAGGGCTTGAAGACCAGCGTCGTGTCATGCCCCATATGCCGAAACGTCGATTGCACGATATCGGTGGCAAGCCCGTAGTTGGGTAGGCCCTGGTCAACAAACGGCGGATAGTCGTCTCCGATGACCAGCTCAAAGCTATCAGCATGCGCTGGCGCAGCCGTCAGCCAGAGCCCTGTCGTCAATGCGATGATCGACGCCCTGGCGATCGTTACGATAGACAGGGCTCCGTCGAATTTTGCCGTGAATCCCCTCAAGGCCTTCCCCCGCGTTAGCCTACATAGCCGTGCTCCAAGGACGATTTCTCGGAAGTCGGGTGTAGAACTTTTTTGGACTTCAACGCTAAGGTGATCGAATTTCGACGTCAATATGCCCGATGACGGTGCCGATTCGCTGAAAAAATGGAGTGATGTCGGTTTAGTTGAAATGCTACCTGAAGTTCTTCAACGCAATGCTAACTTGCCTCTCTTATCTGCGAGATCGGGGTGGCTGCCCGCGCAGGCATGCTGCCTGTCATGAACGCGCATCACTCCACTCCCTATCCTGAGGTCGAGGTCGGCATCACGAAATGCTGCACTGCCGGTTCCGCGGACTCTTTCTGCAGCGCAGCGATCCGTTCCTGGAGCTTTCGGCTGTCTTCGGTCACCCTGACATGGTGGCGTTGGTGATCGAGCCAAGACGCCTCCCACCAGCTTTCGACGAAGTGCTCGGGATCGGCGGCGGCGTTCATGAGGGCCCAGCGGTAGCCACCGCCTTGGCGCCGGCTGTCGGCGAGTGCCGGCATCAGGGCCTGGAACGCCTCGCGGTCGGCCGCTTCGACGCGGTAGGTGACCTGGATCATCACGGGACCATCCGGCGTCGTGTCGGTAGCGAGCACCGGTTCCGGCCAGTGCATCGAGGGCGTGAGATCGAGCGCCTCGCCCTGGCCGAGATGGGCGCGCCAGGTGAGCGGGATCAGGATGAGCGCACCGAGCGCCGCGATGATCAGCGCCGTCGGAATGCCCCAGATCGAGGCGACCTGACCCCAGATGAGGCTGCCGAGCGACATCGATCCGAAGAAGACGGTCAGGAAGATCGAGAGGCCGCGGGCGCGCACCCAGTCCGGCAGCGAGGTCTGGGCCGAGACGTTCAGGCTGGAGAGTACGGCGATCCAAGAGAGGCCTGCCAGCGCTGCAGCGATGACGGCGATAACCTGATTGCTGACCGTCGCCATGATCATGAGCACGGACGCCGTGCCCACGGTCCCTGCAGCGACCAGCATGTCAGCGCTCAAGCGTTTCTTGATGATGGGAAGGAGGAAGGCGCCAGCGACCGCACCTGCGCCGACCGACGTCAGGAGAATGCCGTAGAACGTCGCCCCGCCTTGCAAAACCTCACGCGCGATCAGGGGCAGCATGGCCCAGAAAGCGCTCGCGAACAGGAAGAACGCGGCGGCTCGGACCAAGGTTGCCTTGAGTGGTCCACTATAGACGGCGTAGCGAAGACCTGCCCGGATCGCCCCACCAATATGCTCCGGCGGCAACGTTCGGGCCGTCGTCCCCGACGACCACCAGTAAAGGGCGGCGACGATGCCGATGACGCTGAGCGCATTGACCAGGAAGGGAGAGGCGAGGCCGGCGCCGACGATCAGGAAACCGGCGAGTGCCGGGCCGATGGCGCGGCTGATATTGATGCCCATGGAGTTGAGCGCGATCGCGGAAGAAAGCTCTTCCTTCGGCACCAGCTTCGGCACGATCGCCTGCCAGGCGGGGGCGATGAAGGCGGCACCGGTGCCGAAGACGAAGGTGAAGGCGAGGAGAAGCCAGGGCGTCATGAGCTGGAGGTGGACGAGGACCGCCATCAGGGCTGCGGCGATGCCCATGGCGACGTTCACCCAGATGAGCAGGCGGCGCCGGTCGACGATGTCCGCGATCGCGCCTGCGAGAAGGGCGAACAGGAAGATCGGGAGGGTGGTCGCGGCCTGGACTGCGGCCACCAGCATCGGCGACGGCGCGAGCTCGGTCATCAGCCATCCGGCACCGACATCATGCATCCAGGTGCCGATGTTGGAGGCGACGGTGGCGATCCAGAGGAAGGTGAAGGCGCGATGGCGAAACGGCGCCATGGCCGAGGGTTCTTTTTTCACATCGGCGGTGATGCTGGTCATGGCTTGCAGCTTCTCCTTCCTGGCGGATGGACCGTCAAGCCGCCAAGCGGGGGCTGCCGGGTGCGCCGAAGAACGGCACGGGCGACCAGTCCGGCAGTTCGGGCAGGGCCTCTGGCGCATGGCCGGCGAAGGCTCCCTTCGCATGGACGACCTTACCGCCGGTCAGCGTCAGATCCGCAGTGATGTCCGTGATCTCATCCTCGGCGACGCTGAAGTAGTCCCTATCCAGCACGACGATGTCGGCAAGCTGTCCGGGGGTGATCTGCCCCTTCTTCCCCTCCTCGCGGCTGAACCAGGCGCCGGCTGCCGTCCAGTGGCGGAGTGCTGTTTCACGGCTCAGCCGGTTTTCGGGCGCCCAGATCACGTCCCCGCCACGGCCCTTGCCGGAGACGGCCCAGTGGATCGCGAGCCAGGGGTTGTAGGAGGAGACGCGCGTGGCGTCCGTGCCGGCGGCGAGGGGGACGCCTGAGGCCATCATCTTCTTGACCGGCATGACCTCGCGAAGGGCGTCCTCGCCGTAGCGATCACGGTAGGCCGAGGCCTGGAAGGCGATACGGTTCTGGTAGGAGATGCCGCCGCCGAGCCTTGCGACCCATTCCATCGTGCGCTCGGAAATCGTCTCGCCGTGGTCGAAGATCCAATTGAGCTCGTCGAGCCCTTTGTCCCGACCGACCTCTTCCAGCACGCTCAGCAGACGATGCGCACTTTCCTCATAGGTGCAGTGAAAGCGGACCGGCCAGCGGTTCTCGAGGAGGAATTCCATGACGGGCCGAAGGTCGCCCTCCATGCGTTTCGGCAATTCCGGCCGCGGGTAGGAAAAGTCCTCGAAGTCGTAAGCTGAGGCCACCAGCATCTCGCCGGCGCCGACGCATTTCAGATAGTCGTCGCCCTGATCCGGCTTCACCAGGTCGTTCCATCGCTTGAAATCGTCGAGCTCGAACAGTGGCCGCTGCGCGAACAGCTGGTAGCCGATGCGCACGGTCTGCTCGCCGCGTCGGTTCAGCTCCGTGATGACGCCGTAGTCGTCGGGGTAGTTCAGGAACCCGCCGGCGCAGTCGAGGGCTGACGTCAGGCCAAGCCCGTTCAGCGCGCGAAAATAGTGCTTGGTCGAGAGGATCTGCTGCTCGAACTCCAGCTTGGGGGCCATGTCGAGCAAGGCGTAAAGCGGCTGGGCGTTGGGCCGCGCCAGGGCGAGGCCGGTCGGCACGCCTTGATCGTCGCGTTCCAGCCGGCCCGAGACGAAGGGCTCGTAGAAATGCTTGTCGATGCCGAGTGCTCGGAGGGCCGCCTTGTTCAGCCAGGCGCGGTCATAGAGGTGAAGGACGTAGACCGGCACATCCGGGGCGGCGGCGTTGATTTCTTCGAGGGTCGGCAGGCGCTTTTCGGCGAACTGATCCGCCGACCAGCCGCCGACGACGCGGATCCATTGCCCGGCGGGCGTGCGCTCGGCCTGCGCCTTCAGCATGGCGAGCCCGTCCGCCAGGGACGGAACGTGGTCCCAGCGCAGCTCCATGGCGAAATTGTTGCCCTGGCGGATGATGTGGGTGTGGCTGTCGATCAGCCCCGGGATCACGCGTCGTCCCTGAAGATCGATCCTCGAAGCTCCGTTGGCTTTCGCCATGATCTCGGCGTCCGCACCGACCGCCTGAATGCGGCCATCCGCGATCGCAACGGCGGCGGCTTCGGGGCGGTCAGGATCGAACGTGGTGATCCGTCCATTATGCAGGACGAGGTCGGGCGTCGTGTTGTCAGCCATCATGGCGGGCTCCATGGGTCCCGTCGCCAGATTGCGACGGGACGTCTAAAATCAGGTCAAGATCCATCGGTGAGAAGCAAGGCTCAGCCCTGTTGCAGGATCACCGGCGACCAGTCGGGGCTGACGTCCGGGATGTGCTTCAGGTCGTCCCGCGAAAATGCGCCGCCGCCGTAGACCACCTCGCCGCCGAGCACGGTCAGATTAGACTTCAGCTTGGCGATCTCGGTATCCGTGATCGTGAAGTAATCCCGATCGAGCACGGCGAAGTCGGCGAGCTGCCCAGGCGTGATCGCCCCCTTCACGCCGGTATCGCCGGTGAACCAGGCGGACCCTGTCGTCCAGAGACGAAGGGCTTCTTCGCGCGAAAGCAGGTTGGCGTCGTCATACATGCGAAGGCCGCCGCGCGAGAGCCCGGATGTCATCCACTGGATCGAGTACCAGGGATTGAACGAGGTCACCCTCGTGGCATCGGTGCCGCCGCCGACCGGCACACCGAGATCCAGGATCGCCCGGAAGTTCGGCGTCTGCTTCAGCGCCTCCGCGCCATAATTGGCGACGAAGTCTTCGGCCTGGAACTGGAGACGGTTCTGCAGCGCGATGCCGCCGCCGAGTTCTGCGATGCGCTCCAGGTTCCGCTGGCCGAAGGTCTCGACATGGTCGACGAACCAGCCGGGTGTGAGGCCAGCGCCCTTGGCGACGTCCTCATAGACCGGGAGCAGGCGATCGCCGGTCTCCTCATAGGTGATGTGCTGACGGAACGGCCAGCCGCCCTCGCCGAGCACGGTCATCACCTGGCGCTGATAGTCCTCGGCGCCATCGTCGATGTCGGGCCTGGCGTCCGCGAAAATCTCGTAGTCATAGGACGCCCAGGCCAGGTTCTCGCCCGCACCGACGAATTTCAGCATATCGTCGCCATCGCCGGCCTTGGTTTCGGCCGTCCAGCGCTGATAGTCGGACAGCTCCTCGCCCTTGTGCTGCGGGAAGGAGTGATAGCCGATGCGTGTGGTGAGCAGGCCCTGGCCGTGCATCCAGCGGATGACCTTGTAGGGATCGGCGTCCGGGAACTCCATGCCGCCGCCGCCCGCATCCGAGATCGAGGTGACGCCGAGGCCGTTCAGCACATCGAAGTATTGAAGCGACGAGTTGATCTGGTCGCGGATCGACAGTTTCGGCGCCGCCGCCAGCGTCTTGTACATGACGAGGCCGGACGGCGCCGCGAGCAGCCGCCCGGTCGCGTTGCCGCCGGCGTCCTTTTCGATGATGCCGCCTGGATATTCGGGGTGGCTAGGTTGGTCGTAGCCGTACCACTCGACGGCCTTGGTGTTCAAAAGCGTGAGCTTGTAGAGGTGGTGGATCAGCACCGGGTGGTTCGGCGCCACGGCATCCAGTTCGGCCACCGTCGGCAGGCGTTTTTCCTTGAACTGAAACTCGGAAAAGCCGCCGGCGACGCGGATGAACTGGCCGTCCGGCGTGCGCTCGGCCTGCTGGCGGATCAGGTGCAGCCCTTCCTCCAGGCTATCGACACCGTCCCAGCGGACCTCGAGATTATAGTTGACCGCACCGCGAATCGCATGGGTGTGGCTGTCGTTCAGGCCGGGGATCACCCGCTGGCCGCGGGCATCGATCACCTGGGTGAAGGGGCCGATCAGGCCTTGCATCTCATCGTCCGAGCCGACCGCCGTGAACACGCCGCCCTTAGCCGCGAGCGCGGTCGCTTCCGGGCGCCCCGGATCCATGGTGGCGATGCGGCCATTCAGCAGCACCAGATCGGCGGCACCCGCCTGCGCGTAAGCAGCGCCGGCGCCTGTCGCGGCGATCAGAGCGGTGGTCCCGGCCAGGAAGTGCCGCCGGTCGAGCTTCGGTGTCATCTCTCATGCCTCTTCATTCGGGCCGCACGGCACTGTTCGCACGACCTCAACAGCGTGCGCCAACGCGAGCGGGGGTGTATCGGGGCCTGCCCTCGGACGACTTGGTAGCGCCCTCGGGCAGGTCGTGTTTCGCTCTAGAACGCCATTACGCGGCCGCGATGGCGGTGGCTGGGACCGGATCGAGCGTCGGTCCATGCTCGACACGTTCCGGCGCCTTGTGGACCATGGTGTAGGCGTAATCGACGCCCATGCCGTAAGCGCCGGAATGCTCCTTCACGACATCCAGGACGGCGTCATAGGTGTCGCGCTTCGCCCAGTCGCGCTGCCATTCCAGCAGGATCTGCTGCCAGGTCATGGGCACGACGCCCGCCTGGATCATGCGCTGCATGGCGTAGTCGTGGGCTTCCTTGGTGGTG
>JBCCIN010000105.1:0-12981 GCA_039028235.1 Pseudomonadota bacterium
CTTGTCCTGGACCGAACAGCAGCGCACCCAGGCGGACGGCGGCCTCGGTCTGTGGTCACCGCTGACCATCCCGGCGAACGTCTATGAGGGGCAGAAGGCACCGATCGAAACCATCGCTCAGCCGAATTTCCTGGCGGTGCGCGCGGATGTCGACGACGAGGTGGTATACGCCATCACCAAGACGATCTTCGAAAACCTTCCCTTCCTGAAGCGCCTGCATGCCCCCTTTCAGTTCCTGACAACCGAGCGGGCGGTTACCGCCCTTCCGGTTCCGCTTCATCCCGGAGCCCTTCGCTACTACGAGGAGATCCGCCTCGACCTGGGCAACACTGTCGTTGCCGACAACGACTATGACCTGTTCGGAGACGATCTACCCTCATCAGCCGCCATCAGACAGCGGATCGGGCAGCGTGTCGTCAGGCTGATGACCGCGGAGGACGGCACGTCCGATCTACTTGTCGACGATCTGCTGGACGTCCTGGCCGACGATGGCGACGTCAGGGTGCTGCCAATTCGGGGCAAAGGGGCAGCGCACAATCTGGCCGATCTTCTCTATCTCAGCGGCATCGATATCGGCCTGCTGCAGGTCGACGCCCTTGAGCGCGAGCGCCGACGCGGCGTCTATCCAGATCTGATCGGCAATCTCCGCTATATCACCAAATGGGCGGACACTGAGGTCCACCTCCTGGTGCGGAACGACATTCTGGATATCGGGGATCTCCGCGATCAGCCTGTAAATTTCGGTCCGGAAGGCAGCGGCAGTGAGGTCACCGCCTCGATCCTGTTCAATCGAGCAAGATTGCCGGTCAAGCAGACATCTTTTGGCCACAGCCAGGCGTTGGAAAAACTGAAAGTCGGCGAGATAGCAGGCATGGTGCATGTCGCGCCGAAGCCAGTGCCGCTGCTGCGCCAGGTCGAAGTGAGGGACAATCTCCGCCTTCTTTCCCTGGCGCCGTTCGAGGAGTCGGACGCCTACCGGCCGGCGGATCTGACGGTGGAGGACTATCCGACGCTGATCTTCGGCCAGCAGACGGTCAGAACGCTGGAGGTCCCTCAGGTGCTCGCGGCCTATAATTGGCCGACCGATCATGAACGCTATCCGCCGATCGCCAGCTTCGTGAGCGACTTCCTGGAGAGCCTTGGGGACCTTCAGGTACCTTGGCGTCACGCGAAATGGAAGGATGTCGATCCATCGTACAGCCTGAACGGATGGCAGCGTCATCCGGCGGTCGACGACTATCTCCGGCAGCTTCGGACGGCGGAGCGATCCGCGGGCACAGGCGGCCCGCTAAACGATCTGAGCGGAGGCGAGGCAAGGCGCGAGGGGCAAACACCAACCAATACGTCCAAGACGAAACTGTGGCCGGAAACCGGCTCGTTTCGCCGCCCGATCTTCTAGGCGCTCACCCCTTCTCGACAAGAGACCAGGCGAGCCGGGCATAGGCTTCGCTCAGCCGTCCGACATCCTCGGCGTCGTCGGACGCCGCGTTGCCCTGCAGCGCACGCTTGGCGATGCCCTCGAAGATCACGGCAAAGCGGAACATCGAGAAGGCCAGATGGAAGATGGTAATGCAGTCCGATCGCCCGACCGTCCGACAGTAGCGTTGGACATAGCTCTCGAGGCTCGGAATGCCGAGAGTAGCCAGGTCATGCCCGGCGATGCCGACATACATATCCGGCGTGGCGTGCCACAGCATGCCGTTGAAGGCGAGATCAGCAAGCGGATGGCCCAGTGTCGACAGCTCCCAATCCAAGATCGCGATGACCTCGGGCCTCTCCTGGTGAAACATCAGATTGCCGAGCCGGTAGTCCCCGTGAACGATCGTCGTCTCGTCGCCTCCCTCGATATGGTCCGGCAGCCAGGCGATCAGACGTTCAATATCGGGAATGTCCCGGGTCTTCGATGATTCCCACTGGCGGCTCCAGCGTGCGATCTGCCTTTCGAAATAGCCGCCGGGCCGGCCAAAGCCTTCGAGGCCGGCCGCTTTCCAGTCCACCAGGTGTAGCTTTGCGAGCGCGTCGTTCATCGCGACGTAGATATGAGATCGTTCCTCAGCGCTCAAACCAGGTAGGAGCGAGTCGTGAAAGACTCGTCCATCTAGCGCTTCCATGACGTAGAAGAGCGTACCGATGACCTCCCGATCCTCGCAAAGATGCAGCATGGCTGGCACCGGGACATCAGTCCCGGCGAGTGCCCGCTGCACGTGATATTCGCGATCGACCGCATGGGCCGATGGCAGCAGATCGCCAGGCGGCTGTTTTCGCAGCACCACATCCCGGTCGCCATAGCTCAGCCGATAGGTAGGGTTCGACTGTCCGCCGCCGATCTTGATGATTTTCCGAAGTCCGCCTTTCAGCTCCGGCAGGACCTCACCGAGATAGTCCTGCAATCGCCTGGCATCGACATCGACGCCTGCCTCAACCGTCACGCCCGTCGCTCCCTCGAAAGCCCTTCTCGAACCATGATGGTCGCATATCAGGAGTGGGTCCAGGCCGCCACTTAGACGACAAAGAGGCTTGACCCTCGCCCCTTAACTGCCGTCTGCTCCATCACCCGCTTTTGATGCGAGATCGATGGCGTCCTGAAGTACGAGCGGATCACCGATATGATTGGCAAGGACGAGTACGAGACGCGCGTTCAGCGCCTGACTTGCCTCGTTGTCGAGACCCTTGTGAGCCTGGAGCAAACGCTCGTAGAAACCGTCGGCATCGGGCATGTTAGGCGCCGTGACCAACCTTTTTCTTGATATCAAAGCGCGCCCTCCCAGATCGCGTTCACCGCGGCGCCTATCGTCTCGGCATCAGCCTCGGTCCAGCGCGCTACGACTACCTGATCCGGACGAATCAGATAAAGGGCGGCGGTGGCCTTGCCGAGATAGCGACTGCGGATGAAAGTTGTTTCCTCCAGCTTGAGACCGCGGCAGCCGTCCATGGGCGGTGCATCGACACCGATCGAGAGGAGCACAGGCTTTCGACCAAGCCGACCGAGAAGCCAGCCATCGCCAAGCGGTACGTCGGGGGCGACGGCGCCAGGCCGACTGGCGTCGGGGAAAGACGGATCGTCCGGCGCCCCGTCGAGCGGATAGACGGAAGGCTTGGAAAGCCGTCCCGAATTGACCATCGGCCTTGCGAAGTCCGCATGTTCAGCAAGCGTCAGGATCTGGTCACGGAACAGACGCTCGACGCCGTCGGCCGGTGTCATGAAGCGTGTCGAGCGGGAGGAATGACGGAGGTTTTCGGCAGCGGCGAACCGGCGTTCGCGGTCATAGGCGTCGAGAAGCCCGGCCCCTGCCCTGCCCTCGACCACGGCCGCGAGACGCCAGCCTAGGGCGTCGACATCCTGCAGGCCGCCATTGCCGCCGCGCGCGCCGAAGGGCGAGACGACATGGGCACTATCGCCGCAGAAGATCACTTGGTCATGGACGAAGCGCTCGAGCTTTCGGCATTGGAAGGTATAAATACTGACCCAGTCGAGACGAAAGTCGCCATGGCCGACGACGCGTTCGATCCGCGGGATCACGCACTCGGGCTTCTTCTCCTCATCGACATCCGCGTCCCAGCCGAGCTGCAGGTCAATGCGGTAGATGTCGTCCGGCTGCTTGTGCAGGAGAGCGGACTGGCCCGGATGAAAGGTCGGCTCGAACCAGAAGCGGCGCTCAGACGGGAAATCAGCCTTCATCTCGATGTCGGCGATCAGAAAGCGCTCTTCGAACAGCTCGCCTTCGAAGTCGAGGTTCATTATCGCGCGGATTGGTGAGCGGGCACCGTCGCAGGCGACGACATAGTGGGCGTCAAGCGCATAGGCGCCATCAGACGTCTCGATCGACAGGGTGATGTCGTCAGCGTTTTGGGAAAGCCCGGTCACCTCGTTCTTAAAGCGCAAATCGATCAAGTCCGAAGCCTGGCAGGCCGCGGCCAGGTATTCCTCGACGTAGTATTGCTGCAGGTTGACGAAGGCCGGCATCTTGTGGCCGTCCTCGGGAAGCAGGTCGAAATTGAACACCTCCCGATCCCGATGATAGGTGCGCCCGACCTTCCAGGTGACGCCCTTTTCGACACATGCATCGCCAACACCAATGCGGTCTAGAATTTCAAGCGAACGTTTGGACCAGCAGATCGCGCGCGATCCAATTGAAACGACGTCGTTGTCATCGAGGACGACGCTCGCCACGCCGTGCTGCGCAAGTTCGAGGGCCAAGGCGAGACCAATTGGCCCAGCACCGACGATCGCCACGGCGTGGCGAGGCTCGGTCTCAGTCAGGCCGGGGGGCGGGATGTAGTCGAAGCGTTTGTAGTCATAGGCCATGGCTCAGTTCTCGTCCGGAACGCTAACGATCAGATTGTTCAAGACCTTGGGCGCAAACCCTTGATGAAGGCATCTCCGGTCCGAGTCGATGAAGTGGCGGCGGCAACTAGGTTTGGAGGGCCTCCCACATGTCGATATCCCGCTCGGCCGTCCAGATACGCGGTGTGTCGATGTCGCGGGCTTCGTCATAGGCGCGGGAGACGTTGAAGGGCAGACAGTGCTCATAGATGGCATAGGTCTTGAACTTCGGATCGCAGACATCGCGGCAGGCGGCCATCGCCTCCTTGAGCGAGCCGCCGCCAAGGGCCACGCGCGCAACCGAGCGATAGGTCGTGTCGACGAAATCTGCGGTCGAATTAAGCGCGGCGTTGACCATGTCCGGACCCACCAGCGCATCGCCTCGTCCGGGTGCTATGGAATCGAGATTCCAGCGGCGGATCGCGTCGAGTGTGTCGGGCCAGTCATGGAAATGGCCGTCGCCGCAATAGCAGGCGGAGTGGTATTCGACGATGTCACCGGTGAACATCACATTCGCGTCGGGCACGAAGGCAACGATGTCGCCGGCAGTGTGCGCGCGTCCAAGAAACATCAGATCGACCCGGCGCTTGCCGAGATAGACAGTCATGCGATCGTTGAAGGTGATGGTCGGCCAGGTGAGACCGGGAATGGACTCATGGCCTTCAAATAGACGCGGAAAGCGCTGGAATTCTGAATCCCAATCCTCCCGGCCGCGCTCGGCCACCATGGCGCGCGCCTTTTCGCTCATAATGATGGTCGGCGCCTTATAGGCGGAGGCACCGAGGACGCGCACGGCGTGGTAATGAGTGAGCACCAGATGGCTGATGGGCTTGTCGGTGACGCTCTGCACCCGCTCGATGACCTTTTCGGCCAGACGCGGCGTCGCCTGCGCTTCGATGATCATGACGCTGTCGTCGCCAATGATCACGCCGGAATTGGGATCACCCTCAGCGGTGAAGGCGTGGAGCCCCTCGCCGATCTCGGTGAACGAGATTGTTTTCTTGGTGAGATCGCCCGCGGATGCAAATTGCTTGCTCATGCCTTCTCCACCTGTTGGTCGATGGCGCCGAAAATCGAGCGGCCATCCTTGTCCTTCATTTCAATGCGTACGCGATCGCCAAATCCCATGAACGGCGTCGTCGGCTTGCCGTCCCGGATCGTCTCGATCATGCGGATTTCGGCGATGCAGGAATAGCCCCTGCCGCCATCGGCGACGGGCTTTCCGGGAGAGCCGTCCGCATCCTTGTTGGAGACTGTGCCGGAGCCGACGATCGAGCCCGCGCAAAGCGGCCTCGTCTTCGCGGCATGGGCGATGAGCTTGCCGAAGTCGAAGGTCATGTCCTCGCCGGCCTCAGCCCGGCCGAAGGGTTTTTCGTTGTAGGCGACCAGGAGCGGCAGATGCAGCTTGCCTTCCCGCCACGCCTCGCCTAGTTCCTCTTGGGTGACCGCGACCGGCGAGAAAGCCGACGATGGCTTCGCCTGAAAAAAGCCGAACCCCTTAGCAAGCTCCGCCGGGATCAGGCCACGGAGCGAGACGTCGTTCACCAGCATGACCAGACGGATCGCGTCCCTCGCCTGTTCGGGCGTCACGCCCATGGGTACGTCGCCAGTGATCACCGCGATCTCGGCCTCGAAATCGATGCCCCAGCCGGGCACGGCCTCTTCTGGAAAGCGGATTTCTTCGCACGGGCCGAGAAAACTGTCCGAACCACCCTGGTACATCAACGGATCGGTCCAGAAGCTCTCAGGAAGCTCGGCGCCGCGCGCCTTTCGGACCAGCTCGACATGGTTCACATATGCCGAGCCGTCGGCCCACTGAAAAGCGCGTGGCAGCGGCGATGCAGCCTCGGTCGGCTCGAAGGTGAGCGTCGCCACGCTTTTTTCGTCCACCGCTTTTGCGAGGTCGGCAAGGTCCGGTGCTACGTCGTCCCAGTGGTCCAGCGCCGTCTGCAGGGTCGGTGCGATGTCGCCGGCCTCGGCATAGCGGTCGAGATCGCCTGACACCGCCACCAGCCGACCATCCCGCGTCCCATCTTTCAACGTCGCGAGCTTCATGCTCTCCCGTCTCCCTCAGATCCAGCCAAGCCTCGAAAAAACTACTTCTTGCCGGGGGTGTCGTCGAATTTCTTTTCGATATCCTTCCAGCAGTCGATATAGTCGTCCTGTAGCGGCGCTTCCTTGGCGGCGAAGGCGGTCAGATGCTGCGGGAAGCGGGTCTCGAACATGAAGCTCATGGTCTGGTCGAGCTTATGAGGTTCGAGCGCCGCATTGGACGCTTTCTCGAAGGCTTCGCGGTCGGGTCCATGGGGCAGCATCATGTTGTGGAGGCTCATGCCGCCCGGCACGAAACCCTTTGGCTTGGCGTCATACTGGCCATAGATGTTGCCCATAAGCTCGGACATGACGTTCTTGTGATACCAGGGCGGGCGGAAGGTGTCTTCCATCACCATCCAGCGCTCGCGGAACAGGACGAAATCGATATTGGCCGTGCCGGGCAGGCCGGACGGGGCGGTCAGCACAGTGAAGATCGAGGGGTCGGGATGGTCAAAGAGAATCGCCCCGATTGGACAGTAATTGCGGAGATCGTATTTTACCGGCGCGTAGTTACCGTGCCAGGCGACCACGTCCAGCGGGGAGTGACCGATCTTGGTCTCATGGAACTGCCCGCACCATTTGATCGTCAGCGTCGACGGCCCATCTAGATCCTCGAAGGCAGCGACCGGCGTCTTGAAGTCTCGACGGTTCGCCATGCAGTTGGCGCCGATCGGGCCGCGGCCGGGCAACTCGAACTTCTGGCCATAGTTTTCGCAGACGAAGCCACGTGCCGGACCTTCCGGAAGCTCGACCCGGTAGACTAGGCCGCGGGGTATGATCGCGATCTCCTTTGGCTCCAAATCGATGACACCGAGCTCAGTGCAAAAGCGAAGCCGCCCGTCCTGCGGCACGACCAGAAGCTCACTGTCGGCGGAATAGAAATAGGCGTCGACCATCGACTCGGTGACGAGATAAATATGCGCTGCCATGCCCGTCTGGGTGTTGACGTCGCCCGCCGTGGTCATGGTGCGCATGCCGGTGAGCCAATTGAGCGGCGCATCGCTATGGGGTATTGGATCCCAGCGATACTGGCCAAGCGAGATCACATCTGGATCGACGTTCGGCGCAGACTGCCAATAGGGCAACGCGATTTTTTGATAACGGCCCGAATGCTTTACCGACGGGCGGATGCGATAGCACCAGGTGCGCTCGTTCTTGTGGCTCGGTGCGGTGAACGCGGTGCCGGAGAGCTGCTCACCATAGAGTCCGTAATTGCATCTTTGCGGACTATTCATGCCCTGAGGCAAGGCACCAAGCAGCGCTTCAGTCTCAAAGTCGTTGCCGAAGCCTGACATATAGCCTTCGAACGTGCCGGCCTCGCCCGGAGTACGAATCATGTCATCGGCGCGTCCCGGGGTGTTCACTGTCCATCCTCCATAGGGTGGCATCCGCAAAATTCATTGCAAGTGAAACAAAATGAACATATCGTTGCATTTGCAATGAAGTCAAGCCAGTTTGCAGGCAGGACAGTTCTTAGGATGGAGACGACTGCAATGAGCCCCGGCGATCAGGCCGACTTGTTCGATCTCGATGCGTTCTTGCCCTATCGGCTAGCGGTCGCGTCGTCACATGTCAGCCGGGAGTTCGCGGCACTCTATCAAGAGGAGTTCGGCATTTCCTTGCCAGAATGGCGCATTCTCGCACATCTCTCGCAGACCGATAGGGTGAGCGTGCGCGACATTCATAAGCGCGTCGATATGGACAAGTCCAAAGTCAGCAGAGCGGCAGCCCGCCTCGAGCGCGCGGGTCTGGTAGAGAAGCTGCTCAATCCTTATGACCGGCGTCTGGTGTCGCTCAGCCTGACCGGAGACGGGCGCGCCTTGATCGCGCGGATCATTCCGGTCGCCCTCGCCTTTCAAGAACAGTTGCTGGCAAGGCTCGACATGGACGCAACCGTGATGGTTGAGGGCCTCGATCGGCTCACCCAGCTGGAGCCCAAGCTGTAGCTAAGAACCCTGCTTTGTTGAGGCGAAAAACAAGGTTTTGAAGGTCTTGAGATGGGCCTGAGTTTTGTGGCGAACGTGATGACAACGCTCACTTTGACCGACGCTTAGGTTTGTCGCCAATTCTGACCCCAAGCCTTTAGTCTCCGATAAATCGTCGCTGGTGCGATATCGAGAAATACCGCAGCTTTTCGAACATCTCCATCGCAGAACTTCAGAGCCTCTTCGATAGCCTTGCGCTCAACTTCGGAAAGCGGACGTATCTTCTCTGCCAGCTGATCCAATGATGTGTTCTTGGATTGATGAGCGGTCTTTGCTTCTTTCTCTAGCATCGTCGATCGATCGGGCGCACCTGCAAACGGCGTCAACATATCTGCGTCGATGGTGGCCGCGTCGTTCATGACGACGACATTACGAACGACGTTTTCAAGTTCTCGAACGTTTCCAGGCCAGTCGTGCTGACGAAGCCTAGCTTGTGCCGCTTCGGATAGTCTGTCGAATTCACGTCCTTCCTGTTCGGCGAATCGTTCAAAGAAGCAGTTGGCAATTTCGATGATGTCGTCACCACGTTCCCTGAGCGGCGGCAGATGTATCGGGATAACGTGAAGTCGGTAGAACAAATCCTCTCGAAATCGACCCGCCTGCACCTCTATTACGGGCTCACGGTTAGTCGCGCAGACAATTCTGACGTCGACATCTTCCAGCAAACCGCCGCCGACTTTCGTGATTTGTCCAGTCTGTAGAAATCGCAAGAGCTTGGTCTGTAGCTGCAAATCCATCTCACAGACCTCGTCGAGGAAAAATGTGCCTTTGTGAGCCTGTCGAGCAGCCCCTTCCCGTTCGGCCAGCGCGCCGGTGAACGCGCCCTTTACGTGGCCAAAAATTTCACTTTCCATAAGATCGTGAGGAATGGCGCCGCAGTTCAGAGGTGTGAACGCACCGGTTCGTCCGCTGAGATCATGGACCGCGCGTGCGGCAATCTCTTTGCCAGTGCCACTCTCACCTGTAAAGAACACAGTCGCCTTACTGCTTGCAGCACTTTCGATTGCGCGATAGACGGCCTGCATTTTCAGGCTCGATCCGATGAAACCTTGAAAGTTGCGTCGGTCGATCTCCTTTTCGTACTTTCGAACTGCGGCGGTGAGTTCCTGTTTTTCCAGAGCGTTCTGCAGTGTCACCTTCAGCCGTTCAGCAGTGAAAGGCTTGACGAGGAAGTCCGCAGCCCCAGCGCGCATCGCTTCGATTGCCGTCTGCATCGATCCGTGAGCAGTGATCACGATGACAGGAGTCGTCAGACCTCCTTGTCTGATCGCCTTTAGAACATCCAGACCGTTCATATCCGGCAGCTTCAGATCGAGTAGCACGGCTTCAGGCATCTCACCCATGGCCTGAAGAGCAGCTTCGCCAGTTTCGACATGATCGAGTTTGTAGGGTTCGCCGCGCAAGAAGCCCTGATAGGTGCGCGCTAAGGCGCTCTGGTCTTCGACGAGAAGAACGCGGGCTTCGTTCATGATGGCGCTTTGACAACTCTGGCCTTCGGCAGGCAGAGGCGTGCCGTCGTGCCGACACCCGGCTCGCTTGAAAGCGAGAGGTTCGCTTGATGCAAGTCTGCAAGTGACTTCGAAATATGCAGCCCCAAACCCGTTCCGTCCTGTGAACCCGCTGACGTGAATGGCTCGAAAACATGTTGCATCATCGCTGGCTCAATGCCACAGCCATCGTCTTTGACTTCCACAATAAATTCGCCTGCAGCCTTCGGCTCTGCCCGTAACACAATCCGACCACCGACATCAGTGAACTTGACGGCGTTGCTCACAAGGTTCAGCAGAATGCGTCGAAGACGCATGGGATCTGCCATAATCAGGGGGCTTCTTTCGTCCACTTCGAGTTCGAAGTGTCGCTGCATGCCATCAGGTATCTGACGCGCCATCGACACGATCCGCTCTAGCAACGATCCAATGTCAATGGCCTCCTCTGTCAGTGCGAGTTGATTGGCTTCAAGCGCCGAAGCGTCCAAGAGGTCTGTGATAAGTGCTAAGAGAAAATTGCTGTTATCAAGCACGTCTTCAAGAAATTCATCTCGCTCTTCTTTTGACAGATCGCCGCGCAGAATTTCGGCATTCCCGATGATGACCTGAAGCGGTGTCTTCAGGTCATGGCTTATGTTTGCCAGGAACGAAGCTTTTTGTCTTAGTGCCTCTTCAGCTCTTGCTCTCGCTTCGGCCAAGGCTTCATTTGCAAGAGCTAGTTCATTTCGGTGCTGCAGGACACCTTGCTCCAGTTCAGCAAGCTCGGACTCGTCCCGGATGAGAATCTGCACCGACTTCGGAGCCTCAGCGGGCATAATCTGCATAGACAATGTCTTGCCGGCCAAGTAGCCAGCTTGGATCGTCACTCTTGGAAGGAGCAATTCTGACTGTCGGCCGCCGGCTATATCGTCGAGAACGTCGTCCAACCCTATGAGAACGGGAAGCGCCTCAATCGCCACGCTTCCTTTGGAAAGTTCGCTGACGAGTTTTCCTATGCATATGTCGACCCGGCGATCCGAATCGAGAGAGATCAGGCCCATCCGGCCGTGATCCAGGAAGTACTGATCAAGCGCGCCCATTAGCTGCTACGCGTCTGAACAGGTGCCGGTGCCATCGGCATGGCAGCGATAGGATTCGTCTGGCCCTGACCTCACGCGCCGATCTCCAAGATTCGCATGCCGAGCGCGCGAAACAAAGGTCGAACTGACTCGCCAGTCAATGCCGAGGTATATACAAGTCCGCCGCCGAACTCCTCGACCAAAGAGCCAACCTGAGGCCTTTCGTCCTTAGCAACCAGATCGCATTTGTTCATCGCAAAGACCAAAGGACGGCCGGGCATGATGCCAAGAAAAATCCTCGCGTGACTTGCCATGGATGAAGCGGCGTCGCTGCGTGTCGCGTCACCGATGACCACGGCCCCGGCCGAGCCTACAACATAGTTCTTGATGAGGTCCTTGCCGAAACGGCTGCCCTCGATATCCCATATCACCTGAGAAAGTTCGACGGTGCTGCCGTCTCCATCGACACAGTCATTGTATTGGTGAATCTGAACGCCAACGGTCGCACGATAGTCCGCGGAGAACTCGTCATGCACGTAACGACGAATGAGAGACGTCTTCCCAACCGAGAAATCGCCAAGCAGGCAGAGCTTTCTAGCGATCGCCGTCATCGGCCCCGGGTCTTCCGTTTTTAGATGCATTTCGATTCGATAAGTAAATCAGCTCGAACTCCACTCTTCGATTGATGCTCCCAACTCCATCGATGTCGCTGACGCGCTCTTCCTTGCCTCGTCCCACGGCTTGAAGACGTTCCGAGGGTGTGCCCAAGTCAGCCAGCCGCTCTGCAACCGAACGGGCCCGCGATCGGGAGATGCGGGCGCTCAAGCTGTCCTCGCCAAGATCGTCGGCATAGCCGACAACAAGAAGGCCAACATCGTCAGGCATCACGGAAAGTCGGTCGGCTATCGTTTCCAATAGCTCGACCGCCTCTGATTCATTTCGAAAGCTTATATCGTCGTCAAATCTTATGGATTGACGATGGAGCCAGAGACGGAGTTCGGCAAGCTCAGCTTCGGGCGCGGCGGGAAGCCGCCCCTCTAGAGCGGCAATCGCCTCGGCGAAGTCGGACACTCGGTCCTCCATGACGTCGAGATCCGCGGGAGTTACGCTGTCTGGCTGCTCCACCTCCGGGAGGACGCCAACATTCATGACCAAAGGTAACACCGGAAAGGAGTCTTCAAGTTCCATCCGGAGAGATGCGACGGATTCCTCACTCGGAAAAAGCCCGGAGATGACAACTGTATCATCATCTCGGCGATAGTCCGCCTCGATAGGGTAGCCAGCCAACTCACGCCGTTCCTGGAGCACCGTCCGCACTTGTGTTTCTATCCGGTCTTCATGCCACCCGTCGAAAATCATCCACCCGATCCAAAAAACGGCCACCAAAGCGATTGCTCCAAGAACGATTGCAGCTTTCTTTGATGGTCCCTTGAAGTTGGTCTGTCGCGCTTTCTGCAATGACTGAAATCGCGTCTCTAAATCCTCGGTCAGTGCGATCGCATCGCTACCCTCGATTTGATCTGGATCACTCAGCAGATGTCCCCAGCGAGCGAGAAAGTCATAAAATATCTCGTTTAGCGCGGTCTCGAAGCCGGCAGGCGGTGGGCCTTTCGTCTTGATGGCGAGAATGGCGCCTGGCGAAACCTGCAAATGTAACCGTAAGTCGCCAACATGAAGCGTACGAAGATCCTGCTCGCTGGACTCGCTCATCGCATCGCGCACAAATGCCATGATCGCAGTGAGGATGCTGCCGAGTACATGGCTTTCGGAATCGTCTTTATCAGCGTCCAAACCGGCCTGAGCAATGAGCAAGCCGCTTTGACGATTGATGAGAAGCAGGTCGATGATCTCGAAAGCAGCTCCCTCGCTCAGCAGAATCTCCGCTTCGCTTCGTCCGGAAACCGCAGCCTTAAATTTGGCCCGCCAACGATCGGCGGAAAGGGTGTTGTCCAATCTGCTGTTGAGTTGATCGACCAAGTCCTTAAAAGCATTCCTGACAGCTGCCGCCACCAATCGCCCGGTGATCGGATAGA
>JBCCIN010000106.1:0-12970 GCA_039028235.1 Pseudomonadota bacterium
GAGATGATGACGGAGGCAAGGCGGCCGAAGGGCGGCAAGCCCGCATCGTGCCGCTCGGCCAGTTCTTCCGCGTAGAACCGATCCTTGTCGCCGGCCCTAAGGCCCTGCATCACCGGATGGTCGGGGACATGGGTTTGAATCATGACCCGCCCTGCCCGCTCCTCGCGGCCCGCTCGTCCCGCCACCTGATAGAGAAGCTGAAACTGGCGCTCGGCCGCACGCAGATCGCCACCTGAGAGGCCAAGATCGCCGTCGACGACGCCAACCAGCGTGAGGTCGGGAAAGTGATGACCCTTGGCGATGATCTGGGTGCCGATCAGGATATCCAGCTCATGGGCGCGCATTGCAGCCAACAGTTCGGCGGCCGCGCGCGGGCTGCCGGGATTGTCGCTGGTCATGACCGCAGTGCGCGCTTCCGGCAGCACGTTTCTGACCTCGTCAAGCAGGCGCTCAACTCCCGGGCCACAGACGGTGAGTGCATCGAGCGTGCCACAGGACGGGCAATGATCGGGCTCTGGCCGGGAATAGCCGCAGTGATGACAGAGCAAGCGACGACGGAGCCGATGATGCACCAGCCATGCGTGGCAATTCGGACAGGAAAGCCGCTCGCCACAGGCCCGGCAAAGCGTGAGTGGCGCATAACCCCGGCGGTTCAGGAAAAGGAGGCTCTGCTCTCCTGCTGCCAGTGTCGATTCCAGGCCTTCGCGCAGCCGGGGTGACAGCCAGCCGCCCTTCGCCGGTCGGTTTTTCCTGAGATCGATCAGTTCGATCTCAGGCATGCGGGCACCACCGAAGCGGGACGGCAGACGAAGCGGCGGGCACACCGGTCTACTCGGCGCCGGCGCCCCTTCGATCCGGCCGGCGGCATAAGCGGTGTCGAGTGCGGGAGTCGCCGAGGCGAGAACGATGGGGCAGTCCTCGAAGCGGGCCCGCGCAATCGCCATGTCCCGCCCCTGATAGGGTACGCCATCCTCCTGCTTGAAGCTGCCGTCGTGCTCCTCGTCGACCACGATCAGGCCGAGCTTCGGAAAGGGAAGGAAAAGTGCCGAGCGCGCACCGATCACCACAGGCTCCTTGCCTTCGGCGATCCGCCGCCAGAGCCGCCGTCGCCGAGCACTGCCGAGCTCCGAATGCCAGGCGGCAATCTCGCGCGTGAAGCGCTTCGCGAACCGGCCGAGCAGTTCCGCCGTCAGCGCGATTTCCGGGAGCAGCACCAGCACCTGCTCGCCGTGATCCAGAGCGGCAATCACCGCTTCGAGATAGACTTCGGTCTTGCCCGATCCGGGCACACCTTCGAGAAGGGTGACGCTATGGCCCTGCCCCACCCGGCCCGCGAGTTGGTCGGCGGCCGCAGATTGAGCGGGCGAAAGATCGACGGCATCGCGTCTGATTTCCAGCACCTGTTCGGCAGACTCCGCGATCGGCATCGGACGGAGCAAGCTCTGCTTCACCATGGTGTGGACAACCCCGCCACTGACCCCCGCCGCCCTCGCCAGATCGGCTGGCAGGCGTGCGACACCGTCCTCAAGCACCGCAAGCACGCGCTGGCGAGCCGGTGTCATGCGATGGCCTTCGTCCGGCAGGTCTGCGGTCACCAGCCCTATCTTCGGTGCCGGCGGATCCAAAGCGGATGGTGATGCCAGGACCAGGCGAAGGGCATTGCCGAGCGGATGGAGCGTGGTCTCCGCGATGTGTTTCACCAGACGAAGAAGCGCTGGTGAGAGTGGGGGAGCCTGCAGGACGCGCCGGATCGGCTTCAGCCGCTTCGGTTCGGCCCGTTTTGCCGGCACTTCGTCCCAGACGACACCGATCACGAAGCGTGGTCCGAACGGCACCTCAACCACGTCCCCCGGCCTAAGGTCGACACCGGCGTCTGCCGGCATGGCGTAGTCGAATGCGCCATCCAGCGGCAGGGGCAGCAGCACCGGCACTGCCGGCGTCGCAGCTGGTACCACGTGCTTCTTGCTCGATGTCGACATCTTGCCATCGGATGCCTGGCCGAGGCATGGTTCCGGCTCCAGATCGAAGCTGGTCTGAACAGGATCAGGAGATGGCTTTGCAGGCGGACACACTCGGCATTGATCCCGAAGTGGCGGCGATGGTGCAGGCATGGTGCGACTGGCTCGCCCATGAAAAGCGCCAAGCTGAGCTGACCGTCAAGGGCTACAGAGCGGACCTGTTCGGCTTTCTCGGCTTTTGCGCCGAGCATTTGGGCGGAACGCCGAGCTTGAACCAGCTTGCCGATCTCAAGACCATCGACTTTCGTGCCTGGCTTGCCGCCCGTTATCGAGACGGTGTTGCCAAGTCGTCTGTTGCCCGAGGTCTCGCTGCCCTTCGCAGCTTCTATCGCTATCTCGATCGTCAGCACGGCCTGCACAACCCGGCGATCAAGGCGTTGCGCACGCCCAAGCAGGAACAGCGCTTGCCGCGACCTCTGTCCTCGGATCAGGCAGAAGATCTGGTTAACCAGGCGCCGGCGGCGTCGCGAGAAGACTGGATCGGCAAGCGCGACACCGCTCTCCTGCTTCTCCTCTACGGTGCAGGTCTTCGGATCGGTGAAGCACTTGCTCTCGACCGGGGCAGGGTCGGCAGCGATCCGGCATCGTTTCGCCAGCTGACCGTGACCGGCAAGGGTGGAAAGCAGCGTCTGGTGCCTATCCTGCCGATCATATCAGCGGCGCTTTCGGACTACCTCGCCGCCTGCCCTTTCCCGCTCGGTGACGGATCGCCGCTGTTCGTCGGTCTTCGTGGCAAGCGGCTGCAGCCCGCTTTGATCAGGCGGCATGTGCAGGCGCTCAGGCACATGCTGAACCTTCCGGAAAGTGCCACACCCCACGCGCTTCGCCACAGTTTCGCCACCCATCTTCTGACCGACGGGGCCGATCTTCGCACCATTCAAGAGTTGCTCGGCCACGCCAGCCTGTCGACCACGCAGGGATATACCAGCCTCGATGGCGACAGGCTGATGCGGCTCTATCAGACCGCGCATCCAAGGGCTTGAGGATCGGTTGTCATAGTGCCCGCGATCATGTGCGCTCAGGATCGGGCGTGCTGACGCTGGCGCACATCGCTTGACCGCTGGCCGTCAGCTCCGGGTTCGATGACACCGAAGAGACCGATCAACCCGCCGTCGCCCAGCCCTCGTTCCCTGGCCTTCTCCAGGAGCGCCATGGTGCTTTTCGCGCCGTCGAGGGTCAGCTTCTTCGCATGTGCGAGCTGGATCGCCTCATCGAGCCTCTTGCCGGCGTCATCGATCGAAATCCGGCTTTCCTTAGGTGAGTCATTGACCGCAAGGAATGCGGCGAGACCGGGCCGACCGATGTCCGCCCCATCCCCCTGACCGCCGGCGAGCGCGTTGAACAAATTTCCCTCCTCTATACCGAATGCGCGCGCGGTCACCAGAGCTTCGGCAAGGGCGGCAAAGGTCTGGAAGGCGACGAGATCGCCGAGCTGCCGCACCACCTGGGCGGCACCAGCTTGTCCGACCGGAGTGATGCTGTGCGCGATAGAGCCAAGCGGAGTCTTCACGGCATCGATCGCAAGCGGATCGCCGCCGATCGCCAGGCCCAGCCGGCCGCCGGCAATGGCATGATCGACATCCCCCGACCGCCGGATCGGCGCATCGAGAAAAGCAGCACCACGCGAGGCGATCGCCGTGCTGAGCTGGCGGGTCAGATTCAACGACGACCAGCCATGATCAATGATGATCTGCCCCTGATGCACGCAGTCGATCAATCCTTCATGCGACCTGGCGACTTTGGCAACGTCCGCGCCATCCGGCAGGCAGAGCAGCACCAAATCCACCATGTCGACCAGATGCGCCCCGGATTTGCAGGTGACGACGTCGCTGTCGCTGAACCCGGCAAGGGCCGCGTCATCGGGGTCGAAAGCGGCGATCTTGCTGACGCCAACGGCATATTTTCTGGCGGCGAGCCGGTGGCAGATCGATCGGCCGATGCCGCCGACGCCGATGACCCCGATCGCTTTGATGCTGCGTGGCCAGTCCTTTCGGTCGCTCATGATGACCGCCTCCTTTCACGATGTCTTCTGACGGTAGGCGAAGGATTTGGCAAAGCGCCGGACCAGATAGTCGCCGCAGGTGACCGGCGCGTAGGATGTTTCGACATCATCGCCGAACAGCGCCCTAGGGTCGATCAGCGTATCCGGCTCCGGGTCGTAGGCGAGCACCAGCGACAGTCGCTCCCGCCCTGAGCTGTTCACCACCCGATGCGGCGTGGAGCGATAGGCATCGTTGGTCCAGCGCGCGAGAAGATCGCCGACATTGACGACCAGCGTGTCCTCGATCGGCTGCGCGTTCACCCATTCGCCTTCCGCATTCTGGACCTGAAGGCCGCCGACATCGTCCTGGCAGAGAACCGTAAGCACGCCGAAGTCGGTATGCGGCCCGACGCCGAACTGATCGGCACCCATAGCAGCGTCCTGCGGTGGATAATAGACGAACGATGCCCGGCTCATCGGCTTGGCAGTGGTCTTCAGGAAGAAACTCTCCTCCCGGCCAAGGCCGAGCGCGAAACCGCGCATCAAATGATAGGCGACGTCATGGGCCGCCTGGAAATAAGCAAGGGCGTGATCACGAAGGTCCGTCATCGACGACGGCCAGCGATTGGCGCCGCGGAGCGGATGGTCATCAGGCGTTACACCCTCTGCATTCTCCAGGCCAAAGATATAGCTCTCCTTCAGATCGGCCTTAGCGCCGGTCTGCATTCTGGCCCCGCCCTGTCCGAGATAGCCGCGATGGCGATCGGTGATCGCCACCTCCCGCTTCTCGGTTTCCGGCAGCCGAAAGAAATCAAGTGCTGCAGCCCGCGTGTTCTCGATCAGCGATGAAGCGATGCCGTGATTGGCGACATAGATGAAGCCGACTTCACGGCTGGCACGGTGCAGGGCAGCCGCCACGGTCTTCGGATCGGAGCCGTCCCGAAGCGGGCCGATGTCGATCACGGGAATAGCGGCAGGATCCATGCTGCCGGCGACGGCGTAGCTCATGCGGCAGTCTCCTCGCCATCATGAGCCGCGTCCTTGTAGTAGCCAACTACGTCACCTTCGAGGGTGACGCCGAGGCCATTCAGGAGTCGGTTGACATAATTGAAGTAGCCGACGATCTGGTTGACCTCCAATATCTCGCCGTCGTCCACGCCGTCAGCGCGCATCGCATCGAGATCGGTGGCGACCATGGCACCGGGCGTCCGGGTCAGCTTCTCTGCATAACGGAGCATCGCGAGGGCGGCGCCGTCGAAGACATCCTCCGGTGCGCCCCTCCGAAGGGCTGATTCGATCCGATCGGCTTTCTCCTTATCGCCCCACGACTCCTGAAGGATCAGGTGACGAGCATTGGCCCAGTGGTTGCTGAGGCTATAGGCGCAGCCGTTCACGAGCGAGACATAGGAGGCGATCGTCTCCTGCAGCCACATCGGAACGGTGTTGGCATCGTCATGCAGGACGGAGCGGTAGAGGCGCACATGGCCGCGCATGGTGTTGGGCCGAAGCGCATGAACCCGCATGACATTGTCGACGGTGCCGTGCGGCGTGCGCGCTTCATCAAGCGCTGCTCTCTGATCGGCCGACGCGTCTTCATCGGCTACCATGCTGATCCAAGCGGTCATCCGGGCGGTTCCTCCACGCATCTGTGACACCGACGACAACTGGTCGTCGGCCCTTGCGAAACGAGACAAGCCGGCACCGGCATAGTACGGTCGAGCGGATTTTCCAATCCCCGCCGATCTTAGGGGCAATCGATCAAGAATTGATGAGGCCGATCAAAGATGCCACAGCACTCGCCGTGGGGTCCTTGATGGATAAATCAACCAAAGGAAGTAGTTCTTCAGGATTCAAAAATTTTTGCGTGATCGGCTGGTCTGCTTTCGACCAAGGCTTAATGGGAATAGGCATTATCTGTCAAAATAAAGTTGAATTGGCTTTTTGCATATTCCGAGATGTAAAAGATGAGTTGTTTTTTCCCATAAGTTAGGCTCTTTTAGACTGAAATTGTGGCGCTCCGCGTCCCCTAACTCACGCCTCGTCGGAAGTCTGAATTTTGGCATCACCCATATCATCTGCGCGCGGCAGTGCGTCGAGCGAAGGCTTGAAGGAGTCTTCCGCGGCATTCTCCTCGCATGTCATGCGCCGCTACATGCTGGCGCTATTCGACTCGGTCAGGGTTCTCCTGCATCTGACGGTCGCCGGCTTTAGCGGCTGGCTGGCTTTCATTCTTTACTACGCGCCTGAGAGCTTCGTGCCATTGGAGAACTTGTTCCTGTTCTTCGATGCAAGCTCGATTCACTATGGCAAACTTGCGGTTCTAGGTGGTGCTATTTTTTCTACTATAAGTTTTGTAAAATACGGCCGCGGGATGAGCGGTCCGCTGGACCAGCAACTGCAGCGTCTGATTTCGGCCTGGTGTATTTCGCTCCTGATCGTGATCGGCCTGCTCTTCCTCATGAAAACCGGCAGCGACTACTCCCGCGGATGGATGATCGTCTGGGCCATGACGACGCCGATCCTGCTGATAATCAATCTCGGTGTTGAACGTGGCGTTGTGGCCATGATGCACCGTCTCGGCTTTGCCCGCCGTCGCCTGGCGATCGTCGGCGCCACGGAGCAAGCCGCGCGCTTGCTGGAATCACTGAGCGACAACGAGGCGCCGGACAATTTCGATCTCATTGGCATTTTCGATGATCGCGTCTTTGAAGACCCATCAGATCCGTTTGCCATGATGGTCCGTGGTTCGCTGTTCGAACTGAAGCAGCTTTGCCGAAAAGAGCCGATAGATGCGATCGTCATCGCGATGCCGAGTTCGGATTCACGACGGATCGCCGACACGGTCGAGCGGCTGATGGAGGTTCCTGCCGATATCTTCCTCGGCCCGGATCTCGCCCATTTCGAGCTCACCCACCGTTCAGGCACCCATCTCGGCCCCGTTCCTGTGACCAGCCTGACGCGTCTGCCCATGCGTGACTGGGCAGGCATCGCCAAATGGCTGGAGGACAAAATCATTGTCCTGGCGGCGGCGATCTTCTTGGCCCCCCTGCTTCTGCTGACGGCCGTTCTGATCAAGCTCGACAGCCCCGGACCGGTGCTGTTCCGGCAACGCCGCTTCGGCTTCAACAATGTTGCTTTCGACGTCTACAAATTTCGCACCATGCATGTCGATAAGGGCGATCCGACAGGTGTCAGACAGACATCGCGTCATGACGACCGAATTACGAGGGTTGGGCGGTTCCTGAGAAAGACCAGCATCGATGAGCTGCCACAGCTGATCAATGTCTGGATCGGCAACATGTCGATCGTCGGGCCGCGCGCCCATCCGGTCGGTATGATGGTAAAGAATCAGCCCTATCAGGAGATCGTTCGCCACTATGCAGCCCGTCACCGCGTGAAGCCGGGCATTACGGGGCTGGCTCAGGTGAACGGCAATAGGGGTGAAGTGACCACCCGTGAGAAAGCCGAAAAGCGCGTTCATTTTGACCTTTTCTACATCGAGAACTGGTCGATTTGGCTAGACCTTTCCATCATCTTGCGCACCGCCATCAGGCTGCCTTTCGATCGTTCGGCCTATTGAGGTAGCGCCCGCCGGCCGCCTGCGTTCGATATCCAGGCGGAATCCGGATGAAGCCCCCAGGTCCGACCTTTCAGTATCGGCGAGGACGAGATGACAACACGATTGGAAAGCGGCACTGGCCATGACGCGTCCGTGATCTCAGCCGTCCGCGAAAGGCCATTGCTCTTCGTGACGATCGCGGCCTCTTTACTCGCCTGTGTCGTAATCAGCGTTCTCCAGCTTGGAAAAGCCGGCGCGATCGAAGCGAGGCTTCGGAGCGAGATCGTCACGATCGATACCAACACGGACGATCCAGATAATCTCATCCGTTCGACGTCGGTTAGTCCCGAGGCACTGCGGGCGGCCATTCTCGGAGCCTCGGGAGACGGCAATACACGACCCTCTGGTAGCGCTTGGGATCAGGATCTCTGGGTCGAGAGGTCGACAAAGGAGGGCGAGTTTGTCGTCGGGTTCGACACCAGCGACGTCGCTGAGGCACAGCAGTGGCTTGATGACTTGATCACGGCGTTTGCCGATGCCGCGAATGACGAAAGGGCGCAGCAGAAAATTGAGGTTATGGCTTGGACCATGCGACGCGAAGCGTCATGGCGGGGGCGTATCGATCAAGCGAAGGCAGCAATCGTCGACAGTCCCTACGATCCTGACCTCGAACGCAACGGTGGACCGACGCGGGGCGAAAAGCTACTCCGGCTGATGATCGATGCGATGACAGAGGTGCGGACAGCCACCTGGACCGATAATCAATCGCTGGGCGCGGCGACCGATATCGCGGGCGACGACGGTTCGGATCTGGCCCTGGCAGAGGCCCGTCTCAACGACGCGCTTGCACGATTGGAGGCTGGGCAGGCGGCCCAGCTTGAATATGGAACGGCGCTCAAGCAGGCGGAAACCGGCCTCGCCCAACTTCGCTTGAGGACGGCGCTGCTGATCGGTGATCGCGGGCTCTTGGCACGTCCCGCCGTGACTGTCCTGGAGACTGCTTCGGCCGCGATTCCGGTGATCGGACGCCACCTCGGAGGCACCCCCATTTGGCTGCCTCTTTCCGTGTTGGTGCTCTTTTGCCTAGCAGTCGCTTTGGGGGCCACCACTCTTGTCTCCCGCCTCAAGCCAGCCGCTGATATTGTCGCCGGCGCCTATTTGAATGACGCCAACTGGCCATTGCCCCAAGGTGCGAGGCGTGAGCTCTCGATTTGAGAGAAGCGCGGACGCGGACCTGCGGTCATACCTAAAGGTCTCGATCGTCTTCCGACTTAGGCAAAGGCGAACGCCCGACGTTGATCAGGCCTTGTCGTCCTTGCTGGCGCTGTTGGCGGCTTCGAATGCGCCTTCTTTGCGGGAGAACTCGACGCGCCAGTTGTCGACCGTGTTGCCCGGGCAACCGAACTCGTCGATCGCACCAGTATAGGCATTCAGGCGCTTGTGCAGCTCCTGACCGAACTGGTGACTTTCGCTAAAGGACCGGCTCGACGTGGTCCTCTCCGATCCTTGATTGGCCGGAGAAATCGTCTCCTTGATCGCGTCCCGCATCGCACGGGTGACGCGCCTGCTCGCTGTCATGACGGACATGAGATTCCGCTTCTCGATTGTCGTGAACGGATTTATCTAACTCTGTAAACAGTAGAGGCGGAAAAATCTTCCCAAAAAAGTTCATGGGAAATTGACAGCGCCGTTTTGCGTTACAAATCAGCCAATTACAAAACCACAGCACGTTCTCAAATTGTTCACCCTTTTTCTCCCGCCCATCGCCGTCGGTTGGCTAGCGCGCTTTGATGGAGATCGTCAGCTGGCTCAGTGATGATCGGTCGGCATTCGGACCGACCAGAAGATGAATCTCGCCTGACTCCAACACAGGCTTAAGGTCGTGACCGAGAAACGCGATGTCGTCGACCTTCAGGGTGAGACGGACGGTGGTGGCTTGTCCCGGCTCGAGATGCGCCTTCGCAAAGGCCTTAAGCTCGAGAAGCGGGCGGGCCAGCGAGGCCACGGGATCGTGCGTGAAGAGAAGAACCGTCTCCTCGCCTGTGACATCGCCCTGGTTGAACACCTCGACCTCAACCAGGATCTCATCGCCTGGTCCGGCCGTCTCCGGCGTGGCTCTGATGTTGCGGAGGTCGAATTGCGTATAAGAAAGACCGTGGCCAAAGGGAAACAGCGGCTCGACCGGCAGATCGAGGTATTTGCTTGAGTAGCGCTCCTGCACGTTGGGATGGCGCCCGGTCGGCCGCGGCTGATAGTGGATCGGGATCTGGCCGACGTCGATCGGCCAGGACACGGGCAGTCTGCCTGATGGGTTATGCCTGCCGGAGAGCACATCGGCGATGGCGTGGCCGGCCTCGCTGCCGAGGAACCAGCTTGCCAGGACAGCATCGGCACGCTCGAACAGCCAGGGGCAGCAGAGCTGACGGCCGGACGAGAGCACGGCGATGGTTGGCTTCTTCAAATCGAGGATGGTGCGCGCCAGTTCCGCCTGGCGCCCGGGCAGGTCAAGCTCGGCCCGGCTTGCCGCTTCGCCGCTCATGATCGCCTCCTCGCCGAGGCAAAGGATCACCATGTCCGAGCGGCTTGCGGCGTCGACGGCTGCAGCGATGTCACCGTCGACGGCGTCGTGCACGGTACCGCCAGCTGCATGCTCGATCCCGCTCAACGGGAAAGCGGCATGGATTCCCTCAAGGATCGAGACCATGTCCTCGCCTTTGCCGACGATCGACCAGGGTCCCATCATCTCGTCGCGATTGTCGGCGAGCGGTCCGATGACGGCGAGCCTCGCCGGGGGCTCGCTCAACGGCAGCAGATCGTCATGATTGGTCAACAGCACGATCGAGCGCTTACCGGCCTCGCGCGCAAGATTTTTGTGGGCATTGACCTGCAACGGCGGCAGGAAGTCCTTCATGCCGCGAGCGTAGGGGTCGTCAAAAAGGCCGAGTGCCGCCTTCAGATCGAGGACACGCCTGACCGCCCGATCGATGTCCGCCTCCTCGACCAAGCCACGCTCCAGCGCCTCGGGCAGACCCTGCCGATAAGCATCACCCATCAGATCGATGTCGACGCCAGACTTGAGTGCGGCCGCAGCGGCCTCGGCCACATTCCCGGCAACACCGTGGGCGAGCAGCTCGGTGATGGCATTGTAGTCACTGATCATCAGACCATCGAAACCCCACTGGTCGCGAACCAGATTGTCCAAAATCTCCTTGTGCGCGGTCATCGGCACACCGGCGAGGTCGTGAAAGCCCGGCATGACCGCAACAGCACCTGCGTCGATGGCCGCCTTGAAGGGCGGCATGTAGACTTCGAGCAGAGTGCGGTCCGAGATGTCGACCGAGTGATAGTCCCTGCCCGCTTGAGCGGCACCATAGGCGGCCAGATGCTTGGCGGTCGCGGCCATGTTCTCGGGCTTCCCGATATCCTCGCCCTGAATCCCGCGCACCTTGGCGACGGCATAGCGCGAGGCCAGCAACGTGTCCTCGCCGGGGCTCTCTGCGATTCGGCCCCAGCGCGGATCGCGCGATATATCGAGCATTGGCGCGTAGTTGAAGTTGACACCGTCGGCGGTGGCTTCTAGAGCAGAGGCGCGTGCGGTTCGCTCCCAGAGATCGGGATCGAACGTGGCTGCCTCGGCAAGCGGAATCGGGAATACCGTCCGGTGGCCGTGAATGACGTCGAGGGTGAAGAGCAGCGGGATGCCTAAGCGCGTCTCCTCGATCGCCACACGCTGGACCTCACGGGTCAGCTCCGCACCGAATAAAGCATTGATGGCACCGACCTGGCCGTCGCGAAGAGCGGCCATATAGTCCCCCGGCACCCTCGGGCCGGTTATCGCCACATGGGCGGTAATCAGGGTCATTTGGCCGATCTTTTCTTCGAGCGTCATCTTCTGGATGAGCTCGTCAATGCGCTCCGCCGACGAGGTGTTTGCCATGACTTTTTCTGTCCAATTCGTGTCGAACGTTACAGACGGACCTAATCTTATACTGATAGGAGAAGCATGTGAGCGCTGCACTATGGCGTGGACGGGGTGAGCATGGCAATTGCTAGAGAGATAGGCACCACGGTTCGAAGTGTCGCAGTTTCAGGTAGTTGGAGCGACTTTCTGGCTTTCAGCCTTGGGGATAATGCATCATGGCGGTAGTCGAAGCCACAGGGTCACGCATCGGGCGGGAAGACGGCGGATCCGAGGCGACGCAGCAGGATAATTATACGATTTTTCGCCAGCTTAAGACGCTTTGGCACTCCCTCGCCTCGTCGCCGCACCGGTTTCGTATCTGGCTTCTCTCAGGCGGCATCGTGCTCGCGATCGGTCTGAACATGGTCGGCCAGGTTCGTCTCAACAATTGGAAGGGCGACTTCTATAACGCGCTCGAGCAGGCGAATGCCGATGAATTCATCTGGCAGATCGGCGTTTTTATCATGATCGTTGCCGTTCTGTTGACGATGGTGGTCGCAGAGACCTGGATTCGCGAAATGCTGGAAGTACGCCTTCGCGAATGGTTGACCCATGACCTCTTGGACCAGTGGCTATCACCGAACCGCGCCTACCTTCTTGGATTCGCTGGTGAAATCGGTGAGAACCCGGACCAGCGCATGCAGGCGGACTGCCAGCGCCTCACCGAATTCGGCGCCGATCTCGCGATCGGACTTTTGCGATCGACCCTACTGCTTCTCAGTTTCATCGGCGTGCTATGGGGGCTGTCGAACCAGGTCGTCTTTTCCTTCGACGGCGCACCCGGCTTCACGATCCCTGGCTATCTGGTGTGGTGCGCCCTGTTCTATGCCCTTTCCGGCTCCTGGCTGACCTGGCTGGTGGGTCGCCCATTGATTGCGATCAATGCGGAACGCTACGCGCGCGAGGCGGATCTCCGTTTTGGCCTGGTGCGCCACGTTTTCTCAGTGCCATTGACACGTTGCAGGGGCGTTCTTCACGTTTTCTTTGTGCGTCTCACACGTTATGGGGGCATTTTACACGTTGTGGGGGCGTTCTACACGTTTTCTCAGTGCCACTGGAACATTGTGGGGGCGTTCTACACGTTATTTTGGAGTTTTTTACGTTGTTTTGGCGTTCTACACGTTGTTTGGGCATTTTTCACGTTGTGGGGGCGTTCTGCACGTTTTGTAAGTGTCACTCACACGTTGTTTGGGCATTTTTCACGTTGTGTGGGCGTTCTACACGTTTTATAAGTGCAATTCACACGTTGCAGGGGCGTTCTTCACGTTTTCTTTGTGCCTCTAACACGTTATGGGGGCATTTCACACGTTGTGGGGGCGTTTTACACGTTTTCTCAGTGCCATTGACACGTTGCAGGGGCGTTCTTCACGTTGTCTTTGTGCGTCTCACACGTTATGGGGGCATTTTACACGTTGTGGGGGCGTTCTACACGTTTTCTCAGTGCCACTGGA
>JBCCIN010000107.1:0-12964 GCA_039028235.1 Pseudomonadota bacterium
CGAGACACACCGACCTGAACTTGCCTGAGCTTTGAGCTGGAGCGCCCGCGCTTCTGGGATGGAAGAACGTTGTCGCGGGTGGCAGTTCAGGCCGTATCGTCACCCTCGCCGCCATCTTCGTGCTTCCGTCTGGCGGCCTCGATCTCTTCGCGTTCGCGCAGATAATCGTCCGTGGTGCGCACCGGCGTCTTGGCCGGACCTGTAAGTGGATTGTCGGGCACCTCGAACTGCACGATGACGCGGCAGTCCTCGCACATGCGGATACGGTCGATGGCACCGCCGTCCTGGAACATGCTGTGCTTCTCGCCGAGCATCGAAACGATCTTCTCGATCGAGCTCTTGGTGCCGAACGGCTTTTGACAGCGAATGCAGTGGAAAGGCTCCTCCTCTTTGACCACCGCCGGCTGCTTTGCCGCATCCTCGAAGCTCACGCCCGGTTCGAGCGTGATCACACTTTCGGGGCATGTCGCAGCACAGAGCCCGCACTGGACGCAGGCGTCTTCCTGAAACCGCAGCTCCGGCCGCTCGGGATTATCGCTCATCGCCCCTGTGGGACAGGCGCTGACACAGGCTAGGCAAAGGGTGCACCCCTCCGCGTCCACTAGAACACGGCCGAAAGGTGCGCCTGCGGGCAAGATAATGCGCTCAGGCTTGAGAGGCGCCTGTTCGTAAAGGCTGTCGAGCGCCGTTCGCAAAAGCGAGCGCTTTTGTCCGAGCGGCAGGAAATCGCCTGCGGGGAGCGGCTCGAAGCGCTCCAGGTTCCAGAGCGTTTCCTCAAGCGCCGTCGGATCGTCCTCGATCAAGATCTGAACCCGATTACCTTCCCGGCCCAGGCCCTGGAGAATGGCGAGCGCATAGTTCCGCTGCTGTTCAAGGCCGGAAAGCTCGTCTCGGCGCCTTTCACCCACCAGCATCAGGACGTCGGCCGCGCCATAGGCGAAGGCGCTGAGAAGCGCGTCCAGGCCAAGCTGGGTGACCTCATTGACCGCGAGGGGTATCACCCGAGCCGGCAGGCCACGGCCAAGCCTCGCGATCGCACCGATCAGGCCGGATCCGTGCTCCTCGTCATGCACCAGCAGAACCGGCGCCTCCCCACCTGCCCTCACGAAGGTGCCGAGTAGAGTCCTCATGCGCTCCAGCAGGGATGCCGCGGGTGGATAGGCGTAGGCCGCGGCACCCGTCGGGCAGACGCTGTTGCACGCACCGCAACCGCCGCAGAGAAACGGGTCGATGGCGACGACATCGCCGTCTGGCCGAATGGCAGCCGCGGGGCAGATGTCGAGACAACGGGTGCAGCCGGTCTTCCGGCTTCTGGAATGGGCGCAGAGATCGGGCTTGAAGTCGACATAGAGCGGCTTTTCGAACTCGCCGACCATATCGGTAAGGTCGAACAGGGCGCGCTGCACCTGCGCCGGGTTGCCGGGATCTGGCCGGAAATAGCCGTCCCGCTTCTCATGGGCAGGAAACAGAGGAGCATCGCCGGATAGGTCAAGGATCAGGTCAGTCTCAGCAGCGACCCCACTCTCCGTCGTTCCGAAGATGAACGCTTCCTTTGAGGACACGTTCATATGGGCAAACCCGTCGATCGCCAGATCGAAGGCGCCGAGGTGACCATCTGCTTTCACGATCCGGCCCTTGAATACCGGCATGTCGATCTGACCGGGCGGAAGGACGTCCTCAGACTCGGTCAAGAGCAAGGTGACGGCAATGCGAGTGGCCAGTTGACGCGCCGCGTCGAAGGCTTGCTGACCTGAACCATAGACAAGACATTGCCCTTTGCTATCCATCGAGATGCTGCCGGTCGGCGGCACGTCCAGTGCAGCCTCAGCGATCAGGGCCGCGATCTTCGGAAGAGCCTCCTCGCTTTCCTCAGACCACCCTGCCCGCTCTCGAATATTGACGTAGGTGATGTCCGTTTCAGGCCCGGAGTCGCCTTTGGTCTCCTCGAACAAAGGCGCTTCCTGAGTACAGCCGACCAAAAGCGGTTGGCCTGCCGATGCCGCCTGCTTGAACCGATCGATCTGAGCACGGCATAGCTGCGTATGGACCGCAAATGGCCCGTCCTCGCCCAGATCTGGGCGAAGTGCCTGCGCGAGACGCCGGCCGTCGAGCGCCATCGTCACTTCACAATTGCAGATCAGGGCCTTCTTCTTGGCTACTGACATTTTCTGCCGCCTTTGTCGTTGCCGTTCAAAGCTATGACGGCAGATCAAGGGCAACGCTGTCGTTCAACGCCCCCTATTCTTTGGAGATCTGACCGCTGTCCAGATCCAGCGTAGAGCCTGATGCGCCAAAACCGCGCTTGCCAAGCATTTCAGCTATCTGGCATGCTTCTTAGAATAAGCCTAATGAGAGCGACATGGAAAGACTGATCACTATGCCGGTAGGCATCGTCGTCGAGCGGCGTGAACTCGACAATCGCTGGCAAAAGGTCGCCTGGAAACCCGTGGGGGTTCTGCCTGGCGCTGGCCCGATCGACGACAAACGGGTGCTGCTCGAGGGGGACGGGTGGACGCATTATCATATGGCTACCCTTCCCCTTGAACTGCATCGTAAAGAAACCCTTGGCTACAAGACCAATCTCAATGACCAGCCGCCTCGGCTCTACGTCGTGCTGCGGACCAATGACGACCCCGAGGCCGAGGACGATGTCATCCCTTTCATGGTGACCGCCTCGCCCTTCGAGGCTCAGGATTATCTGGATTCCGGCGATGAGATCGTTGAAGGCGTGACCATGCCGGATGCCATCATTGCCTGGATCAGGACCTTTTGTGACCGTCACCACGTCGACGAGCCTTTCAAGAAACGGAAGCGCAAGCGCTACGATCCCAATGATGTCGGCTTCGGCCGGCGGCCTGCCGCGAGGAATGGCCATGGCGGGGCGTGACAAGGAACCGCCATTGAAGACGGAAACCGCCTCGGACGACGAAGGCTTTCTCAGCCGCTGGTCCAGGCGAAAGGCCGAAGCGAAGACGACCGACGAGACAGCGGGCGCCGATCAGGCGGAGGTCGTGACGTCCGAAAACGCGGGAGAAGCGCCTGCAGACGCCGATCAGCAAGACGCAGGCGCGATTGATCCGGGGACACTTCCCGATATCGACAGTCTCGGGTCCGGCTCCGATTTCAGCGTGTTCATGCAGGCGGGTGTTCCCTCTTCACTCAAGACCAAGGCCCTTCGCCGTCTTTGGCAGGTCAAGCCGGACCTCGCCAATCTCGACGGGCTGATCGACTATGGTGAAGATCTGACCGGCTCCTTCAAGGCCGTAGATCATTTGAAGACCGCTTACGAAGTCGGACGCGGCTTTCTGCGGGACGATGATGACGCCGTCGCACAGCGAGGCGAAGGTGACAGCGAAGACCGGAGCGAAAGCGGAACGGCCAATGCTGAGCCGCTGGAGAACGGCCAAACGCAGGCGGAAGCGGAGATCGCAGAGGATGACCCGGCCATCTCTTCGAATGATGATCCGAAGCACAAAGCCTGAAAAACGAAGCGGTTAGCCGATCGAAGGCCCATTCTTGCGGGCTTTTCGCCGAGCAAATGCCCCCGATCGTCCGTTGGAACTTGCCACGTTCCTCCTCAGGCGATAGTTTAGAACCAGAATAAATCCAACGTGGTCACCATAATGTCACGGCAAAACGTCTGGAACACGAACGGGGATGGCTCTAACCGTTGATGGCAGTATCCAAAGCGAGATCAGTCGAGAACACGATGGTTCTGCCCGAGGATGAGCTGCGGGCAAGCCAGTATCGTCTGCTTGCCCGCTTTCTCGCCAGTCCCCCGGACACATCATTGCTGCGGCTGACGGCGAGCTTTACAGGGGACGACACGGATCTCGGACAGGCACTGGCACTGCTCGCTCATCTCGCGCAGAACACAAGCGAATCCAAGGCTTCCGAAGAATATCACGAACTGTTCATCGGCGTTGGGCGCGGCGAGCTCATGCCTTATGGCTCCTATTACATGACCGGCTTTTTGAACGAGAAGCCGCTCGCTGTTCTCAGGCAGTCCATGTCCGGGCTTGGGATCGCGAGAGCCGGGCACAGCTCCGAGCCCGAAGACCACATCGCGGCGCTATGCGACATGATGGCGGGTCTGATTATGGGCGACTTCAGCGAGCCGTTGGACATTGCTGAACAGAAGCGCTTCTTCGATCAGCATCTGGCGCCCTGGGCGAGCAGCTTCTTCACCGACCTGGAGAACGCCAAGGCGGCGACGCTCTATACGCCGATCGGCACGCTTGGACACGTTTTCATGGAGATTGAGACGACCGCCTTCGCCATGGCGCAGTAAATCCCGGCATGGGCCGGGAGACGATTGGGGACGATGACGACACGAAGAGAACGAGACGTTGGGAAAGCTCTGATATATGTGACGCAATCCGAAGGCGGGCAACGCGCCGATCGGCTGAACGAACGAGGTGGAAAGATGGACAGCAAACAAGAAACCACGACGGCCAAACGCCGTGATTTTCTGAAGTTCGCAAGTGTCGGCGCTGCCTCCGGGGCTGCAGCGGCCGCCCTTGGCACAACCACCTCCGCAGAGGCCGCAGCGCCCAGCGATATGGCCGCCGGCTATCGCGAAACCGCCCACGTCAAGCAAGCCTACGATCTCGCGCGCTTCTAGCGCCCGCTGGCTAAGCTGGAGAAAACCATGCTCAGAAAGAAAACCAACGGTGCTGCGAGTTCGCCTCACCTTGCGCAAGCCCTCCACGTTCTGACCGGACACACCGTCGACCGCCGGACCTTCCTCCGTCGTTCTGGCTTGACCGCAGGCGGTGTCGCCGCGGCCGGTGTCCTCTCCGGTGGCATGGTGACCAAGGCAAAGGCCCAGACCGTGACTGCCACCGGCGTCGAGATCAAGAAGTCCATTTGCACCCATTGCTCGGTCGGCTGCACCGTGCTTGCCGAGGTTTCGGACGGTGTCTGGGTCGGCCAGGAGCCTGGCTTCGACAGCCCGTTCAATCTCGGCGCCCATTGCGCCAAAGGCGCTGCGGTCCGCGAGCACGCCCATGGCGAGCGGCGGCTGAAATACCCGATGAAGCTGGTCGGCGGCAAATGGGAGCGCATGTCCTGGGAGGACGCGATCAACGAGATCGGTGACGGTATGCTCTCGATCCGCGAGGAGAGCGGCCCCGACTCGGTTTACTGGCTGGGGTCAGCCAAGCATTCGAACGAGCAGGCCTATCTGTTCCGTAAATTCGCTGCCTTCTGGGGGACGAACAACGTCGACCATCAGGCGCGTATCTGTCACTCCACCACGGTCGCAGGTGTTGCTAACACCTGGGGCTACGGCGCGATGACCAATAGCTATAATGACATCCACAATTCCCGCGCGATGTTCCTTATCGGCGGCAACCCGGCGGAAGCCCACCCGGTGTCCCTCCTTCACCTGCTGAAGGCTAAGGAGCAGAATAACGCGCCGCTGATCGTCTGCGACCCGCGCTTCACCCGCACCGCAGCCCACGCTGACGAATATGTGCGCTTCCGCCCCGGCACCGACGTGGCGCTGGTTTGGGGTCTTCTCTGGCACATCTTCGACAATGAGTGGGAAGACAAGGAGTTCATCAACCAGCGCGTCTGGGGCATGGACCAGATCAAGGAAGAGGTGAAGAAATGGACGCCTGAGGAGGTCGAGCGCGTCACCGGCGCCCCAGGCTCTCAGTTGAAGCGCGTTGCCCGCACCCTTGCCAACAACCGCCCCGGCACCGTGATCTGGTGCATGGGCGGCACCCAGCACACCAACGGCAACAACAACACCCGCGCCTACTGCGTCCTGCAGCTGGCGCTCGGCAATATGGGCAAGTCGGGAGGCGGCACCAACATTTTCCGCGGCCACGACAACGTCCAGGGCGCCACCGACCTCGGCGTATTGTCCCACACCCTGCCCGGTTATTACGGCCTGAAGGAAGGCTCCTGGAAGCACTGGGCGCGCGTCTGGGACGTCGAGCACGACTATCTGCTTGGCCAGTTCCAGTCGAAGGAACTCATGGAGACGGCCGGCATGCCGGTGTCCCGCTGGATCGACGGCGTGCTCGAGGACAAGGCCAATATGGACCAGCCGGACAATGTCCGCGCCATGGTCTTCTGGGGCCACGCGCCGAACTCCCAGACCCGTCTCGCCGAGATGAAGACGGCGATGGAAAAGCTGGACATGCTGGTGGTGATCGACCCCTACCCCACCATGTCCGCCGTGCTCCACGACCGTCAGGACGGCTGCTATCTGCTTCCGGCCTGCACCCAGTTCGAGACTTACGGCTCGGCGACGGCCTCCAACCGCTCGATCCAGTGGCGGGAAAAGGTGGTCGACCCGGTCTTCGAGAGCCGTCCGGATCAGGACATCATCTACGCGTTCGCCCAGAAGTTCGGCTTCGCTGACGAGATGTTCAAGAACATCGCGGTCGACGAGAACGGTGCTCCCTCGGTCGAGGAAACCACGCTCGAGATCAACAAGGGCATGTGGACCATCGGTTATACCGGCCAGTCGCCGGACCGGCTGAAGCTCCACATGGAGCACCAGCACACCTTCGACAAGACCACGCTGCTTGCGGTCGGTGGGCCTTGCGATGGTGAGTATTACGGCATGCCCTGGCCCTGCTGGGGCACGGCCGAGATGGGCCATCCCGGCACGCCGAACCTCTACGACACGTCGAAGCCGGTGTCCGAAGGCGGCCTCACCTTCCGCGCACGCTTCGGCGTCGAGCGGGATGGCGACAATCTGCTCGCCGAGGGTTCCTTCAGCGAGGGCTCGGAGATCGAAGACGGCTATCCCGAGTTCACCATGGCCATGCTGAAGGAGCTTGGCTGGGACGGGGATCTCACCGACGAGGAGAGCGCCGCGATCGAGGCGGTCGCGGGTGACAAGACAAACTGGAAGACCGACCTTTCGGGCGGCATCCAGCGGGTCGCCATCGAGCATGAATGCGCGCCCTTCGGCAACGCCAAGGCACGCTGTGTGGTCTGGAACTTCCCGGATCCGGTACCGTTGCACCGTGAGCCTCTGTACACGCCGAGGCGTGACCTGGTCGAGGATTATCCGACCTACGAGGATCGGCAGATGTACCGTCTCCCGACCCGCTATGCCTCGATCCAGCAGCAGGATTTCTCGACCGAGTTCCCGATCATCCTGACATCAGGACGCCTGGTCGAATATGAGGGCGGCGGTGACGAGAGCCGCTCCAACCCGTGGCTGGCTGAGCTGCAGCAGGACATGTTCTGCGAGCTGAACCCCTTCGATGCCAACTCCGCCGGCATTCGGGACGGCCAGATGATGTGGGTGCATTCGCCCGAAGGATCCAAGGTCAAGGTCATGGCCATGGTGACCGAGCGGGTCGGCAGGGGTGTCGCCTTCATGCCGTTCCACTTCGGCGGCCATTTCCAGGGCGAGGATCAGCGTCACAAATATCCGAGCGGCGCCGATCCTTATGTCCTCGGCGAGGCTTCGAACACCGTTGGCACCTATGGCTATGACTCGGTGACCAACATGCAGGAAACCAAGACCACGCTTTGCCGAATCGAAGCGGCGTAAGGGAGCTTAACAATGGCTGCAAGAATGCGATTCCTTTGCGACGCCGAGCGCTGCATCGAGTGCAATGCCTGCGTCACAGCCTGCAAGAACGAGCACGAGGTGCCCTGGGGCATCAACCGGCGGCGCGTCGTCACCATCAATGACGGTTCGCCGGGAGAACGCTCGATCTCAGTCGCCTGCATGCACTGCTCGGATGCGCCCTGCATGGCCGTCTGCCCGGTGGACTGTTTCTATCAGACCGACGAGGGCGTGGTCCTCCACTCCAAGGACCTCTGCATAGGTTGCGGCTACTGCTTCTATGCTTGCCCGTTCGGGGCTCCGCAATTCCCGCAGGCCGGGAATTACGGCTCCCGCGGCAAGATGGACAAATGCACGTTCTGCGCCGGCGGTCCTGAAGAGAACAACACCTCCGACGAGTTCGCCAAATATGGCCGGAACCGACTCGCCGAGGGCAAGCTGCCGCTCTGCGCCGAAATGTGCGCCACCAAGGCGCTGCTCGGTGGTGACGGTGACGTGCTCTCCGACATCTACCGCGAGCGCGTCGTCGCCCGCGGCTTCGGCTCCGGTGCCTGGGGTTGGGGTACCGCCTATCAGATCAAGGGCGACAGCTGATCAACTAGCCCTCCAGAGCTGGAGAAGGAGGCGGCTTCGGCCGCCTCTTTTTCTTTGGTGGCAGCTCGTGTCGTAACAGGCCGCGATCGGTCGATTTGCGTCTTTTTTTGTGCTAAAGACCCCCGACGGTCTGGCATTGAAGGTTTGTGAATGAACACGAGGTCTGGAATGTCGACGATTCTCAAGACGCTGGTTCTGTCTTCAAGCGTGATCTTTTGGGTGGCGAGCAACGCATCGGCGGTCGAATTTCAATGCCGAAAACTGGACTCGTCCCTCAGGATCGCCGTCGAGGTCAAGAAGGCCGGCCACACCCTACCCTGCGAGGTCGTCGCTGAAGACGATCGCGGTGATCGTGCCGTGCTCTACAGCGCCCAGTATGACCGGGATTATTGCCCCTCACGCATCGAGAAGACCAAAGACGAGCTTGAGCAGGAAGGATGGAGCTGCCAGCAGACGTCCACCGTCAACGTCGTTCGGGGGCAGACGACATCGACCGATCAGGTGAATCAGCAGGCATCGGTCGAAGAAGACAATACCTCCGGCAGCGGTGGCGCGCTGGTGACTGGCAACGCCCGCACCATCCTGGCCAGCCATCAATGCCGCCAGGGAGACGATCTTCGCAGCATTCGCATCGAGGCTGAAAACTCAGAATCCGGCAAACCCTGCGAGCTGATCTACTGGCAGGATGGTGATCAGTCGAAACCTGGCCAGCTTCTGTGGCGAGCCGAAAACGACGCGACATTCTGCCCAAGACGCCTCGAAATCATCGTCGGCAAATGGACCAGCGAAGGCTGGCGTTGCGCGGCCGAAGACACGACGACGGCAGCCCTCGACGCGTCCCCGGCCCTCGTGGCCGATTCAGAGGGCGAAGAGGATCAGGCGCCGTCAGCGGAGACGGTTGCCGGGATCTCCAGTAATGATGTTGACGGCAGCACGCTCGACGCCGATCCGGCGCTGGCGGCGGTGGTGACGGCCGATGCCAAGCGTATCGGCGAATGGATGGAGGTTGATCCAGATATCGAGATCGCAGCACGGGGTGATTTGAATGACGACGGCAGTGACGATGCAGTCGTCTTCCTGGCTTACCAGTCCGACCAGTCAGCCTACCGCCAATATCTGATGAGCTATCTAGTTGCCGGGAACGGCTACGAGCTCGCCAGCGTCAAGCTCCTCACCGGCGTCAACCCCCCGCCCGCGCAGGCACGCGTCGACGAGATCGACAAGGGCGTCATCTGGCTGACCCTGCCAGACGAAGACAATACCACCCCTTCACAGACCGGCTACAGGCTCCGTGATCAGCAACTGGTGGAAGTCGATGCCAAGCCCGAAGCTGAGGCTGACGACTGAATTCGCCAATCTTGCGCAGCCAAGACAAGTCTCGTAAGTAGGCCACTACATCAAGGCCGGCGTAGCTCAACTGGCAGAGCATCTGATTTGTAATCAGGAGGTTGGGGGTTCGAGTCCCTTCGCCGGCACCATATTTTCAATGGGTTAGGAAGAATTCTCCCAGAAACAATGCGGCTGTGTCGCCACCATGTCGCCACCAGGTTCTATTTCACAGCTCAACGATGCTGAACTTCAGGCGCCAAGTAGCTGCCCATCGAAGCGACCGACTCATGAGCATGCGATCGATGTTCAGGCGGAAATCGCACAGCGCATCACATTCGCTACACATCAGTGCGACGTCGCCATCATCGCTGACTTGGTGGTTTCAAACCCTAGCGAGGCTGATCTCGAGGGGCTGACGCTTCTACGAACCAGACTATCGTCCGCAACTCAGGACCATGGCGGCTAGGCTGATTGACGTCGAGGGTCCAATAACGCTTACACGGCTCAGCGTCCGCATAGCATGGGAACACGGTTTTCAACGGACCGGTGGAAAGATATCAAGCACTGTGCGAGACGCTTGCAGGCACCTAAGGCAGCAAGTCGAGACGCCCGACGGAGAAAAAGTCTTTTGGCCTGAAGGTGTACAGCCCAAAGCATTAGTCCCGTATCGAGGGCGAGTGATCAACGGTGAGGGGCGAGAATGGCCCGATGTACCTCATCCGGAAAAGCTCTGGCTCGTACATAAGGTCTTAGAGAACGACCAGAAGGACTTCGTTCGGGCAGTCGCGCACGAGATCGGCATTTCCCGGGTCACGAAGAGGTTCCAGTCTGAAATCGAAGGGCTTGCACGCCATCTTTTGACGCAATTGCGTGCGGGCAGCCAATGACTTCACTACCCTCGTTCTAGGCGGAGTTCTCCGCACTCCAGATCGAATCTGGAGCGCAACTTTTGGCCGCTGTTTCATCTGTCGTGCCCCACCCTCGTCCGCAATCGTTCCGCAGCCGAAGCGTTTGCCCCACCAGTCGCATGTCAGATAGCACTGTCGGCGATCTTTCCTACACCAATGCGGATTTGCATCTCAGGTACTGGTGTACGAATGAGCTTGAACGACGCTCTCTCGCAGCCTCCTACAATGTGGAGGGCTGGCTTAGATAGCTTTTGCTACCCATCGGTGACAGATCAAATACTGCGACGACGTCCTTCAGCGGCCCTGAAAGCCATCGGTCGGAGCACTACATCGGTGGATGCATTGCGAGTACCTCTTCGTTAATCTCGGTGCCCCAGCCCGGACCATCAGGAAGGGTCATCTTACCGTTCTCGACACGCGGTGACACGGTAACGAAATCCTCGTACCAAGGAACGCGATCAGGATCGATTTCCATGACCTGCAAGTTGGGCACGATGGCGCAGAAATGCGCACTCATCATTGATGACAGCGGACCATAGAAATTATGCGGCGCAACATTCGTCTCGATCGCATCGGCCATCGCGGCAATCTTGAGCGCTTCGCCTAGTCCGTTCCAGGGCACATCAATGATCGCAACGTCTAGCGACTGACGATCAAAGAAAGGCTTGTACTCCCGGCGTCCGAAAAGACATTCGCCGGATGCCAAAGGCATCTCGATCTGATCGCGGATATAGCGAAGGGCATCAGGATCGCGACTGTCAATTTCCACCCATGCCAGATCGAAGGGCGCCATGGCCTTCGCCATGCGAACGAACCCCTCAGTCTTGTAATTGAAGTTCAGGTCGACGTGGATATTGACGTCGGGTCCCGTGCCGTCGCGGAAGGCAGCAAGCTGCTCGGTGATGGCTTTGGCATACACTCGCTCGGCCGTCAGCTCTGGGAAATTGTCGCCGCGAGCGTAACCAGGAACATGGCCGCGTGGCTCGCCGTCGAACAGAAGAACGTTGGTCTTGAGGCCTCGATAGCCCTTATCGACAACCTCGCGGCCTAATGCGCGCACATCGTCAAGGCTTTTGATCGGCGGAATCTGGAGCTTCTGATGCCCAGTGACCCGATAGGTGGCGCAGTGCGACCAATAGAGTTCGATTTCCCGCCTGATCGGACCGCCGAACAGTTCATAGACCGGAATGCCGAGGCCCCTTGCCTTAACGTCGAGCAACGCGTTTTCGATGGCACCGATAGCTTGTTGGATCAGTCCACCGCTAGCCTGCCTGCGAATGGCCTGCGTATAGGCGACGATCGCTTCCGTGGCGCGAGCATCTCGGCCAATCAGAAGCGGGGCGATGTGTTCGATGACCGCGGTGATCCCTCTGCCACCGAACGCCTCATTGTACTCGCTCCAACCCGTGACGCCGTCAGTGGTCGTGATCTTGAGGAAATCAAAATTACGGGTTCCTGCATCAGCATGAAGACAGTCGATGGTCGCGATGTTCATTGCAGAGCTCAACTCGCCTCTCCCTCGGCTTTGTTCGTTTGTCCTATCCGGAAATGCTCATGAGGAGTCACGGATAGATTTATCGAGCAAGGATAGCATCGACGCGGAACCTCCCAAACTGCTTACAAGGCCAATGATGCCAGAGGGCTCTTCGACCTCCCGAATAGAAAAGGGCGGGCAGCCATCGCCGCCCGCCCCATCATCTCCTCACGAAGGTCAGTGGATCAACGCTCCAGCCAGGCGATGGCCTCCTTCAAGGCAATTGTCGCTGGCCCATAGATCGGATCATCGTGTCCCATCTCCCGCGCAAAGTTGCCGTGACCCTCGAAGGTAAGGTTGAGCTTGGCGACGACATCGGCGCGGCTGACTACCGGCACGTTCGCGATCTGAAGTGCGAGATCGTTCATCTGGGCCATCAGCCCGGACGTGATCCTGTTGTGCTCGCCCAACGGGCAATCCGGTGTGTTCTCATACTGCTCTTCGAGCTGGCGGTAGCGCTTGAGCAGCTCCGCCAGAGATGACGACACTTGCCGTTCGGGCAGCGGCTCGGACTCTGACACCACGCCGATACACCGCCGGATGGTGGCAATGGCCTCAGCGCGGACCATCGCCTGGACCTCGTGCTCCTCCGAGACGCCCATGTCGTCTTCATGCTGATCGATCGCTTCGATCTGACAGAGCGCACCTTCGATCGTTATGGCCGGCGTCCGCTGGATCTTCTCGATCAGCGGCAGTTCGCTCGCCAAGAACTCGCCGTTGCGACGGTCGAGATCTTTGTCGGTGAAATGGACATCATCGTCGAAGAGATCGGCAAATTCGCGCCGCAACCGCTCGCGTTCTTCCTGCAAGGCAACGTGTGGGTCGGCGGCGGTGTCATGCTCGGCGGCCTTGTGCATCGTGGTCATAGCTAAACCTCCTGCGCTTCGAGGGTGGCCAGAGCTGACGCCATCAGCTCCTGCTCGTAGCGAATGCAACAGGACGCACCGCCGTCGGTCTGCTCGTACAATAGCCGGAGCTTGGCCGCTGCGCCCGCCGTGGTGCGTGCGGGTGTGACGGCGATCAGCCGGTGCAGCTCGTGGGCCTCCTCCTCCAGAA